>NZ_JBJLSI010000006.1:0-201256 GCF_050871945.1 Kineococcus deserti | reverse complement strand
GGGGGGGGGGGGGGGGGGGGGGGGGGGGGGGGGGGGGGGGGGGGGGGGGGGGGGGGGGGGGGGGGGGGGGGGGGGGGGGGGGGGGGGGGGGGGGGGGCCCCCCCCCCCCCCCCCCCCCCCCCCCACGGGTGGTGGACGGGATCAGACGCAGGGGTCGGCGGCCGGCAGCGTCGGGACCTCGGTGCCCTCGTACTGGCCTGCGGTCGCGTTCCACGCCTCCTCGTAGGAGCCGTCCTCGGACATCTCCTGCAGCGTGGTGTTGATGAACTCGCAGAACGCGGTGTCGCCCTTGGTGATGCCGATGCCGTACGGCTCCTCGGTGAACTGCTCGCCGACGAGCTTGAAGGCGCCGTCGGAGTTCGCGACCAGGCCGGTGAGGATGACGTTGTCGGTCGTCACGGCGGCGACCTGACCGCTCTCCAGCTGGGCGGCGCAGTCGCTGTACCCGGCGAACTCGACGAGCTGGCTCGGGTCGGCCAGGTACTCGCGGATGTTCTCGGCCGGGGTCGAGCCGGTGACCGAGCAGATCTTCTGGTCCGGGTTGGCCTTCAGGCTCTCCGGGCCGGTGATCGTCGTGTTGTCGGCGGCCACCATGATCTGCTGGCCGGCGACGTAGTACGGCCCCGCGAACGTGATGCGCTCCTTGCGGGCGTCGTTGATCGTGTACGTCGCCACGACCATGTCGACGTCGCCGTTGACGATGAGGTCCTCGCGCTGCGCGCTGGGCGAGGGCACCCAGGTGATCCCGTCGGCCGGGACGCCGAGCTTGGCGGCGATGTACTCCGCGACGTCGACGTCGAAGCCTTCGGGGACGTTCTGGAGGTTGGCCAGGCCGAAACCGGGCTGGTCGAACTTCGTGCCGATCTTGATGGTGCCGGCCTCGTTGATCGCGGCCATCTTGGTGCCGGCCTCGAAGGTGGCGCTGGCCTCGGCGGTGGGCTGCTCCGCGGCGTCGTCGCCGGACAGCTCGCCGCCGCCGCCGCAGGCGGTGAGCGCCAGAGCTGCGGTCGCCACACCGGCAAGGGCTGCAGTGCGGAACTTCCTCATGGGTGGTGCCTCCTGTTGGGTTTCTCGTCGTGTCTCGCGGGTGACCACGCGGGAGCGCGGCGGAACGGCTAGTGGGTGAGGATCTTCGACAGGAAGTCCTTGGCGCGCTCGTGCTCGGGCGCCGTGAAGAACGTCTCCGGGTCGGTGTCCTCGAGGATCCGGCCGTCGGCCATGAACACGACGCGGTCGGCGGCGCGGCGGGCGAAGCCCATCTCGTGCGTGACCACGACCATGGTCATGCCCTCCTTGGCCAGGCCGGCCATGACGTCGAGCACCTCGTTGATCATCTCGGGGTCGAGGGCCGACGTCGGTTCGTCGAACAGCATCACCTTGGGGTCCATCGCCAGCGCGCGGGCGATGGCGACGCGCTGCTGCTGACCGCCGGAGAGCTGCGCGGGGTACTTCGGGCCCTGGGAGGCGAGGCCGACACGGGCCAGGAGTTCGTCGGCGCGCTTGCCGGCTTCGGCGGCGGAGACCCCGCGGACCTTGATCGGTCCGAGGGTGACGTTCTCGCGCACCGTCTTGTGGGCGAACAGGTTGAAGGACTGGAAGACCATCCCCACGTCGGAACGGAGCTTGGCCAGTCCCTTGCCCTCGGCGGGCAGGTCCTTGCCGTCGATGGTGATGCGGCCGGAGTCGATGGTCTCCAGCCGGTTGATCGTCCGGCACAGCGTCGACTTGCCCGAACCAGACGGGCCGATGACCACGACGACCTCGCCTTCGGCGATCGTCAGGTCGATGTCCTTGAGCACGTGCAGGGCGCCGAAGTGCTTCTGCACCCCTTCGAGTCGGACGAGGGGACGTCGGTCGGTGCGCGGTGCCGGTCGAGAGGCCTGCACGTGGTCACTCATGCCGCTGGACCGTACAGCAGCGTTCAGTCTGCCCACAGGTACGCCGCGCAGCTGGGCTACATCGTGATCCGAAAGAGACTCCCGTCCGCCGGTTCGGGGTCACCTAGACTGGAGGGCGATGAGCACGACGACGGCCCCCACCCTCGAGCAGCAGCGCACCTACCAGGTGCGCACCTTCGGCTGCCAGATGAACGTCCACGACTCCGAGCGCCTGTCCGGGCTGCTGGAGGACGCGGGCTACGTCCGCTTCGACGAGACGGGTTCGCAGGGTCCGGTCGAGCCGGACGTCGTCGTCTTCAACACGTGCGCCGTGCGCGAGAACGCCGACAACAAGCTGTACGGCAACCTCGGTCACCTCGCCCCCGTCAAGGAGCGCCGGCCGGGCATGCAGATCGCCGTCGGCGGCTGCCTGGCCCAGAAGGACCGCGGGGAGATCGTCCGCAAGGCGCCGTGGGTCGACGTCGTGTTCGGCACCCACAACGTCGGCTCGCTGCCGGCGCTGCTCGAACGCGCCCGGCACAACGCCGAGGCCCAGGTCGAGATCCTGGAGTCGCTCGAGACGTTCCCCTCCACGCTGCCGACGCGGCGCGAGTCGCCGTACGCGGCGTGGGTCAGCATCTCGGTGGGCTGCAACAACACCTGCACCTTCTGCATCGTGCCGAGCCTGCGCGGCAAGGAGAAGGACCGCCGCCCCGGCGACGTGCTGGCCGAGATCGAGGCCCTGGTCGGCGAGGGCGTCCTCGAGGTGACCCTGCTGGGCCAGAACGTCAACACCTACGGTGTGGAGTTCGGCGACAAGCTCGCCTTCGGCAAGCTGCTGCGGGCCACCGGCGGCATCGAGGGCCTGGAGCGCGTGCGCTTCACCAGCCCGCACCCCTCCAGCTTCACCGACGACGTGGTCGACGCGATGGCCGAGACGCCGAACGTCATGCCCAGCCTGCACATGCCGCTGCAGTCCGGCTCGGACCGCGTCCTGAAGGCGATGCGCCGCTCCTACCGGCAGTCGCGCTTCCTGGGGATCATCGACCGGGTCCGCTCGTCCATCCCGGACGCGGCCATCACGACCGACATCATCGTCGGCTTCCCCGGCGAGACCGACGAGGACTTCGAGCAGACGCTCCACGTCGTGGAGCAGGCCCGCTTCTCCAGCGCCTTCACGTTCCAGTACTCCCCGCGGCCGGGCACCCCGGCGGCGACGATGGGCGACCAGATCCCGAAGAAGGTCGTGCAGGAGCGCTACGAGCGGCTCACCGAGCTGCAGGACCGCATCACCTACGAGGAGAACGCCAAGCAGGTGGGGCGCACCCTGGAGGTCCTCGTCGCCGAGGGGGAGGGGCGCAAGGACACCGCGACGCAGCGCCTGTCGGGACGCGCTCCGGACAACCGGCTCGTGCACTTCGCGCTGCCGGCCGACGTGCAGGCCCCGCGCCCCGGCGACGTGGCGACCGTGACGATCACCCGCGGTGCGCCGCACTACCTCGAGGCCGACGACGTCGCCGCCTTCGCCGTGCGCCGCACCCGCGCCGGTGACGCGTGGGAGGCCCGCCAGGCCCGCCCCGAGCCGGAGCCCACCGGACCCCGGCCCGTCGGGCTGGGCATGCCTTCCCTGCGCGTGCGGGCCTGACCCACCGCGCCTGAGCTACTTCGACGGCGGCGTCGAGGGGTCCGGTACCGGGTCCGGGCCCGGCGTGGGCCCCGGGTCGGGCATCGGCGGTTCGCCGGGCTGACCGGGGGTGGGCACCGGGCTGGGCGGTGTCGGTGTGGGCGGTGGCGTGGGAATCGTCATCAGCGCGCTCCTCAGCGGACGGGCCCGGTCATCGGGGTGCCGTCGGTGGTCGTGCCGCCGCGCATCGGCGTGCCGCCCTGGGGCATCGTCGTCGGCGGCGCCTGCTCGGCGGCCTTGTCCACGCCCTTGCGGGCCAGGTCGCCGACCCTGGTGACCTTGTCGGCGTACTTGCCCTGGGTGCGGGAGTTGACGAAGTCGCTGGCCTTGCCGATCGCGCCCTCGGCCTTGCCCGAGTGCTCGGCCGCGAGAGTGCCGGCCCTGCCGCGCGCCTGGTCGGCGATCTCCCTGGCCTGCTCGGCGGCCTCGCCCAGCTTGCCCTTGAGGTAGTTCATGGTCCCCACGGTCGCTCCTCCTCCTGCCTCGGTGCCCACCACTGTCTGCCACCATGACGGTGTGGGCCACCCGAACGTTCCCGTGATCCCACCGGTCGTCGCCGTCGTGGGGCCGACGGCCTCCGGGAAGTCCGACGTGGGCGTCGCCCTCGCACAGCTGCTCGCCGAGCAGGGCACGCCCGGCGAGGTCGTCAACGCCGACGCCATGCAGTTCTACCGCGGCATGGACATCGGTACCGCCAAGCTGACGACCGCCGAGATGGCCGGCGTACCGCACCACCTGCTCGACGTCCTCGAGGTCACGCAGACCGCCGAGGTCGCCAAGTACCAGGAGTGGGCGCGTGCGGCGTTCGACGGCGTCACCGGCCGCGGGCACGTGCCCGTCCTCGTCGGCGGCTCGGGGCTGTACGTGCGTGCGGCGCTCGACGACCTGCGCTTCCCCGGCACCGACCCCACCGTCCGTGCGCGCTTCGAGGCCGAGCTGGAGCGGGTCGGCCCGCAGGCCCTGCACGCCCGGCTGGCCGAGCGCGACCCGCAGGCCGCCGCGAAGATCCTGCCCTCCAACGGCCGGCGCATCGTCCGGGCGCTGGAGGTGGGCGAGATCACCGGGGCGCCGTTCGCCGCCTCGCTGCCCGAGCAGAGGTACCTGCGCCCCACCCTGCAGGTGGGGCTCGCCGTCCCGCGCGAGCAGCTCGACGCCCGCATCGACGCCCGGGTGGACCGGATGTGGGCGGCCGGGCTCGTCGAGGAGGTCCGCGCGCTGGAGGCGCTCGGGCTGCGCGAGGGCCTCACCGCGGGGCGTGCGCTGGGTTACGCCCAGGTGCTGGCGGCCTTCGACGGCACGACCACCGAGGAGGAGGCGCGGGACCTGACGGCCCGGCTGACCCGGCGCTTCGCCCGCAAGCAGGAGTCCTGGTTCCGCCGCGACCCACGGGTCCACTGGCTCGAGGCCCCGGACGGGTCCGACCCCGTCGACCTCGCCCGGCGGGTGCTGGACCTGCTCCCCGTAGCATCGGCGGCGTGACGAACGAGACGACCGGCGCGACGTCCGAGGGGTTCCCCTTCACCAAGGGGCACGGCACCGAGAACGACTTCGTGCTCCTCGCCGATCCCGACGGGGCCTGGACGCTGGACGCCGAGTTCGTCACCGCGATCTGCGACCGCCGCGCCGGCATCGGCGGCGACGGCCTCATCCGCGCCGTCCGCACGGCCGCCGAACCGGACGCGGCCGCGATGGCCGGGCAGGCCGAGTGGTTCATGGACTACCGCAACGCCGACGGCTCGATCGCGGAGATGTGCGGCAACGGCGTCCGGGTGTTCGCGGAGTTCCTGCTGCGCAGCGGTCTCCTGCCCGCCGAGGCGGGCGACGGGGACTGGTTCCCGGTCGCCACCCGGGCCGGGGTGAAGCGGCTGCGCCGCGAGGGCGAGGGCAACTGGACCGCCGACATGGGGCGGTGGCGGCTGACCGGGGGTGAGCGCGCGCTGGCGGACGGGTCCGACGCGCTGGTCCAGGTCGCCGGGCTGGACGGGGTGGCGCGACCCGCGTTGTCGGTCGACCTGGGCAACCCGCACACCGTCGTCGCGCTGCCCGACGCCGCCGAGCTCGACGCAGCCGACCTGAGCCGCGGCCCGCAGGTCGAGCCCGTCCCGCCGGCCGGCACGAACGTCGAGCTGGTCGTGCCCCTCGACGCCGTCGACGTGACGGGGGACGACGTGGCCGACATCGGCGACATCGCGATGCGGGTCCACGAGCGCGGTTCGGGGGAGACGCGGTCCTGCGGGACGGGGGCGTGCGCGGCCGCGCTGGCCACCCGGGCGTGGGCCGGTGCCGGCGCGCCGGGTGTGTGGCGGGTCCGGGTCCCCGGCGGCCGGCTCGTCGTCACCGTCGGCGCGGGGTCGACGCTGACGGAGGGGACGGTGTGGCTGTCCGGGCCGGCTCAGCTCGTGGCCACGGGCACGTTCAGCCTTCCCGCCTGACGGCGAGCACCCGGAAACCCTTCGAGCTGGTCGTGCGGGTGGTGCTCGTGCCCGGCAGCACCCCCGACTCCAGCCACCTGTGCAGCGAGTCCGCGCCGAGGTTCTTCTGCACCACCAGGTGCGCGACACCGCCCGGTGCCAGCCGCGGCAGCCAGCGCAGCAGCAGCTCGTGCAGCGCGTCCTTGCCGATGCGGATGGGCGGGTTCGACCAGATCTCGGTGAAGGCGACGTCGTCGACGTCGTCGGGCAGGCTCGCCCTGACGGCCACCCCCAGCCGGGAGGCGTTGCCGCGCACCAGGTCCAGCGCGCGCTCGTTGACGTCGACGGCGTGCACGACCTGGTGCGGCCGCAGCATCGCCAACGTGAGCGCGACGGGGCCCCACCCGCACCCCAGGTCCAGGACGTGCCCTTCGCCGTCGTCCGCGGTGATCTCCGGGAGCAGCACGGACGTGCCCGGGTCGACCCGGTCGCCGCTGAAGACGCCGCGCGCGGTCGTGACGGTGACCCGCCGTCCGGCCAGCTCGACGGTCAGGTCACGACGCTCGTCGGCCGTGGCGGGCCGGGCGGTGAAGTAGTGCTGGTCCTGCGGTTCGGGCGGGGGGTGCGACACGACCGGCAAGCCTACGGAGGCGGGGGCGCGGCGTGAAATACCGTCGCCACCTGCGCCGTTGTACGTCACGCTGGGTGCACAACGCACCCGCGAACGAGGAGGTCCATGAACCAGCGCCACGCTTCCGCGACACCGCAGTCCGCGGAGCCCGAGACGATCGACCGCGAGACGGACGCCGACCTGGAGTTCGACCGGGCCATCGCCCGCATCCTGCGCGGTCACGGGAACGCCGTGGCGTCGGGGGTGGACGACGACCGGCGTTCCGACGACAGCGACGGGCACACCGCCTTCGACGGGGACCAGCTCGACCTCGCCGACCGCCGCGCCCTGCGCCGTGCCGCAGGTCTGTCCACCGAGCTGTCCGACGTCACCGAGGTCGAGTACCGCAAGCTGCGCCTGGAGCGCGTCGTCCTGGCCGGGGTGTGGTCCAGCGCCGACTCCAACCGCGCCGAGGCCGAGGTCTCGCTGCAGGAGCTGTCCGCCCTGGCCGCCACCGCCGGCTCCGACGTCCTGGCCGGCGTCCTGCAGCGTCGTTCCACGCCCGACGTCGCGACCTACCTGGGGGCCGGCAAGGCCGCGGCCCTGGCCGACCTGGTCGCCGCCGAAGGGGCCGACACGGTCATCTGCGACGGGGAGCTGTCGGCCTCCCAGCGTCGTGGGCTGGAGGACATCGTCAAGGTCAAGGTCGTCGACCGGACCGCGGTGATCCTCGACATCTTCGCCCAGCACGCCAAGAGCCGGGAGGGCAAGGCCCAGGTCGAGCTGGCCCAGCTCGAGTACCTGCTGCCGCGCCTGCGCGGTTGGGGTGAGTCGATGTCCCGGCAGGCCGGTGGTCGGGTCGCCGGGGGTGCCGGGATCGGTTCCCGCGGTCCCGGTGAGACGAAGATCGAACTGGACCGCCGTCGCATCCGCGGGCGGATGGCCAAGCTGCGCCGCGAGATCAAGGGCATGGGCACGGCCCGCGTCGAGAAGCGCTCGCTGCGGCACGCCCGCGCGGTGCCGGCCGTCTCCATCGCCGGGTACACCAACGCGGGCAAGTCCTCGCTGCTCAACCGGCTCACCGGCGCCGGGGTCCTGGTCGAGAACGCGCTGTTCGCGACGCTGGACCCGACCGTCCGGCGGGCCCAGACGCCCGAGGGGCGGCCGTACACCCTGGCCGACACCGTCGGGTTCGTCCGCTCGCTGCCCCACCAGCTCGTCGAGGCGTTCCGCTCGACGCTGGAGGAGGTCGCCGAGTCCGACGTCGTCCTGCACGTCGTCGACGGATCGCACCCCGACCCCGAGGGTCAGCTGGCCGCCGTGCGCAGCGTCCTGGCCGACGTCGACGCCCAGGACGTGCCGGAACTGGTCGCGATCAACAAGGCCGACGTGGCCGACCCGGAGGTCCTGGACCGGCTGCTGCGCAAGGAGAAGAACGCCGTCGCGGTCTCCGCGCGCACGGGTCAGGGCGTCGAGGAGCTGCTGGCCCGCATCTCCGAGATGCTGCCGGTGCCGGACGTCGAGCTCGAGGTGGTCGTGCCCTACGACCGCGGTGAGCTGGTCCACCGGGTGCACACCACCGGGCAGGTGCTGGACGAGGAGCACACGGCCGACGGCACCCGCCTGCTGGCGCGGGTGCGGCCCCGGCTGGCGGCCGAGCTCGAGCAGTACCGGCTGTCCCGCACGGCCTGAGGTGACGTCCACCCGTGCACAGCGCGCCGCACCCGCGGCGCGCTGTGGACGGTGGCCGTGACCGCGGCGCCGGCGGGAGAGGATGGGACGGTGAGCACGTCCACCGAGAACCCGCCCAGGGTGTCCGGCGAGGTCGAGGGTCCCGAAGCGGCCGACCTGCTGGACACCGTCGTCGACGCCCTGGGTGGACAGCGCCGCGACGGCCAGGCCCGGATGGCCCAGGCCGTCACCGACGCGATCCGCACCCGGCGCCACCTGCTGGTGCAGGCCGGTACCGGCACGGGCAAGTCGATGGCCTACCTGGTCCCGGCCGTCGCGCACGCCGTGCACACCGACCGCACGGTCGTCGTCACCACCGCCACGCTGGCCCTGCAGGCGCAGGTCGTCGAACGCGACCTGCCCCGGCTGGCGGAGGCGATCGCCCCCGCCCTGCACCGCGCGCCCACCTGGGAACTGCTCAAGGGGCGGGCGAACTACTTGTGCCGCAACAAGCTCGACGGCGGCTTTCCCAGCGACGAGGGGGCGTTGTTCGACATCGCCGCCCCGACCAGCGAGGGGTCCGGCGACACGGGCCGCCTCGGCCGCGAGGTCGTCCGGCTGCGCGAGTGGGCCGAGACCACCGACACCGGCGACCGGGACGACCTCGACCCCGGGGTCAGCGACCGCGCCTGGCGGCAGGTGTCGGTCTCGGCCCGCGAATGCCTGGGGTCCCAACGCTGCCCGGTGGCCGCCGAGTGCTTCTCCGAGCGGGTGCGCGCCCGGGCCCGCGAGGTCGACGTCGTGGTCACCAACCACGCCATGACGGCCATCGACGCCATGGAGAACAGCGGCCTGCTGCTGCCCGAGCACGACGTGCTGATCGTCGACGAGGCGCACGAGCTGGCCGACCGCGTCACGGCCGTGGCCACGGCCGAACTGTCCGCCTCGGTGCTGCACGCCGCCTCCCGGCGGCTGCGCCGGGGGGCCGGCATCGTCTCCGAGCAGCTCGACGACGCCGCCGTCGCCCTCGAGGCCGCGCTCGAGGAGACCCCACCCGGCCGGCTGGACCGCTGGCCGGACGCCTTGGCCGACGCCGTCGTCGCGGTGCGCGACGCCGCCCGGCAGGCCCTGACCGACCTGAAGGACGCCGGTGAGGCCTCCTCCAAGGAGGAGGACACCGAGTCCCGCGGCGCCCGGCACCTGGCGCGCGCGGCCGTGCAGGAGGTGTTCTCGGTCGCCGAACGCCTCGCCGAGGACGTCGGCCGCGGGGCGCAGGACAGCTACGACGTGGCCTGGGTGACCGCCGGGTTCGGCGCCGCCGCGCGGCCGCCGTCGCTGCACATCGCGCCGCTGTCGGTGGCGGGACTGCTGCGCGAGAAGCTGTTCAGCGAGCGGACCGTCGTGGCGACGTCGGCGACCCTGACCCTGGGCGGGTCCTTCGACCCGGTCGCCGGGGCGTTCGGCCTGAAGGGGGAGAAGGGTGCGAAGACGCCGTGGACCGGCGTCGACGTCGGCAGCCCCTTCGACTACCCCCGGCAGGGGATCCTCTACGTGGCCCGGCACCTGCCGCCGCCGGGCCGCGGCGCCAGTGAGGCCGCCCTGGACGACCTCGCGGCGCTCGTCGAGGCCGCGGGCGGGCGGACGCTCGGGCTGTTCTCCTCCCGCCGGGCCGCCGAGGAGGCCGCCGAGGCGCTGCGCAAACGGGTGAGCACCCCGGTGCTGTGCCAGGGCGAGGACCGGCTGCCCAAGCTCGTGCGCGACTTCACCGCCGACCCCGAGACCTCGCTGTTCGGCACGATGTCGCTGTGGCAGGGCGTCGACGTGCCCGGGGCGAGCTGTTCGCTGGTTGTCATCGACCGGATCCCGTTCCCGCGCCCCGACGACCCGCTGATGTCCGCCCGCGCCCGCGCGGTGGACGTCGCCGGCGGCAACGGCTTCCTGACGGTCTCCGTGGCGCACGCCGCGGTACGGCTGGCTCAGGGCGCCGGCCGGCTCATCCGCGCCGCGGGCGACCGCGGGGTGGTGGCCGTGCTCGACTCCCGGCTCGCGACGGCCCGCTACGGCGGCTTCCTGCGCCAGACGCTGCCGGACTTCTGGCCCACGACCTCGACCGAGACCGTGCTGGCGTCCCTGCGCCGGCTGAGGGAAGGGTGAGCTGTGAGGGTGAACCCGCAGGTGGCGGCTGACGGGGCGCGGTGGGGATGGCATCCTCGTCGGGTGGCCACCGTCGGCTTCCTGCACACCGCGCACGCCCACGTGCGCACCTTCAGCGACCTCCTGGACCAGCGCGACGAGACCGTGGCCGACCGTCACCTCGTCGACACCGGCCTGCTCGTCGCGGCACGCGCCCGCGGCGTCGACAGCGTGCGGTCGGCCATCGCCGACCGGCTGCGACGGCTGGTGGCCGAGGGGGCGGACGTCGTCGTCTGCACGTGCTCGACGATCGGCCCGACGGCGAAGGCCGTCGGGGCGCAGATGGGTCTGCGGGTGGTGCGGGTGGACCGGCCGATGGCCGAGGCCGCCGTGCTGGCCGGGCGGCGCATCGCCGTGGTCGCCTCCCTCGACGAGGCGGCGGCCACGCTCATGCCGTTGTTGCGCGAGTGCGCCGCCAGCACCGGCCGGGTCGTGGACTTCGTCGACGTGCGGTGCACCGACACCTGGTCGGCGTTCGAGTCCGGGGACCTGCTGACCTACACGACGGGCGTGGCCGACGCGGTGCGCCGGGCCGTGGTGCCGCTGGACCCGCCGGTGGACGTCGTGGTCCTGGCCCAGGCCAGCATGGTCGACGCAGCGCCGTTGCTGCGCGACCTGCACGTTCCCGTGCTCACCTCGCCCCGCCTGGTGGTCGAGGCTGCCGTGGAGCTCGTCCAGCCCGTGGGCTGAGACCCCTCAGAGGCTGCGCAGGACGGCGGTGACCTTGCCCAGGACCGTCGCCTCGTCGCCGTCGATGGGGTCGAACAAGGGGTTGCGCGGCAGCAGCTTCACGTGACCGTCCTTGCGCTGCAGCACCTTGACCGTGGCTTCGCCGTCGATCATGGCGGCCACGACCTCACCGTTGTCGGCCGTGGGCTGGCGGCGCACGACGACCCAGTCGCCGTCGCAGATGGCGGCCTCGATCATGGACTCACCCACCACGCGGAGCATGAAGTGCTCGCCCGTGCCGATGAGCTGGGAGGGCAGCGGGAAGACCTCCTCGACCAGTTCCTCGGCCAGGATGGGGCCACCGGCGGCGATGCGGCCGACGAGCGGGACGTAGGTGGGACGGGGCCGGTTGTCACCGGCCGTGTCCTCGGTGCCGCTGACCAGGCCCCAGCCGTACTGCGGGGGCGGCGAGACGACCTCGAGCGTGCGGGGCCGGCGCGGATCCTTGCGCAGGAAACCCAGCTTCTCCAGCGTCTTGACCTGGTGGGCGACGCTGCTGGGACTGGTCAGGCCGACGGCCTGGCCGATCTCGCGCATGCTCGGCGGGTAGCCGCGGGACTCGACGCACTCGCGGATCGCGGCCAGCACCCGGCGCTGGCGGTTGGTCAGGCCGTCGCGGACCAGGGGCGGGTCGGGGAACTCGTGGATCGTGGCGGACTGCTGCGACGGCTCCATCGCCGGTCCGCTCCCGTCGGTCCCACCCAGCACCTCGGCCACGTCGATCTCCCTGTCCGTTCCTGTCCCAGGTCGCCCGGCGACGGGGGTCGCCGGGTGGCGCCACGGTAACCAGCGCGCCCCCCTCCATCAAACACCTGTTCGAACCGGGCGTGTCGCACGACCCTGGTGGGGCGGGTCACCGGTGCCTAGCGTGGACGCCATGTGCCGGAACATCCGTCAGCTGCACAACTTCGAGCCTCCCGCCACCGACGACGAGGTCCGCGCGGCCGCCCTGCAGTACGTGCGGAAGGTGGCCGGGACGACGAAGCCGTCGGCCCGCAACGCCGAGGCCTTCGAGCGGGCCGTCGCGGCCGTCGAGCACGCCACCCGTCACCTGCTCGAGGACCTGGTGACGGCCGCGCCGCCGAAGGACCGGGAGGTCGAGGCGGCCCGGGCGCGGGAGCGGGCGGCCAGGCGCTACGCGTCGTGAGGTGGCCGGCGGCGGGGGCGCGCTGAGGCGTCGTCGCAGGTGGGAGCTCGTGTCGCAGGTCGGTGGCACCGTCTGTCGGCGTTCCCCCGTGGAGTCACGGGGTTGCGCTCCACCGTTCGAACGGTGGTAGAACAGTCGCACCGCATCGAACACCCGTTCGATCGTGGTGCCGCCGAGCTGGAGGTCCACGTCCGTGAGCACCACCGTCCTCGCCCTACCCGGCTCCTTGCCCGCCGCCCACCGGCCGGCCGCGGCGCCCGCGCGTTCCCGCCGCCGCACCGTCCCGCACCCGCGCACGCACGTCCGTCCTCGTGCGCACGCACGACCGCTGCGGCTGACCCGGCGTGGTCGCCTGGCCCTGACCTGCACGGCCGCGACGGTCCTGACCGGTGCCCTCGTCGCCGTGACGGGCGCGCTGACCGGCGCCTCGGCCGGCACGGAGCCGGCCCCGCCGCCCGCCGTCCACACCGTCCTGCCCGGTCAGACGATGTCCGGCATCGCCGCGATCTGGGCACCGGCCCAGGACTGGCGGGAGGTCGCCGCCGAGATCGTGGACCTCAACGGGCTGACCTCCATGCAGCTGCTGGCCGGTCAGCGGCTGACGATGCCCGACCGGGACTGACGGTGGTCCGGCCGGGGGAGCGGCTCGCCGGGCGTGTTGCCCGCTGCGAGGGTCTCGACGTACGGTCGACCCTGGACCAGGGCTGTCGTTCGGTCGCAGGGGAGGAAGTCGGGGTGCACTGCCCGTTCTGCCGTCACGAGGACTCTCGTGTCGTGGATTCGCGTACCACCGACGACGGCAGCTCGATCCGCCGGCGCCGGCAGTGCCCCAACTGCTCCAAGCGGTTCACCACGGTGGAGACCGCCAGCCTGACCGTCGTCAAGCGCTCCGGGGCGCCCGAACCGTTCAGCCGCGCCAAGATCGCCTCCGGTGTCCGCAAGGCCTGCCAGGGCCGTCCGGTCAGCGAGGACGACATCGCCCTGCTCGCCCACCGCGTCGAGGAAGCCGTCCGCGCCCAGGGGGCCGCCGAGATCGACGCCCACCAGGTGGGGCTGGCGACGTTGCCGTTCCTGCAGGAGCTCGACGAGGTCGCCTACCTGCGCTTCGCCTCGGTCTACCAGGCGTTCGACTCCCTGGCCGACTTCGAGAAGGCCATCGACCGCCTGCGCGCGCAGCGCGAGTCCGGCCTGGCGGCGAACGCCGGGCCGCAGGCTGCGGCCGAACCCGTCGTGGCGCGCGGCTGACCCACCTCCTCGACCCGCCGCGACGGCGAGGATGATGGACGGATGCTCGATCCCGCCTCGCTGTACTCCTACGAGGGTGAGCGACCGTCCCTGGTGGAACCCCCGCTGGTCCTGGCACTGAACGGGTTCATCGACGCCGGCAACGCCGTGCGGCAGACCGTCGACCACCTGCTCGCCACCTGCCGGCACGAGGTGGTCGCCACCTTCGACGTCGACCAGTTGCACGACTACCGCGCCCGCCGCCCCACGATGACCTTCGGGGGCCAGAACTGGGTCGACTACGAGCCGCCGCGACTGCAGCTGCACCTGCTGCACGACGAGGAGGGCTCCTCGCTGCTCCTGCTGACCGGCCCTGAACCCGACGTGCAGTGGGAGCGGTTCACCGCAGCCGTGTGGCGACTGGCCGACGAGCTCGGTGTCGGACTGACCATGGTCCTGTCCGCCGCGCCCACCGCGGTGCCGCACACCCGTCCCAGCGGGGTGACCGCCAGCGCCAGCCGTCCCGAACTGCTGGAGGGCTACCGCACCTGGGACGTCGAGGCGCAGGTGCCCGGGCACGCCGCCGCCCTGGTCCACCTGCGCGGATCGCAGGCCGGTCGCGACGTCGTCTCCGTCCTGGCGCACGTCCCGCACTACCTGGGCAGCAGCGACTACCCCGACGCGGCGGCCGTGCTGGTGCGGACCATCTCCGGCGCCACCGGTGTCGCGATCCCCGTCGAGTCGTTGCAGGAGGCCGCCTCGAGCACCCGGGTGGAGGTGGACCGCCAGGTCGCCGAGTCGCCGGAGGCGGCCGCCGTCGTCACCGCGCTGGAGGAGCAGTACGACGCCTTCGGCGACGAGGGGCGCGGCACGGGCGCGGCCAGCGCGTTCCTGCCCACCGCCGACGAGCTCGGTGAGGAGTTCGAGCGCTTCCTGGCCAAGCGCGAGGAGGACGCGGGCGAGGAGTGAGTCAGCAGCTGGTGGTGGCGTCGGACGTCCCGACGCTGCCGCCGGCGGCGCCGGACAGGTGGTGCAGCAGCGCCTGGGCGTAGGCGTCGGCGGCCTCGGGCGCCTCGAAGGCGTCGGCGCCGTTCTCGTCGAGCAGCAGGACGCGGTGCACGGTCCGGTCCCCGACGTCACGGCGCTCCAGCCGGGTGAAGTGCTCACCGAGCAGTTCGCGCAGCTGGTGCTCGGCGGGCATCCAGCACGCCTCGGGCTGGTCCACGGAGTCCATCGCCCACTCCGTGGTCCCGTTGAAGCCGATGATCTGACCGGTCGGGTGGTCGTGGACCTCGATGGTCATGTCGGACAGGGTGAACACGTCGGAGTCCATGTCCCGGTGCGGGATGACGAAGCGGTCCCCGGAGGCGGGTTTCCACTGCAGGCCGGCTTCCTTGAGGCGCAGGGCGAGATCGACGGAGATCACGGGACCAGCATGGAGCACGACGACGCCTCTCGTCGTGCTGAAGCGGCGCAGGCAGGGTAGGAACGTCTCCCATGAACGCCAGCTCCCCTGACCTCGACGCCGCCCGCGAGCGGCTGCTGACCATGCAGCGCGACCTGCAGACCACGATCGACGACCTGACCGAACGCCTGGAGTCGGGCAGCACCCCCGACGCGGCCGAAGGTGGTCAGGACGCGGGGGACATGGGAGCCCACGAGCAGCAGGCCGCCGAGAACGAAGGCCTGCTCGAAGGCGCCCGCCGACGGCTGGAGAGCGTCCAGGACGCGCTCAAGCGCATCGAGGACGGCACGTACGGCATCTCGGTCGTCTCCGGGCAGCCGATCCCGCTCGAGCGCCTCGAGGCGCTGCCCGACGCGGCCACGCTGACGGGCGAGAAGATCTAGCCACCAGCAGCGAGCGGCGGCCCGTCCTCAGGCCAGCACGACCGGACGGTCGTGCTGGTCGACCGGCAGGGGCCCGTCGACCACGGCCAGCACCGACATCCGCCTCAGCGCCACCGGGCCGGCGGTGGTGAGGAAGGCGGTGTCGGTCGCGTCGCGGCCGCAGGTGATGCGCAGCAACGAGTCCCGGGGCGCCAGGCGGGTCGCGTCCACGACCTCCCAGCACCCGGCCGGGGCGGCCTCGACGACGGCGTGGAAGTCCATCGGGGACAACCCGGGGGCGTAGGCCGCGCACAGCCGCGCCGGCACGTCCAGGGCCCGCAGCAGGGCCACGACCAGGTGGGCGAAGTCCCGGCACACGCCCCGGCGGGCCAGCAGGGTCTCCAGGGCACCGTCGGTCGGGGCGCTGGAGCCGCAGACGTACGCCGTGTGCTCGTGCACCCAGCCGGCCACCCGGGCGGGCAGGTCGGCCCGCGGCACCGCGCCGAACTCGGCCGCGGCGAAGCTCACCAGCCGGTCGGAGGGGCAGAACCGGCTGGGCCGGGTGAACTCCCAGCGTTCGACCGGGCCCAGCGGCGCCGGGTGCGGACTCACCCGCGCCGTGGCCTCGTAGCAGACCCTCGTCGTCCCGGCGGGCAGCTCGAACTCGTGCAGGCGGGTGCCGTCCGGCTGACGCAGTTCGCGCACCGGCAGCGGCCCGTCGGGCCCGGCGACGGCCAGCCTCTCGGCCCGCAGGTCCACGCCGGGGCGCAGCGCCACCGCGGCGATCAGCCCGGCCGGCGTCGGGGCGCCGGCGTCCAGGACCAGTTCGGCGCGCACGGACGTCGAGCGACGCGCAGGGGAGGACATCGCGGGAGTGTGCCCCACCGTGCCGTGGGGCGCGCGTGGTGGTTGGGTGCCGGTCATGCGCATCGTCATCGCCGGGGGACACGGGAAGATCGCACTGCTGCTCGGGGCGCTCGCGGCCGCGCGCGGCGACGAGGTCGTGGGGCTGGTCCGCAACCCCGCGCACGCGCCGGACCTCGAGGCGGCGGGCGTGCGGGCGGTCGTGCGCGACCTGGAGTCCGCCGGACCGGCCGAGGTCGCGGCCGACCTCGCCGGTGCCGACGCGGTCGTCTTCGCCGCGGGAGCGGGCCCGGGCAGCGGGGCCCCGCGCAAGGACAGCGTGGACCGGGCGGCCGCGGTGCTGCTGGCGGACGCCGCCGAGGCGGCCGGGGTCCGCAGCTACCTGCTGATCTCCTCGGTCGGCGTCGACCGTGTCCGCGACGGTGCGCTCCCGGAAGGGGTCGAGGAGGTGTTCGTGGCGTACCTGCGGGCCAAGCTGGCCGCCGAGGAGGACCTGCTGTCCCGTGACGGGCTGCGCGTGAGCGTGCTGCGACCGGCGGGTCTGCTCGACGAGCCGGGCACCGGGCGGGTGCGCCTGGACCCGGCGGTCGACTCCGGCCGCGTGCCCCGCGCCGACGTCGCCGCCGTCTGCCTCGGCCTGCTGGACCGGCTGGTGGCCGGGGACGCCCCGGCAGCCGTCCTGGGGCTCGAGGGGGGCGACGTGCCGGTCGCCGAGGCGGTCGCGGCGGCCTAGAAGGCGCGGTGGCCGTACGCGGCGGCGAACAGGGCCAGCGCGGCCAGCGCCGTGCGGGTCGCCCGGACGGGCCGCCGGCGGTGACCTCCGGTCGCCCGCGCGCCGGTGCGCAGCCAGCGCCCGGGCACCCGGTCCAGCACGAACCCGAGCCCGCCGGCCAGCGCGCCCCACGCGGCCGCGAGGCCGAGCACGGCGGGGACGGTCAGGACGAGCAGGACGTGCGGGACGGCCGAGGCGTGCCGGCCGGCCGTGGCGGCGGCCTGCACGAGCAGACCCACGCCGGCCAGCACCCGGAACTCGGCGTCGTGGGACCGCCGGTCGCCGGCCGGTCCGGCGAACCGGGCCGTCAGGAGGCCGGCGGCGGCCAGCGCCACCAGGACGACCGCGGCGTTCGGGACCCGGTCGGTGGCCCACGTCACGTCGGCCCCGGCCGTGGCGAGGATCCAGACCGCCACGGCGAGCGCTGCGGCCAGCGGCAGCGTCAGGACGGGCCGGGAGCCCGGGACCGCGGAGCGGTGCAGGACGGCGGTCACGACGGCGCCCAGGCACACCTGCGCGGCGAACACCGTCGCGCTCGGTGCCAGCAGCAGCGCGCCCAGTGCCAGGACGAGCACCGTGAGCCGGCGGCCGAGCAGGGCGCGGCGACCGCGCTCGCCGCGGCCGGTGACGACGAGCAGCACCGCGGCGGTGACGGCCAGGTCACCCGGGCCGGGCGGGGTGGTCACGAGCACGGCCAGGGTCAGCGTGGCGACGACGGCGGCGCGCGAGGCGCCGAGCACCCGCTCGGCGGCCAGCCAGACCGCCACGACCGACAGGGAGCTGACCGCGGACTGCGCCGCTCCGGTCGCGGCGAACGGGGCCAGGACCGCCACGGCGAGGGCGTACAGGACGGCCGCGACGCTCGTGCGGTGCGGCCGTCGGGAGGTCAGCGAGGCGCGGGCCAGCAGCACCAGGCCGGCGAGCAGGACCGCGGAGCGCAACCAGCCGGGCGCCACCGGCGTGGCGGTGACGTCGAGCCAGGCCAGGGCCGGCAGGGCGAGCAACGCCGGCAGGGGCAGGTACCGACGTGCCGTCCCGGCCGCCAGGGCAGGGGCCAGGACCAGGGGTGCCGGGCCGGGCAGCAGCCGCACCGCGGCGACCAGGACCACCACGACCAGCGTGGAGACGAGCGGGTCCGGGTCGGCCCCGGCCAGGTGGGCCAGCCGGTCCAGGGCGCTCAGCAGCACCAGGCCGACCGCGCAGCCCAGCACGAACCGGGCCAGCGGATCGGGCAGCGCGAGGCCGGCCAGGCGCAGCAGCGGCACCCCCAGCAGCGGCAGGACGACCAGCGCGGCCGCCGCGACGCCCAGGGCGACCAGCGGGGCGGGCAGCGCCGGGGCCGCGGCGGCGGAGGCGACGGCGAGACCGGCCAGGACCAGCAGCAGGTGGGTGGTCGTCGGCCGCGCCGGCCGGTGGCCGCGCAGGGGAGCCCGGTGCCGGGCTCGCGCAGGGGTGGGCAGCACCTCGAGCCGGTCGACGGTGCGGGGCCGAGGGGTCGTGGTGCCGGGCCCGGGGTGGACACCGGGGTCGTCGCGGGGTTCGAGACGGCCGGCGGCGGCGATGGACGGCGCCGGGGTGCGGTGCGGGCCGGGGAGGTGCGGCAGCTGGGTCACGCGGCTCCTTCCGCCCTGCTGAGGTGTCGCGGCACGCTAGGGAGGACGGTGCGGGACCGGCAAACGGGCGAGGGGTGAGGTTCCGTCACGGTGCGTCAGATCCGTCGCCCGCTCCGCGCAGTCGCCGCCCCGCGACCGACCGCTCCCTCGAGGTGGAAACCCGTTGTGGCGCAGCGTGTGGTCCAGCTCCCGGGCCGGGTGTGCGGTCGTGGGTGCCGCCGGCCGCACCGGTGTGGTCGAGTTCAACGAGATGACGCAGCGTCACGACGGAGGGCGAGGGTGGGTGACTGTCGGCAAACACGTTCGGAGGCGGGCACCGCGGTGCGCCAGACTGGTGCCGTCCGCGAAGCCCTGAGCTGGAGGAAACACGTGTCCGCCCCCGACCTCGCACCCGCACGACCCGGTCGTGCGCTGCTGCTGGAGAACATCCACGCCGACGCCCGGACCCTGCTGTCCGAGGCCGGGTGGGAGGTCGAGACGACGTCCGGCGCCCTCGACGAGACCGAGCTGATCGAGAAGCTGCACGGCGTGTCGCTGCTGGGCATCCGCTCGCAGACCCAGGTGAGCGCCAAGGTCCTGGAGAACGCCCCCGAGCTGCGGGCGATCGGCGCGTTCTGCATCGGCACCAACCAGGTCGACCTGTTCGCGGCCGCCGCCCACGGGGTGGCCGTCTTCAACGCCCCGTACAGCAACACCCGCAGCGTCGTGGAGCTGGCGCTGGCCGAGATCATCGCCCTGACCCGCCGGCTCACGGTCAAGGACCGGGCCATGCACGAGGGGATCTGGGACAAGTCCGCGACCGGCTCGCACGAGGTGCGCGGCCGCCGGCTCGGGATCGTCGGCTACGGCAACATCGGCTCGCAGCTGTCGGTGGTGGCCGAGGCGCTGGGCATGAGCGTGTTCTTCTACGACACCACCGACAAGCTGGCCCTGGGCAACGCCCGCCGCTGCGGCAGCCTGCACGAGGTGCTCGAGATCGCCGACGTCGTCTCCCTGCACGTCGACGGCCGCAGCAGCAACACCGGGTTCTTCGGTCAGGACGAGTTCGCCCGGATGCGCCCCGGGTCGATCTTCCTGAACCTCTCGCGCGGTTTCGTCGTCGACCACGAGGCGCTGCGCAAGCACGTGGAGTCCGGGCACATCGCCGGCGCGGCCATCGACGTGTTCCCCAAGGAACCCAAGGGGTCGGGCCAGGAGTTCGAATCCGAGCTGCGCGGTCTGCCCAACGTCATCCTCACCCCGCACGTCGGTGGGTCGACCGAGGAGGCGCAGGAGGACATCGGCCGGTTCGTCGCCGCCAAGCTGCGCGACTACGCCCTCTACGGCGCCACGACGCTGTCGGTGAACCTGCCGACCCTGGGCACCGAGACGACGCCCGGCACCGTGCGCCTGGCCCACCTGCACCGCAACGTGCCGGGGGTGCTGGCCGCGATCAACTCCGTCCTGGCCGAGGCCGGGGTGAACATCGAGGGGCAGCAGCTGGCCACCCGCGGGGACCTGGGGTACGTCGTCACCGACATCGCCGACCACGCCTCCGAGGAGGTCGGCCGCCGCCTGCGCGAGCTGCCCGAGACCGTGCGGGTGCGCCAGCTCGGCTGATGACCCACCTCGTGGTGGTCTCCGACACCCACCTGCCGTCGCGGGCCAAGGACCTGCCCGCGCCGGTGTGGGCGGCGGTCGAGTCCGCCGACGTCGTGGTGCACGCCGGGGACTGGTGCGACGAGGCGACCGTGCTCGCACTGCAGGACCGGTCCGCGCAGCTGGTCGGGGTCGCCGGCAACAACGACGGCCCCGACGTGCGCGGGCACCTGCCGCAGTTCGCGACGTTCAGCCTCGACGGTGTGCGGTTCGGCGTCGTGCACGAGACCGGCGGCAAGGACGGGCGCGAGCGCCGGTGCGACGCCGCCTACGCCGACGACCTCGACGTCCTCCTGTTCGGGCACAGCCACATCCCGTGGGACTCGCTGACCCCGCGGGGCCTGCGGCTGCTCAACCCCGGCTCACCCACCGACCGGCGGCGGATGCCGACGGCGACGTGGCTCGAGCTCGACGTGCTCGACGGGGCCCTGCGCGGCGTGGAGCTGAAGCACGTGCCCCGCAGGTAGGCGCCGACCGCGGCTCACCGAGGAGCCTGCACCGCCCACTCCTCGGCCAGCAGCTCGTGGGACAGCGCCCGTTCGGCCGGGTCGTGCACGTTCGTGACGACCATGAGCTCGTCCGCGCCGCTGCGCTCGGCCAGTTCGCGCAGCACCGGCACCACCGTCGCGGCGGTGCCGGCGACCGGCCGTCCGTGCTGCTCGCGCTCCAGGTGCCCCCGCGCGTTGCGTTCGGCCAGGGTCCACCGGTGCGCCGCCGCCTCCTCCGGGCTCGGCAGCGGCGCGGAGACCCCCAGTCGCGTCCGGACCGTGGCCAGGTCGGCGGCCACCAGGAGCTCGGCCGCCCGTTGCTCGGTCGCCGACACCAGGACCGCGACGGCCAGCACCGCGTGCGGGGCGCTGCGCCGGCGCGAGGGGGTGAACCGCTCGCGGTAGGAGCGCAGGGCCGCCACCGGATCGGCCGTGCCGAAGTGCCCTGCGTAGGCGTACCCGGTGCCGAGTTCGGCGGCGACGCGCGCGCCGTGGTCGCTGGAACCCAGGACCCACACCGGCGGCAGCGCGACGTCGTCCGGCACGGCGCGGATCTCCGCGAACGGGTGACCGGGTTCGAACCCCTCGACGTAGCCGTGCAGTTCGGCGAACTGGTCGGGGAAGTCGTCGGCGACCAGGGCCTCGCGCGCCCGGCGCAGCGCCAGCGCGGTCCGGCCGTCGGTGCCCGGCGCCCGGCCGATCCCCAGGTCGATGCGGCCGGGGTGCAGTCCTTCCAGCGCCCGGAACGTCTCGGCGACCTGCAGCGGGGAGTGGTTGGGCAGCATGATCCCGCCCGCCCCGACCCGCAGCGTGCTCGTCGCCGCCGCCACCGCCGCGACGAGCACCGCGGGGGCCGAACTGGCCACCCCCGCCAGGTTGTGGTGCTCGGCCAGCCAGTACCGGTGGTAGCCGAGGCCCTCGACCGCGCGGGCCAGGTCGACGCTGGCCCGCAACGCCGCCGAGGCGCCCGATCCGGACGGGACGGGGGACAGGTCGAGCACGGACAGGGGAACGCCACTCACCTCCGAACTCTCACACGGGCGTGCGTCCGAGGTCGGGACTAGGGTCGCCAACCGTGTCACCAGGACGTTCCCAGGCGAGCCCTCGACAGCCCGTCCAGCAGGGCTGGCTGCGCCGGCTCGCCGGGTACTGCGGTCGCCACCGCCGCGACCTGGTCCTGTCCTTCGGTTCGGCCGTGGTCTCCTACGGCATCGCCGCCGCGGTCCCGCTGGTCGTCCGGCACGTCGTCGACGACGTGATCGCGCACCCCGGGGCGCCGCTGTGGCCGTGGGCCGTCCTGCTCGTCGCCGCCGGCCTGGTGATCTACGCCCTGGGCTTCGTCCGCCGCTACACCGCCGGCCGGCTGTCCCTGGACGTCCAGTTCGACCTGCGCACCGAGGTCCACGCGGCCGTGCAGCGCATGGACGGCCGCCAGCTCGACGGCCTGTCCACCGGCCAGGTCGTCTCCCGCTCCATCAGCGACGTCCAGCTGGTGCAGGGCTTGCTGGCCTGGCTGCCCAACGTCACCGGCAACTTCGTGCTGTTCGTCGTGTCCCTGGTCGTCATGGCCGTGCTGTCCCCGCCGCTGACCCTGGTGGCGCTCGCGATCGGCCCGGCGCTGTGGTGGATCGCCTGGCGCAGCCGGCGCGACCTGTTCCCCGCCAACTTCGCCGCCCAGGCCCGCGCCGCCGAGGTCGCCGCGCACGTCGAGGCCGCGGTCACCGGGGTCCGTGTCGTGAAGGGCTTCGGGCAGGAGGGCGCCGAACTGCGCCGGCTCGAGGGCGTCGTCGGAGACCTGTTCACCGAGCGCATGCGGGTCGTGCGCTACAACGCCCGCTACGGCCCCGCGCTGCAGGCCGTCCCGGCGATGGGGCAGGTCGGGGTGCTGCTGTTCGGCGGCTGGCTGGCCCTGAACGGCCACCTGACGATCGGGACGTTCCTGGCCTTCTCCACCTACCTGGGGCAGCTGGTCTCCCCGGTCCGCCAGCTCGCCGGCCTGCTGACCATGGGCCAGCAGGCGCGCGCGGGCGTCGAACGTGTCCTGCAGGTGGTGGACACCGTCCCGCACGTCCTGCGTCCCGGGCGCACCGCGGCCCGGGACCTGCCCGAGGGGCCGTTGTCGGTGGAGCTGTCCGGGGTGTCGTTCGGGTACGCCGGCGAGCGGCGGGTGCTGCAGGACGTCGACCTCACCGTGCCCGCCGGGTCCACCGTCGCCCTCGTCGGCACCGCCGGGTCGGGCAAGTCGACGCTGACGAACCTGCTGCCGCGCTTCTACGACGCCGACACCGGCTCGGTCCGGATCGGTGGGGTCGACGTGCGCGACCTGGAGCCCACCCAGCTGCGCGCGGCGGTCGGGATGGTCTTCGAGGAGACGTTCCTGTTCTCCGACACCGTGCGCGCCAACGTGGCGTACTCGGTCCCCACCGCGGGCGACGAGGACGTGCGGCAGGCGCTGCGCACGGCCGCGGCCGAGGGGTTCGTCGACGCCCTCGACCACGGCTGGGACTCCCGCGTCGGCGAACAGGGGCTGACGCTGTCCGGTGGGCAGCGCCAGCGGATCGGGCTGGCCCGCGCCCTGCTGGCCCGGCCGCGCGTCCTGGTCCTGGACGACGCGACCTCCGCGGTGGACCCCACCGTCGAGCAGCGCATCCTGTCCGCCCTGGCGCGCGAGCGCCGCAGCGGCCAGACGGTCCTGCTGGTGGCGCACCGGCGTTCGACGTTGCGGCTGGCCGACCGCATCGTCGTCCTGGACGGCGGCCGTGTCGTCGACGAGGGCACCGAGGAGGAACTGGCGCAGCGCTGCGCGGTGTTCCGGCGGCTGTTCGACCCCGACGAGCAGGCCCCGGCGGCGGAACGGGTCCCGTCGTCGAGCGCGATCCCGGCCCCGCGTCGGGGCAACCGGTCGGCCGCGGCGGCCGCCGTCGACGCTGGCCTGCCGGTCTCGGGCGAACTGCTGCGCCGGATCGCCGCGCTGCCGCCGCTGGCCGACCGCCCCGACGTCGACGTCGCGCAGGCCGAACGGCACGAGCCCCGGTTCGGCCTGGCCTCGCTGCTGCGCCCCTTCCGCTGGGCCCTGGTCGCCGCGGTGGCTCTGGTGGCCGGCGACGCCGCGGCCCAGCTCGTGCTGCCCCAGCTGGTGCGCGGCGGCCTCGACGACGGCGTGGCGCGCGGCGACCTGACCGCGCTCGGGACCGCCTCGGCGATCGCGGCGCTCGTGGTCGCGGCCGACTGGCTCGTCACCGTCGGCCAGGGCCGGGTCACCGGCCGCACGGGGGAGCGGATCCTGTACAGCCTGCGGCTGAAGACGTTCGCCCAGCTGCAGCGGCTGGGGCTGGACTACTACGAACGCGAGCAGGCCGGACGGATCATGACCCGGATGACGACCGACGTCGACGCGCTGTCGACGTTCCTGCAGAGCGGCGTGGCGCAGGCACTGGTGAGCCTGCTGTCGCTGGGCGGGGTGTTCGTGGCGATGTTCGTGCTCGAACCGGACCTGGCGCTGGTCGTGCTGTGCGTCCTGCCCGTGCTGGTGGTCGCGACGCTGCTGTTCCGGTCCCGCTCGCGCCCGGCCTACACCGAGGCCCGCGAGCGGGTCAGCGCCGTGAACGTCCAGTTCCAGGAGTCCGTGGCCGGCGTCCGCGTCACCCAGGCGTTCGTCCGCACGACCGAGGACTCCGCGGCCTTCGCCCGCAGGGGCTGGGCCTACCGGCAGGCGCGGCTGCGCTCGCAGCGGTACATCGCGACGTACTTCCCGTTCGTGCAGTTCCTCGACGAGGCCACCGCCGCGCTCGTCCTGGTCGCCGGTGGGCTTCTCGTGCGCGAAGGGCGGATCTCCCTCGGCGTCCTGGTCGCGTTCCTGCTGTACGTCGACCTGTTCTTCGCCCCCGTCCAGCAGTTGTCGCAGGTCTTCGACGGCTACCAGCAGGCCGCCGTCGGGTTGCGCCGGCTGCGCGACCTGCTGCGCACGCCGACGACGGTTCCCGTGGCGGCGCAGGCCGAACCGGTCGGCAGGCTGGCCGGTGACCTGCGCTTCGAGGCGGTGAGGTTCGCGTACCAGAACTCCGAGCGGCCGGCCCTGGCCGGCCTGGACCTGCACGTGCGGGCGGGGGAGACGGTGGCCCTGGTGGGCGAGACCGGCGCGGGCAAGTCGACGGTGGTCAAGCTCGCGGCCCGGTTCTACGACCCCAGCGCCGGGCGCGTGCTCGTCGACGGCAGGGACCTGCGCGACCTGGACCTGCAGGGTTTCCGGCGCCGGCTCGGCGTCGTCCCGCAGGAGGCGTACCTGTTCGACGGAACGGTGGCCGACGCCATCGCCTACGCCCGGCCCGACGCGCCGTTCGAGCAGGTCCGCGCCGCGGCGCTCGCGGTCGGGGCGGACGCCGCGATCCGCGCGCTGCCGGGCGGGTACGGGTTCGTGGTGGGCGAGCGGGGCCGCAACCTGTCCACCGGGCAGCGCCAGCTCGTCGCGCTGGCCCGGGCCGAGCTGGCCGATCCGGACGTCCTGCTGCTGGACGAGGCCACGGCCGCGCTGGACCCGGCCGCCGAGGCCGCCATCGCCGCGGCCAGCGACGCCGCGGCCAGCCGGCGCACCACCATCGTCGTGGCGCACCGCCTGTCCACCGCGGCGCGGGCCGACCGGATCGTCGTGCTCGACCACGGCCGGGTCGTCGAGCAGGGCACCCACGCCGAGCTGCTCGACCGCGACGGGTACTACGCCCGGTTGTGGGCCTCGTTCATCGCCGGGCGGGCCTCGGCGGCCTGAGGCCCGCCGGCGGCGGGACGGTCCACAGCCAGCCGGTCGGCGTACCCGCTGACGCACAGCAGGGTCTCGGGGGCCACGCCGGTCATCCAGTCCACCAACTGCACGCCGGGCTGGTCGAAGGCGTGCCGCAGCACGGCGTGCTCCAGCAACCGGCCGGGGGAGTAACGGGCCCAGCGGGTGCGGAACCGGCCGTCGTAGATGCCGTACCGCTCGCCCTGGCGCAGCCCGACCACGTAGGCGGCGACCTCGCCGTCGAGCCGCAGCACGCCCAGTTCCCGCCGGCAGGCCTGCGTGGGCAGGTCGGCCAGCGCCCGCAGCCGCCCGAGCCAGGTGCGCCGGCCCCACGGGGTGTCCAGGGCACAGGCCACACCGTGCGCCTCGTCGCGGTCCCGGTAGGCCGTCTCCAGGTCGGGCAGCGCGGCCTCGAAGGTCGCCGCGTCGGCCGTGATGGAGATGTCCATCGCGACACCGTCGGTGGCGAGCCGGTTGTGCGTCTTGCGCAGGTTCTTGCGCACCCCGGCGCTGACGAGCTGCTCGCCGGGCAGCGGGCGCAGGACGTACGGCACGGGAACCCCGCGGGTCACCACGGCGCCGGCCCCGTCGGCGAGGGCGGCCACCGCCGGGTCGTCGGGCAGCTCGGTCAGGTGCAGCCCGCTGCCGCGGGCGTCGGCCTCGCGGGCCAGCGCCGCGCCGAGCCACCACGCCGCCGCCGGCGAGGAGGCGGCGACGCCGGCCAGGTGGCCGCCGCCGCCGGTGAGCAGTTCGCTGCGCCGGCCCTGGTCGCCGATCCGGTCGTGCAGCACCACGGCGGCCCCGGGCATCACCACGGCCCACACCGAGGTCGCGGGAGCCGCGTCCAGCGCGGCGCGCAGCCACGCCCCGGAGGCCGTCGGGGCCAGGTGGTGGTGCCGTGCGGCCAGGTCCTCGAACCGGGCCAGCACGGCCTGCCGGCCGCGCAGGACGTCGTGGTCCAGGTCGGGGGAGGTGGCGGTCACGACGCACCCCCGGGCAGGACCACGGTGCCCAGCGGGCGACCCAGCACGGGGCGGGGGTCGCGGGTGACCAACCAGGTCTCCAGCTCCTCGGCGGGCAGGGCCTTGGCGAAGAGCCAGCCCTGCAGCACGTCGCACCCGGCCTCGGCCAGTTCCCGGCTCGTCGCCTCGTCCTCCACGCCCTCGGCGACCAGACGCAGCCCCAGGGAGTGGGCCAGCATGATCGTCGAGCGCACGATCGCCAGCGCCCGGGTGTCCTCGGCCAGGTCGGTCAGGAACGACTTGTCGAGCTTGAGGTCGTCGATGGGCAGCTGCCGCAGGTAGGCCAGCGAGGAGTACCCGGTGCCGTAGTCGTCGACGGCGACGCGGATCCCACGGGCGCGCAGGCCGGCCAGGATGCCCTGGGCCCGTTCGCGGTCGGCCATGAGGAAGTCCTCGGTGATCTCGATCTCGAGCAGCCGCGCGGGCAGCTGCCGGGCGGTGAGCAGGCCCGAGACGCGGTCGGGCAGGTCGGCGTCGCCCAGGGAGGAGGCCGACAGGTTGACCGCGACCGCCAGCGGGTTGCCGGCCCGGCACCACGACGCGGCCTGGTCCAGCGCCTGCTCGAGCACCGCGCGGGTCAGTTCCTCCATGAGGCCGGCGGCCTCGACGACGGGCAGGAACGCGTCGGGGTACAGCAGCCCGCGGCGCGGGTGCACCCACCGCACGAGGGCCTCGACGCTGTCGACCCGGCCGGTGGCGACGTCGACCTTCGGCTGGTAGTGCAGCACCAGGCGCCGCGCGGCGATGTCGGAGCGCAGCAGTTCGGCCGTCTCCAGCCGCTCCCCGGAGGCGAACTCGTCGACGTCCTCGGAGTAGGCGAACGTCCCCAGGTGCCGGCTCTTGGCGTGGTACATGGCCACGTCGGCCTGACGCAGCAGGGTGGGCAGCTCGGCCGAGGCGGTCGGCAGCACGGAGATGCCGATGCTCGCGCGGGCCCGGACCTGCACGCCGTCGAGGTCGTAGAGCTGGTGCAGCGCAGCGTGGACCTCGGTGGCCACCGCCTCGGCCTCGGCGTGCCCGGCGCCGACGCGGGCGATGGCGAACTCGTCGCCGCCGAGCCGGACGACGACGGTGTCGGGGTCACCGGCCACCTCCTGCAGCCGTCGCGCGACATCGCGCAGCAGCGCGTCGCCGGCCTGGTGACCGAGGCTGTCGTTGACCTCCTTGAAGCCGTCCAGGTCCAGCAGGAGCAGCGCGGAGGTGGTGCGGCCGGCCTCGCCCCGGGCCTGCACGGCTCGCTGCTGGGACAGCAACCGGGGCGTGCGGTCGTACAGCGCGCGCCGGTTGCCCAGGCCCGTCAGCTCGTCGGTCCAGGCCAGCTCACGGTGCTCCGCGAGCTTGGTCACCTCGCGGAAGGTGAACAGCAGCCGGGCCAGGGCGGCCAGCACCGTGACGGCGGCCAGGGCGATGGCCACCGGGTGCATCGGGCGCTGGTGGTCGACGACCAGGACGCCGAGCGAGACGGCCGTGGCCAGCACCGGGATCGACAGCAGCGCCCAGCCGGGCAACTTCGGGCCGGTCGGTGCCGACGGCCAGCCGGGGGTGAACCCCATGAGCACGACACCGGTGACCCAGACGCCGTCGGCCAGGCCGCCGGAGACGTAGGTGCCCTGGGCGGTCATGAACAGGTAGGCCACGTCGGCCACGACGAAGACGACCAGGCCGGCCGCCAGCAGCCACAACCCCTTCGGCGGTCGCCAGCCGAACAGCGCCAGCACCGCGGCCAGCACCAGCAGCAGGACCAGGTCCAGCGCCGGGTAGGCCGAGGTCGTCGCGACCGCGGCCCAGGACCCGGAGGTGGACACGATGGGCCCGATGACGGCCGCAGCGGCGACGGCCCCCACGGCCAGGCCCCCCACGACGCCGTCCAGCCACAGGCTCTTGGCGTGCCGCCCGTCCCGGCCGCGGGCCAGCATGATCAGGGCGGTGAAGGTGATCGGGTAGAACAGCAGGAAGCCGACGTCGGCCCCGGACGGGTACGGCTGGTCCGGCAGCGGGCGCACCGCGACGGTCCAGAAGACGTTGCCGGAGCCGTAGACGGCCAACCCCGCCGTGAGCAGGTAGCCACCGCGCCGACGTCCTGGTGCCAGGGTCGAGGTGCGCAGCAGGCACAGAGCCGCTGCGGACTCGTAGGCGAGGTTGTTGAGCAGACCGTCGAGCACGAACGAGTAGCCGGCTTCGGGCCGCACGCCCGGCAGCGTCGAGACGACGAAGGCCACCGGAGCCAACAGGCACAGCACGTGCAGCGGGGCCTGCCAGCGGGTGGTGGGCGTCGGCCGGTGCGCCGGGTGTCGGGACACGTCGTACCTCCTGAGGTTCAGGAAGGACATCGGTGCCTCGGGCGACCACCTCGACCCGCCGATCGGGTGGTCCCCCGCAGGGGGGCGTCAGCCGACGGCGCACAGGACCGCGCTGAGCAGCACGATCCCGACACCGGCCGTCTGCACGCGGCCCAGCCGCTCACCGTGGAAGCGCCGAGCCAGCAGCAGCGTCACGGCCGGGTACAGCGAAGCCAGCACCGCCACGACGCTGACCAGCCCGCCGGTCGAGGCCAGGGCGTACGTCGCCGTCGCCGCCAGGTCCAGCACCCCCAGGGACAGCAGCACCGGCACGTCCGTGCGCCGCACGGCGGGCGAGGCACGGCGCTGCCCGAGCGCGACCACGGCCACCAGCACCAGCGAGGTCAGCCGCATGCCCAGCAGCGACCCGGCCACCGAGTGCGCACTGCCCTGGGCGAGGGAATGGATCTCGATCCCGAAGAGCAGGGCGGCCACCAACGCCAGGGCGATGGCCGCACCCTGGCGGCCCGCGGAGGGGCGCAGGTCCGGCCCGGCGCTCGCGACCACGCCGACCACGGCGAGCACGACCCCGACCAGTTGCAGCGGGCTGGGTCGCTCACCACCGGCGACGGCGACCAGGACGGGCACCAGCATCCCGCAGGAGGCGATGGGGGCGACGACACCCATGGTCCCGCGGGCCAGCGCGGTGTACAGCGCGGCCATCGCACCGGCCCAGGTGGCACCGGCCACGACCGACCAGCCGAGCCAGGTGTGGGCGGCCACGAGGTCCACCCGCCCGGTGCCGGCCAGGACGAGCAACAGCACGAGGGCGGAGAGCAACTGGGAGACGGCCAGCACCTGCACCGGCCGCAGCCGGCGGCTGATGCTGCCGCCGAGGAAGTCCGAGCCACCCCACAGCAGGCTCGCGAACAGCGCCAGGGCGGCGCTCACCTCGGGGGTCCGGACGTCAGGGGCGTGGGAGTCACCCGGCGTGCGTCGTCACCGCGGAGCTCGACCTTGAGCCCTGCGGTGACGACGTCGCACGGTGAACCCGGTGGTCAGCGTTCGTAGGTGGACAGGGCGTTGCCGACGCCGAAGAAGGTGGGCGCCCACTGGCCGACGAAGATGCCCCAGCGGTCGGCGCGGTCGATGCCCGCGCTCTCCTTCTTCTTCGACACCGTCCAGGACAGGAAGGACAGGCCGATGCTGGCGAACCCGGCGGCGTAGGCCCACTCGGACTTGATGCCGGCGTCGTGCAGGTACTTGATCACGGTTGTCCCCAGGGGTCGGTGGAACGTTGACGATCTCGGCCTACCCGAAGGCCCGGCCGGTGAAACACGCACGTCCGACGCGCGGACGGGGCGCTCACGGAGCACAGTGGTGGTCATGAGCAGGACGACCCATCGTGACGACTTGTCGGTGCAGCGGGATGGACGCCGCCACGGTGACCACGGCGAGGAGGCGGACTCCCCGACGGAGATCCCCGCCAAGGGGTGGCTCGCGGTCACCAAGCGGGCCTGGGCCGAGGGCAAGGAGGACCAGGTCCCGCTGCTGGCGGCCGGCGTGGCCTTCAAGGCGTTCCTGGCGATCTTCCCGGCGCTGACGGCCGCGTTCCTCATCTGGGGGATCTTCGGCAACACCCAGACGATCGTGGAGCAGATCAACTCGATCACCGCGATCCCGGAGGAGGCCCGGCAGCTCGTCGTCAGCCAGATCGGGAACATCGCCAACGGCAAGTCGGCGGCCGGGATCACCGCGATCGTCGCGGTCCTGCTGGCGCTGTGGAGCGCCTCCAGCGGTGTCGAGAACCTCATGGCGGCCACCAACATCGCCTACGACGAGAACGAGACCCGTGGTTTCGTCAAGCGCAAGGGCACCGCGTTCCTGCTGACCATCGGCGCCATCGTCTTCATGTTGCTGGCGATCGCCTTCATCGGTGTCGTGCCGGTCGCGGTCGAGGCGCTGGGGGCCAGCGGTGCGGTCAGCATCGTCGTCAACGTGCTGCGCTGGGTGCTGCTGCTCGGGCTCGTCGTGGTCGCGCTCGCCGTGATCTACCGGTTGGCGCCCGACCGCGACGCCCCGCGCGCCAAGTGGGTCTCGGTCGGCGCCACGGTCGCGACGGTCCTGTGGCTGGTGGTCTCGGCCGGGTTCTCGGTCTACGTCACCGTCGCCGGCGGGTCGTCCTACGCCAAGAACTACGGGTCGATGGCCGGTGTGGTCATCCTGCTCATGTGGCTGTGGCTGACCAGCTACGCGATCCTGCTGGGCGCCGAGATCAACGCCGAGTCCGAGAAGCAGACCGACAAGGACACCACGGTCGGCCCGACCGAGCCGATGGGGCAGCGCGACGCCGCGGCGGCCGACAGCAAGCCCGCGGACCGGTGACCCCGCACTCCACCGCCAGCGCACGAGGAAGGAACCGACGGTGACCGAGAACACCAGTGGCCACGAGGAGCACGCTCCCTTCGAGCAGACGCACGCGCAGGAGCTGCACAGCGCGCAGGAGCACCTGAAGAACTCGAAGAAGTTGTCCGCCGAGGCCCACCGCGGCTGGCAGCAGACCCCGGCGGTCTTCGAGGCCGACGACGAGCACCACTCGGGCTCGCAGGGCCGGCAGGCCCCGGCGGACTGATCCGGCTACCGGCCCCCGGTCAGCTTCCGGGAGCGCTGGGTCGAGCCCGGGCCACCGTAGGGGTAGTCGGCGGGTTCGGGGTCGCTGGCCTCGTCGAGGGCGATGAGTTCAGCGGCCTCGAGTTCGACGTCGGCGGCGCCGAGGTTCTCGGTCAGCTGCGCGGTGGTGCGCGCGCCCAGGATCACTGAGCTCACCGCCGGCTGCGCCGCCAGCCAGGCCAGGGCCACCTGGGCCATGGGGATCCCGCGGGCCTCGGCGATGCGCTGCACGGCGTCCACGACGGCCCAGGTGCGTGCCTGGGCGTTGCGCCGGGCGTAGGCCTCGACGCCGCGGTCGGGGTTCTCCCCGAGCCGGGTGGCCCCGGTGGGGGTGGTGTCGCGGGTGTACTTGCCCGACAGCCACCCACCGCCGAGCGGTGACCAGGGCAGCAGACCCAGCCCGTTCTCCTCGGCGGCCGGCACGATCTCCCACTCGATCTCGCGCACCAGCAGGTTGTACTGCGGCTGCAGCGTGACCGGCGGGGAGTACCCACCGGAGTCGGCGACGTCGACCGCCTTCTGCAGTTGCCAGCCGGTGAAGTTCGACAGGCCCACGTGGTGGACCTTGCCGGCGCGGACGAAGGAGTCCAGCGTCGCCAGGGTCTCCTCGACCGGTGTCCACGGGTCCCACGCGTGCACCTGGTAGAGGTCGACGGCCTCGACGCCCAGCCGGCGCAACGACGCGTCCAGCGCCCGGGTGAGGTGGCGCCGGGACAGCCCGACGCCGTTGGGTTCGTCGGAGGTGGGGAAACGCCCCTTGGTGGCCAGCACGACGCGTTCGGTGACGTCGGCGGGCCGTTCGGCCAGCCACGCGCCGATGATCTCCTCGCTGACGCCGCCGCTGTAGACGTCGGCGGTGTCCACGAGGGTCCCGCCGGCGGCGAGGAAGGTGTCGAGCTGCTCGAAGGAGGCGTCGCGATCGGTCTCGCTGCCGAAGGTCATGGTGCCGAGGGCCAGGTGCGACACCGACGTCCCACTGCTTCCCAGGGTTCTGTAGTCCATGACCGCATACTGCACCCTCCTCCTGATCGACATCCGTTGAGTAGAGTCCCCGCGTTCGACAGCACTCAGGGGAGAGGAACGGACCATGAGGTTCACCGACAAGGTCGCCTTCGTCACCGGCGGCGCCTCCGGGCTCGGATTCGCCGTCGCCCAGCTGCTCGCCGAGGAGGGTGCCGGGGTCGTCGTCGTCGACATCGACGGCGACGCCGCCGCCGAGGCCGCGGCGCGGCTGCCCGACGCGATCGCCGTGACCGCCGACACCAGCCGCAGCGACTCGGTCCAGGCCGCCGTGGAGGCCGCCGTCGCGCACTACGGCCACCTCGACGTCGTCTTCAACAACGCCGGGATCGCCGGGGCGCAGCAGCCGCTGCACGAGATGGACGACGAGAACTGGAACCGCGTCTCCGGCATCAACGGCGACGGCGTGTTCTGGACGCTCAAGCACACCATCGCCGCGATGCTGCAGACCGGTGGCGGCGCGATCGTCAACACCGCCTCCACCGCCGGTCTGGGCGGTCAGGTGAACATCTCGCCCTACACGTTCACCAAGGGCGGCGTCGTCGCGCTGACGAAGTCCGCGGCGATCGAGTACGCCGCCCGGGGCATCCGCGTCAACGCCGTCGCCCCGACGGTGGTGAAGACCCCGCTGGTGGAGAAGTTCATCGAGACCGCGCCCGACCCGGTGGCGATGAAGGCGCACATGGACTCCATGAACCCCAAGCCCGGGATGCCCGAGGCGCGCGACGTCGCCAACGTCGTCGCGTTCCTGGCCTCCGACGACTCGGCCTGGGTGACGGGCCACACGATCCCCGTCGACGGGGGGTACCTGGCCGTCTGACCCCGCATCCGGAGCGGGGCAGGAGTGCGCGCCGCTCTGGCTGCTGCGGCGTGCCGCCTGACAGCATGCGGAACGTGCTGACGCAGCCGACTCCCTTCGACGTCCACGTCCGCGGCACGGTGTTCCTGGACATCGTCCTCACCGGCCTGGACTCCGAGCCCCGGCTGGGCACCGAGGTGTGGACGTCAGGGATGGGCTCGTGCCCCGGCGGCATCGCGAACATGGCCGTCGCGGCTGCCCGGCTCGGGCTGAGCACGTCGCTGTCGGCGGCGTTCAGCACCGACGCCTACGGGCAGTTCTGCTGGCAGACCCTCGGCGAGCAGGAAGGGGTCGACCTCTCGACGTCCTACCGCGTCGACGGCTGGCACTCCCCGGTGACGGTCTCGCTGGCCTACGGCGGGGACCGGGCGATGGTGACGCACGAGCACCCGGCGCCGGTGCCCGAGCCCGAGGACGTCCCGGCCGCCCGCAGCTGCCTGGTGCACCTGGCCGCCGTCGCCCAGCCCTGGGTCGTGCGCGCGCAGGCGCAGGGGTCGATGGTGTTCGCCGACGTGGGCTGGGACTCCTCCACGCAGTGGAACCCCGACCTGCTGGCGGGCCTGGAGCACTGCCACGCGTTCCTGCCCAACCACGTCGAGGCCATGCGCTACACCCGGACCGGCTCGGCGGACGAGGCGCTCGAGGCGCTGGCGCAGCGGGTTCCGGTCGCCGTGGTGACCCGTGGGGCCGAGGGAGCGGTGGCCGTGGACAGCGTGGCGGGGGAGCGTGCGGAGGTCCCGGGACTGCGCCTGGACGCCCTGGACGCCACCGGGGCCGGGGACGTGTTCGGAGCGGGTTTCCTCACCGCGACCCTGAGCGGGTGGCCGCTGACCGAGCGGCTGTCGTTCGCGAACCTGTGCGCGGGGCTGTCGGTGCAGCAGTTCGGGGGGTCGTTGTCGGCGCCGGGGTGGGGCGACATCGCCGACTGGTGGACGCACCTGCGGTTGGGGCCGCGGACCTCGGCGACGGCGCAGCTGGTGCGGCAGTACGGCTTCCTGGACGACGTCCTGAAGGAGCACCCGAGCGCCAGCGGTACCGCCGTCCGGCGGGCCAGCGCCACCCTGGCCGTCCGCAACGACCTGCCGACCGGGGGAACCCCCGCGCGCTAGGTGCACCCGCTCACGACGAGGGGCGCTCCGGGCCGTCGGGGCGCATGATCGGCGGATGAGTTCCGTCGATCGTCCGGGTGCCCAGCAGTGGGTGCCGGAGGGCGCGGACCTGTCGCAGTTGCGGCAGGCCGCGCCCTCCTGCCGTGGGTGCGAGCTGTGGGAGCCGGCGACCCAGGTGGTGTTCTCCGCCGGCGCCGAGGACGGCCGGCTGGCGCTGGTGGGGGAGCAGCCCGGCGACCAGGAGGACCGGCGCGGCATCCCCTTCGTCGGCCCGGCCGGCCGGTTGCTGCAGAAGGCCGTCGCCGAGGCGGGGATCGACGTGTCGACCACCTACGTGACCAACGCGGTCAAGCACTTCCGGTTCACCCAGAAGGCGCCGGATAGCCGCCGCATCCACGCCACCCCGGACGTCGGGCACGTCACCGCCTGCCGGCCGTGGCTGGCCGCCGAACTGGCCCAGGTCGACCCCGAGGTCGTCGTGTGCCTGGGCGCGACGGCGGCCAAGGCGTTGCTGCCGAAGGACTTCCGGGTCACCAAGCACCGCGGGCAGCTGCTGCGGCTGAGCACCAGCCGGGGTGAGAAGACGTTCATGGGCACGATCCACCCCTCGGCCGTGCTGCGGGTTCCCGAGGCCGACCGCGACGCCGCGTACGCCGGACTGGTGGCCGACCTGCGGACCGCGGCGGCCGCGCTGTCCTGAGGGCGTGACCGCGGGCGCCGCAGGGTTGTCCTGACAAGCCCGTAGCATAGATACATCATGGATACCGGTTCTCCACCCCTCGCCGCCGCCGACCGCGTGTACGCCCACCTCAAGCAGGGCATCCTGGACCGCACCCTGTCCGGTGGGCAGCTGCTCACCGAGGGGGAGATCGCCGACCGGGTCGGCGTCTCCCGCACACCCGTGCGCGAGGGGCTGCTGAAGCTGCAGGCCGAGGGGCTGGTCGACCTCATCCCCAAGCGCGGCGCCCTCGTCGTCCCGGTCTCCCCGCAGGAGGTCGAGGACGTCCTGGAGGCCCGTGAGCTCATCGAGGTGCACGCCGCCGGCCGCGTCTGGTCCGGGCGGGCCGAGCTGGCGCACCGGCTGCAGAGCCACCTGCTGGACATGCGCCGCGCGGCGCAGGCCGACGACCCCTGGGCGTTCACGGCCGCCGACCGCGCCTTCCACGCCACCGTCGTGCGCGCGGCCGGCAACGACGTCCTCGCCGGCGTCTACGACTCCCTGCGCGACCGGCAGATGCGCATGGGCGTGGCCAACCTGCGCGGGTCGGTCGACCGGGTCGCGACCGCGCTGGCCGACCACGAGGCGCAACGGGCGGCGCTGCTGGGCGACGACGAGGACGCCTGGCTCGAGCTCGTGCGCCACCACGTCCGCACCGCCGGCGACCGGCTGCGGGCGGTGCGCTCGTGAGGCGCAAGACGGGGGAGAGGGCCGTCGAGGGCGCCTGGCTGGTCTTCGCCGTCGGGGCGGTGGCCTACGTCGTCACCGTGGGGAACCGCACGTCGCTGGCCGCCGCCGGGCTGGAGGCCCAGCAGCGCTACGACATCACCGCCGGCACGCTCTCCAGCTTCGCCGTCCTGCAGTTCCTCGTCTACGCCGCGCTGCAGATCCCGGTCGGGGTGCTCATCGACCGTTGGGGTCCGCGCCGGCTGGTGGTCCTGGGGGCGGCGACCATGGGCGTCGGGCAGGTCGTCCTGGCCCTGAGCACCCAGACCTGGCAGGCCGTGGTGGCCAGGGTCCTCGTGGGCGCCGGCGACGCCGCGACGTTCGTCAGCGTCCTGCGGGTGGTGACGAACTGGTTCCCGCCGCGGCGGGTGCCGGTCATGACCCAGCTGGTGGGTCTGTTCGGCCAGCTGGGGCAGATCTTCAGCTTCGTCCCGCTGGTGGCGCTGCTGCACGGCCCGGGCTGGACCCCGGCCTACACCGGCATCGGCGCGTTCAGCCTGCTGGCCGCCGTGCTGGCCGTCGTCGTGCTGCGCGACGTCCCCCCGGGCCGGGAGAACCCGCGGGTCACCAAGTCGCTGCGCGAGGTCGGCGGCGACCTGCGGGCCGCCCTGCGCCACCCCGGTACCCGGCTGGGGCTGTGGACGCACTGGGCGACCCCGTTCTCCGGCAACGCCCTCGCGACGCTGTGGGGCTACCCGTTCCTCGTCTCCGGGCAGGGACTGAGCGCCGGCACGGCCAGCGCACTGCTGACGCTGTACACGATCAGCGCGGCCGGCACCGGTCCGCTGCTGGGTGCCCTCGTGGCGCGGCACCCCCTGCGCCGGTCCTGGCTGGTGCTGACCATCGTCGGCGCGCAGGCCGTCACCTGGAGCGCCGTGCTGCTGTGGCCCGGTCGGGCCCCGCTGGTCCTGCTCGGGCTGGTCGTGGTCGTGGCCGCGACCGGGGTTCCCGGGTCGATGATCGGTTTCGACTACGCCCGCACGTCCAACCCGGCGCACCGCCTCGGCGGCGCGACCGGCATGACCAACGTCATGGGGTTCACCGCGACCGTCGTGTTCGTGCTGGTCGTGGGCGTGGCGCTCGACCTGCAGGGCGCTGGAACCCCGCAGACCTACTCCCTCGGCGCGTTCAAGGTGGCGTTCGCCCTGCAGCTGCCGCTGTGGGCGGTCGGGATCGTGGGGATCCTCGTCAGCCGCCGGCAGACGCGGGCGCTGATGGCCCGCAACGGTGTCGTCGTGCCCCGCATGCGCGACGCGCTGCGGGAACGCGGCCGGGGGCGTGGTTCACGGACCGGGGCAGGCACGGCATGATGCCGCGGGTGAGCGACCAGAAGCAGAAGGCACAGATCGGTGTGACCGGTCTGGCGACGATGGGCCGCAACCTGGCCCGCAACATCGCCCGGCACGGGTACGTCACCGCCGTGCACAACCGCACCGACGCCAAGACCAAGGCCCTGATCAGCGAGTTCGGCGACGAGGGGACCTTCGTCCCGGGCTACACCGCGCAGGAGTTCGTGGACTCCCTCGAATCCCCGCGGACGATCATCATCATGGTCAAGGCCGGTGGCCCGACCGACGCCGTCATCGACGAACTGGCCCCGCTGCTGTCCGAGGGCGACATCCTCGTCGACGGCGGCAACGCCCACTTCGCCGACACCCGCCGCCGCGAGGCCGCGCTGCGCGAGAAGGGGATCCACTTCGCCGGTGTCGGCGTCTCCGGTGGTGAGGAGGGTGCGCTGCTGGGCCCCTCGATCATGCCGGGCGGTTCGGAGCACGCCTACGCCAAGCTCGGTCCGATCCTCGCCGACATCGCCGTCTCCGTCGACGGCACCCCGTGCTCGACCCACGTCGGCCCCGACGGCGCCGGGCACTTCGTCAAGATGGTGCACAACGGCATCGAGTACGCCGACATGCAGCTCATCGCCGAGGCCTACGACCTGCTGCGCCACGGCCTGGGCCGCACGCCCAAGCAGCTCGCCGAGGTGTTCACCTCGTGGAACTCCGGCGACCTGGAGTCCTTCCTCATCGAGATCACCGCGCGGGTGCTGGACAAGGACGACCCGACGAACGCCGGCACCCCGCTGGTCGACGTCATCCTGGACGAGGCCGAGCAGAAGGGCACCGGCCGCTGGACGGTGCAGACCGCCCTGGACCTGGGGACCCCGGTCTCCGGCATCGCCGAGGCCGTCTTCGCCCGCGCCCTGTCCGGGCACGCCGAACAGCGCAAGGCCGCCCAGGGTGTCCTGCCCGGCCCGGCCGCCGGCGCCGAGGGCTCGGGCGGGTTCGTGGCCCCGGCCGACGCCGAGGCCTTCGTCGACGACGTCCGCGCGGCGCTGTACGCCTCCAAGGTCGTCGCCTACGCCCAGGGCTTCGACATGATCCGCGCCGGTTCGGTCGAGTACGGCTGGGGCATCGACCCCGGGGCGATGGCCACGATCTGGCGTGGCGGCTGCATCATCCGCGCCAAGTTCCTGGACCGGATCAAGGACGCCTACGCCAAGCAGCCCGACCTGCCCTCGCTGCTGCTCGACCCGTACTTCGCCGACGCCGTGGCCAAGGGCCAGGAGGCCTGGCGCCGGGTCGTGGTGCACTCGGTGACCGCGGGCATCCCCGCCCCCGGCTTCGCCTCGGCGCTGGCCTACTACGACGGCCTGCGCCGCGAGCGGTCCTCGGCCGCGCTGGTCCAGGGGCTGCGCGACCTGTTCGGTGCGCACACCTACAAGCGCGTCGACCGCGACGGCAACTTCCACGTCGAGTGGTCCGGCGACGGGTCGCAGACGCAGAGCTGACCACCACCTGCGCGGTGATCTTGCAGGGAACACCTGCGAGATCACCGCGGGGGAGTCAGCCGGCGTTCGACGACGAACGCTCGGCGCGCCGGGTGCGCACGCGACGCGCCACCGCCCACAGCAGCACCGCGGCGATGGCGGCGTAGAAGACGTAGTCGACGTAGTGGCCGTACTGCTCGACGAGCTCGTACTGCGTGCCCAGCGCCATGCCCAGCCCCAGCAGCAGCCCGTTCCACAGCCCGCTGCCCAGCAGCGTCAGCAGCGTGAACTTCAGCAGGTTCATGCGCGCGGCGCCGGCCGGCAGCGAGATGAGCGAGCGCACCCCGGGGATGAACCGGCCGGTGAACACCGCGGCGCCCTCGTGCCGGTGGAACCAGTCCGCGGCCTTGGTGACGTCGGAGGCGTCCATGAGCGGAACCCGGTCGGCGATCCGGGCGGCGCGCTGCAGCCCGATGACCTTGCCGACCCAGTACAGGGCGAGGGAGCCGAGCAGTGATCCCGCCGTCGACAGGACGGCGACGGCCGCGAGGTTGATGTTGCCGGTCTGCACCAGGTACCCCGCCAGCGGCAGCACGATCTCGCTGGGGATCGGCGGGAAGACCACCTCCAGGAAGCTCAGCAGCCCCACGCCCGGGGCGCCGAGCGCGTCGACGGTGTCCAGGACGAACCCGGTCAGGCCGCCCGTCTGGGTGGCGGTCTCGGCCGTGGTGCTCATGCGTCGGTGTCCTCCTGGACCATCGGGGTGGGCACGGGCAGTCGTGCGTCGGTCACAACGCCCACCCCGGCGCAGAAGTTTCGGAGGTCGGCGCCCGTCACCAGCCGCGCCGGCGCCACCCCGCCGGACAGGGCCCGGACCAGCGCCTGCTCGGGCAGCGGGGCCTGCGAGGCGATCAGCAGCGCGTTGCCGTACCGACGGCCCCGGAACATGCCCGGCTCGGCCAGCAGGCCGACGTGGGCGAACACGTCCCGCGCCGTGGCGGCCTCCGCCTTCGAGGCGGGCATCGGCGGCCGGTCGGCGAGGTTGGCGATCCACAACCCGTCCGGGGCCAGGACCCGGTCCACCTCGGCGAGGAACTCGCGGGTCAGCAGGTGCGCGGGGACCTGGTCACCGGCGAAGGCGTCGCGCACCAGGACGTCCTGCGTCCCGTCCGGGAGGGCGGCCAGCCCGGCCCGGGCGTCGGCGACCTTGAGCTTGAACCCCGCGGCGCCGCTGGCCCCGAAGGTCCGCCGGACCAGGTCGACCAGCCCGGCGTCGACCTCCAGGACCAGCTGGCGCGAGGACGGCCGCGTCGCGGCCAGGTAGCGGGGGAACGCGCAGCCGGCCCCACCGAGGTGGACCACCCGCAGCGGCCCCGGGTCGTGGACGGCGTCGAGGACCGCGGCGGTCCACTGGTGGTACTCGAAGACCAGCCGGGTCGGGTCGGCCAGGTCGACGTAGGAGCTCGGCACCCCGTTGACGTACACGGTCCAGCCGTCGGGGTCGTCGCGGTCGCGCTCGAAACGGGCGGTGCCGGTGCTGATGAGGGCCTCGCCCTCCTCCGGCTGCGGGGCGCGGGACCCCCGGGCGGCGGGGCGGGCGGGGCGGGCGGGCACGTCCCCATCGAACCAGCTGAAGTCGTGCGCCCTTCCTGCCGAGGTACTGGACATGTCGACCTTCCTCGAGATCTGCCTGCTCGCACTGTTCGTGGTGCCGTTCCTGCGCACCCGCCGCGCGCTGCGCAAGGCCGGGAACCCGACCCTGCTGCCCCAGCCGGACCGTCCGCCGGTCGCGGCCGCCCAGCGCCTGCCGCGTCCGTGGGCCCGCCGCCGGTACGTCGACGCCGGCGTCGCCGAGGTCGCCGCCTACCTGCGCGCCCAGGACCCCGCCCGCTGACCTGCGCCGAACTGCCCCGGCGCCGGTCTGCGGTTAGCGTCGTGCCGTGAAGCGGAATGCGACCGAACCTTCGGCCCTCGACCAGCGCGCCTCCGACCTCGTCCAGCGGCTGCTGTCCGTCGGCATCGACGGCAAGGGCCCCTTCGACGGGGCCGCCGAAGTGGCCCGCGCCGCCCGCAAGGACCACCCGACCACCGAGTCGGCCGTGCACGCGGTGGTGCGCAAGCACAGCCGGCTGATCGCCGGCAACGGGTTCCTCACCGGCGTCGGGGGACTGGCGACCCTGGCGGTCGCCCTGCCCGCCAACGTCTTCGGCTTCTACGTGCTGACCGTGCGCGCCGTCGGCGCCATCGCCGAGCTGCGCGGGTACGACACCCGCACCCCCGAGGTGCGCTCGGCCGTCCTGCTGACCCTCGTCGGTTCGGACGCCACCGAGGTCCTCAAGAGCGCCGGGCTTCCCGCGGGCGGTTTCGTCACCGGCCGCCTCACCGGGCTGCTGACCTCCCGCGCGCCCGAGCCGGTCCTCATGCTGCTCAACAAGGGCGTCGGGTTCCGGCTCATCGCGCGCTTCGGCACGACCGGGCTGCTGCGCGTGCCCACCCGTGCGCTGCCCCTCGTCGGCGGGGTCGTCGGCGCCGGGGTGGACGCGATGCTGTTCCGCCGCATCGCCAAGAGCGCGGAGCACGCGCTGCCGCCACGTGCGGTGGAGTCCTGATGCGCGCCCGGGCGGTCCCTGCCGTCGACGTCCGGACGGCGGTGCGGCTGCGGCTGCTGCCCACCATGGGCCGCGACGCCCTCGCGGGGCGCTGGACCGGGCCCGGGCGGCGCAAGCTGGCCGGTGCCGTCCTGGGCGCGGCCTACCTCCTCTCACCCGTCGACGCGGTGCCCGAGCTGTGGACCCCCGTGGTCGGCCTGCTCGACGACGGGCTCGTGGCGGCGTTCGTGGCCGCCTCGGTGCGCGCAGCCACCGAGGACTACGCCCGGCACACGGGCCGCCCAGGTCGTCTGCGCGTGCACAGGCACCGGCACGGCTGACCGAGCCCGGATCCTGTGGACGACGCAGGAGGCGGGTCGGTGTGCTGACGCACGCTGACCGGCATGACCTCCCCGACGTCCACCGGCACCACCCGCGGGACGGACTCCCGGCCCACCGTCGTCGCCAAGAGCCCCGGCGACCTCGTCGCGGTGGTGCCCTACGCCTTCGGCTTCCACCCGGCGGACAGCCTCGTGCTGCTCGAACTGCGGCGGCAGGGCCCCTCGGGTCGCCGGCGGCTGGGGTTCGCCGGCCGCGCCGACCTGCCCGGCGGTCCCGACGCGCCGACGGTCGCCGCGGTGACCGCCCCCGCGCTGGACGAGCTGCTCCGGCAGCTCCAGCCCGGTTCCCGGGTCCACGTGCTCGTGTACGACCCCGACGCCACCACCGTCGCCGGAGTCCTCGCACCGGGCGCGCGGGCTTCGGCCACGGTCGACCACGTCCGCGCCCGGCTGTCCGCGAGCGGCGTCGACGTTCCCGAGGTCCTCCTCGTCACGGCCGACCGGTGGCGCTCGCTGTCCTGCGACCGCACCTGCTGCCCGGCGGCCGGGGTGCCGCGCGAGGACGCCGCCGCCGACCGGATCGTCGCCGAGGCCGTGGGTGCCGGCTGGAGCGCGGCCCCGGACCGCGAGGCCGTCCTGCCCCTGACCGTCCCCGTCGACGCCGAACGCCGGCGCACCGCGGCCGCAGCGACCGCCCGCGTCCGCCGCCGGCACGCCGACCGGCCCGTGGCCGAGGTCCGCCGGGAGGTGGTCGACGCCTGGGAGGACGAGCTGACCGGGCGGCTGGCCGGTGCGACGCGCAGCCTGCCGCCCGCGGCCTGGTGCGGACGGGTGCTGGCCGTCCTGGACGACGTCGCCCTGCGGGACGCGGTGCTGCTCAGCGGCTGCGCCGGGCCGCGGACCGACCGTTCCCGCGAGGCCCTGCTGGCCGGTGAGGGCACCGCCGCGTTGCTGTCGGCCGCCCTGGACGAGGAGTTCGACGACCGGCGCGGCGCAGTCGCCGCCGCGCTCGCGGTCGACGTCGCCCGGCACGCCGCGGGGCCGGCCGCAGCCCAGGCGTGGGCCGTGGCGGCCTGGCTGGACTGGCACGCGGGGCGGTCCGTCCCGGCGCTGGCCTGCGCGCAGGAGGCGCTGGTCCACGACCCCGACCACCGGCTCGCCCGCCTGGTCGCCGCCGCCCTGGTCCGTGCCCTGCCAGCTCGGCGCTGAGCGCGCCGTAGTACGGTCACGCCTCGTCCGTCAACGGCGTAGGAGGATGCGGCATGGGGATCGTCGTCGGGTACGTGGCCAATCCCGAGGGGCGGGCCGCGCTGGCCCAGGCGGGGCAGGCCGCCGTGCGGCTGTCGACGACGCTGGTGGTGGTCCACAGCCAGCGTCCGGGACGCGAGGTCGACGCCGATGAGGCCAAGCAGCTCGCCGAGCTGCTCGACACGGTGCGTGAGCAGGCGGCCGCCGCCGGGCTGAGCGTCGAGGTGCGCGACGTCCCCGACTCCGAGGACCCGGCCGACGACCTCATCACCGCAGCGGAGGAGACCGGCGCCACCCTGATCGTCATCGGTCTCCGGCGGCGCACACCCGTCGGCAAGCTCATCCTCGGCGCCAGCGCCCAACGCATCCTGCTCGACGCGCCGTGCCCCGTGCTGGCCGTCAAACCCGAGGACTGAGGAGTCCGCGGGGGTCGCACGGGTGGTGTCGTGCGCGATCAGGGCCCCATCCGTGCCACAATCGTGGTTTGTCTCCCACGTGGGCATAAGCACCCCGCCCGCCGGTGTTGACGTTGTCGGCTGCTGCCCGCGCAGCCTCGTTCCGCCCACGACGAAAGGCAGTCCGTGTCGTCGGTACCGACCTCCCGGCCGCTCCCGCCAGAGTTCGCTTCCGCTCCGTTCCAGGAGCTCCTGCAGCACGGAACCACCCACGGCTACGTCGATGCGCAGGCCGTCCGGGTTGCGTGCGAGGACGCCCAGCTGCCCGTGCAGCGCATGAAGGCGGTCCTGCGCGCCCTCGACGACAACGGGATCACCGTGAAGGTGCCCGAGGCCGCCCCCAAGCGCGCCGTCGCGGCCGCGTCCTCGCGCCGGACGACGTCCACCGCCACCGCGACCAAGACCGCGCGCCCCGCCGCCAAGCGCGCGGCCGCCCCGGTCGACGGTGAGGACGGTGCCGCCGCCAAGCCCGCCAAGCCCGTCAAGGCCGCTGCCAAGACGGCGACGAAGTCGGCCGCCAAGACGGCCACCGCCAAGAAGACCGCCGCCAAGGCCAAGACCGACGCCGAGCCCACGGGCGAGGAGGTCGACGAGCCGATCGAGGACCTCACCGAGGACCTCAAGGACGACGAGGTCGTGGTCGACGAGGAGACCTCGACCGATACCGCGGCCGAGTCCTCCGAGGAGGGGCCGGCCGCCAAGAAGGCCGCCGGCGGGTTCGTCCTGCGCGACGACGACGAGGACGACGCCCCGGCCCAGCAGGTCTCCACGGCCGGTGCGACGGCCGACCCGGTCAAGGACTACCTCAAGCAGATCGGCAAGGTCGCCCTCCTCAACGCCGAGCAGGAGGTCGAGCTCGCCAAGCGCATCGAGGCCGGCCTGTTCGCCGAGGAGAAGCTGCACTCCGGTGAGGACATCGACCACATCTTCAAGCGTGAGCTGTGGTGGATCAGCGAGGACGGCCGCCGCGCCAAGAACCACCTGCTCGAGGCCAACCTGCGTCTGGTCGTCTCGCTGGCCAAGCGGTACACCGGCCGCGGCATGCTGTTCCTGGACCTGATCCAGGAGGGCAACCTCGGTCTGATCCGTGCGGTCGAGAAGTTCGACTACACCAAGGGCTACAAGTTCTCGACCTACGCGACGTGGTGGATCCGGCAGGCCATCACCCGCGCCATGGCCGACCAGGCCCGCACCATCCGCATCCCGGTGCACATGGTCGAGGTCATCAACAAGCTCGCCCGCGTGCAGCGGCAGATGCTGCAGGACCTGGGCCGCGAACCCACTCCGGAAGAGCTCGCCAAGGAGCTCGACATGACCCCGGAGAAGGTCGTCGAGGTCCAGAAGTACGGCCGCGAGCCGATCTCGCTGCACACCCCGCTGGGCGAGGACGGCGACTCCGAGTTCGGTGACCTCATCGAGGACTCCGAAGCGGTCGTCCCGGCCGATGCCGTGAGCTTCACGCTCCTGCAGGAGCAGCTGCACTCCGTCCTGGACACGCTGTCCGAGCGCGAGGCCGGTGTCGTCTCGATGCGTTTCGGTCTGACCGACGGTCAGCCCAAGACGCTGGACGAGATCGGCAAGGTCTACGGCGTGACCCGCGAACGGATCCGCCAGATCGAGTCCAAGACGATGTCGAAGCTGCGCCACCCCTCGCGCTCGCAGGTCCTGCGCGACTACCTGGACTGAGCAGACACCTCCACCACGGCCCGGTCGGATCCCTCCGACCGGGCCGTCGTGCGTCCGCAGCCCCGGCTCCTGCGCGACAGGCCGACGGGGATCCGCACGGCCGGGACGCCGTGCGGCGCTACCTGGCCGCGGTCACGGCGGCGTAGCGCTCGGCCAGGGTGGCGAAGGCGGCCCGCAACGGGGCGGGGGAGACGTCTTCGACCTCGGCGTCGAAACGGCCGATCGCGGCGGCGAGCGCGATCCACGACCACGAGCCCAGCTGGACGCGGCACCGCCCGGCGTCCAGCGGCTCGACGGTGCCGTCTCCGGCGAACCCGGCGACCTCGGCGGCCGGCCGGCGCAGCACGACACGGCCCGTGCACGGCCACGCGTTCTGCACGGCAGAGCCCTTGAACCGCGCCTCGGCGAACGCGGCGGGATCCCCGCCGGGCACCGCACGGGGCGTGAACCGGGGACCGGTCGGCACCTTGGGCCGCATCCGGTCCAGCCGGAAGGTGCGCCAGTCGTCGCGGTCGAGGTCGAAGGCGAGCAGGTACCAGCGGCCGTCGCGGTGCAGCAGGTGGTGCGGTTCGACCCGGCGGGGTTCGCCGCGGTGGTCCACGCGCAGCACCTCGCGGGCACGGACGGCGTCGCCGACGGCCAGGAGGACCCCGGTGTCCACGTCGGATCCGCTCCGCGCGACGAAGTCGGCCCGGGACAACGCCTCGACCCGGTGCCGCAAGCGCCCCGGCAGCACCTGGCGCACGGTCGCCAGCGCCCGGGCCGCGCCCTCGCCGACCCCGCCGCCGGCGGCCGCCGCGCTGCGCAGGGCGACGGTCAACGCGACGGCCTGGTCGTCGTCGAACAGCAGCGGCGGCAGGTCCGCCCCGGCCTCGAGCCGGTACCCGCCGTCGGGACCTCTGGTCGCCTGGATCGGGTAGCCCAGCTCACGCAGCCGGTCCACGTCGCGACGGACGGTGCGCGCGCTCACCTCGAGCCGTTCGGCCAGCAGCCGCCCGGGCCAGTCCCGGCGGGCCTGCAACAACGACAGCAACGACAGCAACCGCCCCGACGTCCCGCTCACGGGTTCCAGTCTGCGGTGCAAGAGGACAGGTCCTGACCGCTTCCCCTGCAACGGTGGAGCCATGACCACCACCACGACCCACCTGAACTTCCGCGGCCAGGCCCGGGAGGCGCTCGCGTTCTACGCCGAGGTCTTCGGCGGCGAGCCGACGATCGTCACCTACGGCCAGGCCCACGACGACCAGGGACCGTCCGAACACGTGCTGTGGGGCGAGGTGCGCACCCCGGGCGGCTTCCACGTCATGGCCTACGACGTCCAGACCACACGGGACTTCGACCCGGGGACGAACGCCGTGTACGTGTCGTTGCGCTGCGACAGCGCCGAGGAGGTCACCGCCGCCTGCGAAGGGTTGTCGGCGGGGGCCCGGCACGTGCGCACGCCGCTGGGGCCTTCGGCCTTCTCGCCGCTGTACGCGATGCTGACCGACCGGTTCGGGGTCACCTGGGTGGTGGACCAGGCGGTCGCGTTCAGCGCAGGCTGAGCGCCCCGGCCACCCACACGACGGTGGCCAGCAGGGCGGCACCGGCCTCGATGGCGACCGACAGGCCCACGTTCTTCAGGGCCACCACGGTGGAGCGCCACGCAGCGGACGCCCGGTTGCCCACCTTCGAGACCCCGAGCAGCTCGCCGAGGAAGACGCCGAGCACGAACCCGATCGGCAGACCCACGACCGGGATGACGAAGAACCCGACGACCCCGAGGAGGGCGCCGAGCAGCAGGGTGGTCCTGCGGATCCCGGCCCGCGTCATGCGGCGCCCGGGCAGCAGGTACATCGCGACCTGGCCGGCGGCCATCAGCACGACCGCCGCGGAGAACCAGAGCCAGGCCTGGCCCCCCTCGAACAGGGCCCAGACCAGCGTCGCGGCGGCGATGAGGACGGTGCCGGGCAGGACGGGGACGACGATCCCGACCAGCCCGACGGCGATCGCGAGCGCAACGGCGACGAGCCCGGCGTCACCCATGGTGACCCCGGGCTCGTCGGCCGGTCATGCGGAGGATCAGCGCTCGTCGGGAGCCGCCGTCGCCGGCGTCGCCACCAGCTTCTGCGACTCGTCGTGGATGTCGGCGCCCGCGGCCCGCAGGGCGTCGCGGTGCTCGCGGCCGTGGTGAGCGCAGAAGAGGAGCTCACCACCGGCGGCCAGGGCGACCCGCACGTAGGCCTGCGCACCGCACCGGTCGCACCGGTCCGAGGCAGTCATGGGGTTGTTGCTGAGGGTGGTCATGGCGGTGGTCACTCCGCGACTCCTTCCGGGTCGTGCACGCTGGCGGGCAGCTGCTGCTCCCACCGGACACTCTTCCCCAACCTTCGGCACCGTGCGCGCGTTCCCACGCCGACGGCCCAGTGCGTTCGCTCCTAGCGGAGGTGCGTTTGGTCACACCGGACCCGGGAACGGCCGCCTGGCGGGGGATGCCGGGGGGTTGACAAGGTTGCACGTAGGCTGCCTGGGTGACTCCACCCAGCTCGGCCCCGGGCGCCAAGAACGACGCGAACGACAAGTACACCGCCGCCAACCTCCTCGTCCTCGAAGGCCTCGAGGCGGTCCGCAAGCGTCCGGGCATGTACATCGGCTCCACCGACTCCCGCGGCCTCATGCACTGCCTGTGGGAGATCATCGACAACTCCGTCGACGAGGCGCTGGGTGGTCACTGCGCCAACATCACCGTGGTCCTGCACGCCGACGGCTCGGTGGAGGTCCACGACGACGGCCGCGGCATCCCCGTCGACGCGGAGAAGCGGACGGGCCTGTCCGGGGTGGAGGTCGTCTTCACCCACCTGCACGCGGGCGGCAAGTTCGGCGGCGGGTCGTACTCGGCCTCCGGCGGCCTGCACGGCGTCGGCGCCAGCGTCGTCAACGCCCTGTCCTCCCGCCTCGACGTCGAGGTCGACCGCGGGGGCAAGACGTACGCCACGAGCTTCCGGCGCGGCGCACCCGGTCGGTACGCCGGTGACGGCCCCGACGCCCCCTTCACCCCCGCGACGGGTCTGGAGGTCGTCGGGCGGGCCAAGCGCGGCGTCACCGGGACGCGGGTGCGCTACTGGGCCGACACCCAGGTCTTCCTCAAGGAGGCCAAGTTCTCTTACGAGGACCTGACCGCCCGGGCCCGCCAGACCTCCTTCCTCGTCCCGGGCCTGCGCATCGTCATCCGCGACGAACGCTCGGGGGAGACGGTCGAGGAGGTCTTCCAGCACGACGGGGGCATCAGCGAGTACGCCGACTTCCTGACCCCCGACGCGCCGGTCACGGACGTGTGGCGTCTGCAGGGCGAGGACGTGTTCACCGAGACCGTCCCCGTCCTGGACGACTCCGGGCACATGAGCATGCAGGCCGTCGAGCGGCGCTGCGCCGTGGACGTCGCGCTGCGCTGGGGCACCGGGTACGAACCCACGATCCGCTCGTTCGTGAACATCATCGCCACCCCCAAGGGCGGCTCGCACCTGTCCGGCTTCGAGCAGGGCCTGTTCGCCGCGGTGAAGAAGCAGGTGGACGCCCAGGCCCGTCGGCTCAAGGTCGGCAAGGACGAGAAGCTGGAGAAGGACGACATCCTGGCCGGGATGACGGCCGTCATCACCGTCCGGCTGGCCGAACCGCAGTTCGAGGGCCAGACCAAGGAGGTCCTGGGCACGGCGGCCGTGCGCGCCATCGTCCGCAAGGTCATCGAGAACGAGCTCGGCGCGGTCCTGTCCAGCAGCAAGCGCGAGGAGAAGGCGCAGGCCACGGCCGTCCTGGACAAGGTCGTCACCGAGATGAAGTCGCGCATCTCCGCGCGGCTGCACAAGGAGACCCAGCGTCGCAAGAACGCGCTGGAGAGCTCCTCGCTGCCGCCCAAGCTGAAGGACTGCCGGTCCGACGACGTCGCCAACACCGAGCTGTTCCTCGTCGAGGGCGACTCGGCGCTGGGGACGGCGATGGGGGCGCGCGACTCGGAGTACCAGGCGCTGCTGCCGCTGCGCGGCAAGATCCTCAACGTCCAGAAGGCCTCGGTCACGGACATGCTCAAGAACGCCGAGTGCGCCTCGATCATCCAGGTCGTCGGCGGGGGGTCGGGGCGCAGCTTCGACCTGGACTCGGTGCGCTACGGCAAGATCGTGCTCATGACCGACGCCGACGTCGACGGCGCCCACATCCGCACCCTGCTGCTGACGCTGTTCTTCCGGTACATGCGCCCGCTCATCGACGCCGGCCGGGTCTTCGCCGCCGTCCCCCCGCTGCACCGCGTCGAGGTCAGCGGCCGCGGCAAGGCCGAGCGGGAGGTCATCTACACCTACTCCGACGCCGAGCTGCGCAAGGTGACCGCGGACCTGAACAGGCGCGGCCGCAGCTACAAGGAACCCCAGCGGTACAAGGGGCTGGGGGAGATGGACGAGGACCAGCTGGCCGAGACGACCATGGAACGCGCCCACCGCACGCTGCGCCGGGTGACGGTGGCCGACGGCGCGGTGGCCGAGCGGGTCTTCGAGCTGCTCATGGGCAACGACGTGGCCCCGCGCAAGGACTTCATCATCGCCGGCGCCGAGAAGCTGGACCGCGACCGCATCGACGCCTGAGGGGGACCCGGGCCCGGTGGCGGCCGCTACTCGTTGTCCCCGCCGGTGTCGCCACCGCCGGCCGTGAGCACGGCCCCGCGCGGACGGGTGTCCCCGGCCGCCGGCCAGACCCACTCCCGGATCCCGGGCAGGTCCTCGCCGTGCCGGCGGGTGTGCTCACGGGCCGCGAGGCGGGCGTCCTGCATCCGCTGGCGCAGCCCCGCGGCCCGCGACCGCAGGCCCGGCACCTGGTCGATGACGTCGATGACCAGGTGGTACCGGTCGAGGTCGTTGAGCATGACCATGTCGAACGGGGTGGTCGTCGTGCCCTCCTCCTTGTAGCCGCGCACGTGCAGGTTCTGGTGCCCGGCCCGCCGGTAGGTCAGGCGGTGGATGAGCCAGGGGTAGCCGTGGTAGGCGAACACGATCGGCCGGGTCGTGGTGAACAGGGTGTCGAAGTCGCGGTCGGACAGACCGTGCGGGTGCTCACGCTCGTCCTGCAACCGCATGAGGTCGACGACGTTGACGAAGCGGACCGTCAGGTCGGGCAGTTCCCGGCGCAGGATGTCCGAGGCGGCCAGGGCCTCCAGCGTCGGGGCGTCGCCGGCGCAGGCCAGCACGACGTCGGGTTCCTCGCCCGGCACCTCCCGCCCCGCCCACTCCCAGATGCCCAGCCCCCGCGTGCAGTGGGCGATCGCCTGCTCCATCGTCAGCAGGTCGGGCGTGGGTTGCTTGCCGGCGACGACGACGTTGACGTAGTTCCGGCTGCGCAGGCAGTGGTCGTAGGTGGACAGCAGCGTGTTCGCGTCCGGCGGCAGGTAGACCCGGACGATCTCGGCCTTCTTGTTCACGACGTGGTCGATGAAGCCCGGGTCCTGGTGGCTGAACCCGTTGTGGTCCTGACGCCAGACGTGACTGGACAGCAGGTAGTTCAGCGAGGCCACGGGACGGCGCCAGGGGATCTCGCGGGACACCTTGAGCCACTTGGCGTGCTGGTTCACCATCGAGTCGACGATGTGGATGAAGGCCTCGTAGCAGTTGAAGACCCCGTGCCGCCCGGTGAGCAGGTACCCCTCCAGCCATCCCTGGCACTGGTGCTCGGACAGCATCTCCACCACCCGGCCGGCGCGCGCGAGGTGCTCGTCGACCTCCGGGTCGAGGAACTCGGCGTTCCACTGCTTGTCGGTGGCCTCGTAGACGGCCTGCAGACGGTTCGAGGCGGTCTCGTCCGGGCCGAAGAGGCGGAAGTTGTCGGGGTTGCGCCGGATCACCTCGGTCAGCCACCGCCCCAGCACCCGCGTCGCCTCGCTCGTCGAACCCGCCGGAACGGGGACGTCGACGCCGAACTCCCGGAAGTCGGGCAACCGCAGGTCGCGCAGCAGCGTCCCGCCGTTGGCGTGCGGGGTGTCGCTCATCCGCAGGGTTCCCACCGGCGCCAGCCGGGCGGTGTCGGCGTCCAGCGCTCCGGTCGCGTCGAACAGCTCCTCGGGACGGTAGGACCGCAGCCAGCCCTCCAGGACCTGCAGGTGCTCGTCGGTGTCCCGCGCGCTGGCCAGCGGGACCTGGTGGGAACGCCAGGAGTTCTCGACCTGCCTGCCGTCGATCCGCGGTGGGCACGTCCAGCCCTTGGGCGTGCGCAGGACGATCATCGGCCACGCCGGACGGGACAGGTCACCGGCGGCGGCGGTGGCCTTGAGGTCGGCGATCTCGTCCAGCACGGTGTCCAGGAGGGCCGCGAAGCGTCCGTGGACCTCGGCCGGGTCCTCGCCGTCGAAACCACCGGTGAACACGTGCGGGTGGTGTCCGTAGCCGCGCAGGAGGGCCAGGAGTTCGTCCTCGGGGATGCGCGCCAGGACCGTCGGGTTGGCGATCTTGTAGCCGTTCAGGTGCAGGATCGGCAGCACCACGCCGTCGCGGGCGGGGTTGAGGAACTTGTTGGAGTGCCAGCTCGTGGCCAGCGGGCCGGTCTCCGCCTCCCCGTCGCCGACGACCGCGGCGACCAGCAGGTCGGGGTTGTCGAAGGCGGCGCCGTAGGCGTGCGACAGCGCGTAGCCCAGTTCACCGCCTTCGTGGATCGAGCCGGGGGTCTCCGGCGCGACGTGGCTGGGAATGCCGCCGGGGAAGGAGAACTGGCGGAACAGCCGCCGCAACCCGTCCTCGTCGGGGGTGATGTCGGAGTACACCTCGCAGTAGGTGCCGTCGAGGTAGGCGTTGGCCACCAGACCGGGTCCGCCGTGGCCGGGTCCGGTGACGTAGAGGGTGGGCTGTCCCCGCTCGCCGACGACCCGGTTGAGGTGGGCGTAGAGGAAGTTCAGCCCCGGGGTCGTACCCCAGTGCCCCAGCAGCCGGGGTTTGACGTGCTCACGGCGCAGCGGTTCACGCAGCAACGGGTTGTCCAGCAGGTAGATCTGGCCGACCGACAGGTAGTTCGCCGCCCGCCACCACGCGTCGACGCGCGCCAGCACCTCCGGCGGTGGCGACGGCTCGCGACGGCGGGTCCAGGGCGTGCGGGGCTCGGTGCTCACGGCGAGGTGGTCGGTCACGGCAACCCTCCTGTTCCGGACTTCCGGCACGCAGCACACCACACCTCCCGGGCGCGCACCATCCCCTGCCGAGGAGGCGATCCGACAGGTCGGTGCGGTCGCGTCCCGGTACCCGTGGTGTTCGCCGGGCGTCCGGCGGGCGTTCGCCGGCGGGACACGCGGCTGCTCGATGTCCGATCACGCCCGAATCGTTGACTTCGTGTCCGGTCGGCGGTAGAACTCTGCTCAGCAGAACGGATCAGGCACCACCAGACGACGGAGTCGACGCGATGTACGCACCGGAGCGGCACCAGGCGATCCTCGACGCGGCGCGCGACGCCGGCCGGGTCGAGGTCAGCGCGCTGGCCGAGCTGCTCGACGTCACGCCCGAGACGATCCGCCGCGACCTCACGGTCCTGGAACGACGCGGCGTCCTGCGCCGCGTCCACGGCGGGGCCATCCCCGTCGAGCGCCTCGGCGCCGAGCTCGCCGTCCCCGAACGCCAGGACGTGGCCGCCGCCGAGAAGGACCGCATCGCCAAGACGGCGCTCGCCGAACTGCCCGACGGCGGGACGGTCCTCGTCGACGCCGGCACGACCACGGTCCGGTTGGCCGAGCTGCTCCCGACGGACCGCGAACTCGTGGTCGTCACCCACGCCCTCCCGGTCGCCTCGGTCGTCGCGAGCCGTCCGAACCTGACCCTCCACCTCGTCGGCGGGACCGTCCGCGGCCGCACCCTGGCAGCCGTGGGCGGGTGGGCCGAACGCGCGCTGGCCGAGGTCTTCGCCGACGTGTGCTTCCTGGGCACCAACGCCCTCACCGTCGAGCACGGGCTCACCACGCCCGACCTGGCCGAGGCCGCCGTCAAACGCGCACTCATCTCCTCCGCGCGGCGGACCGTCGTCCTCGCCGACCACACCAAGTTCGGGCGCGACGACTTCGCCCACGTCGCACACCTGGAGGCTGTCGACACCGTGATCACCGACACCGCGACCGACCTCGAGATCGTCGCCGACGTCGAGGCCGCCGGCCCCCGGGTCCTGCGGGCATGAGGTTCCTGACCGTCACCCCGAACCCGAGCATCGACCACACGGTCGAACTCGCGGCACTGACGCGCGGCGAGGTCCACCGGGCCCTGGCCGGTTCGGTCGAGGCCGGCGGCAAGGGCGTCAACGTCGCCCGGGTCCTGGCCCGGCACGGTCACCACGCCCGCGCCGTCCTGCCCTCGGGTGGCATCGACGGCGCCCGCCTGGAAGCCCTGCTCGCCCCGCAGCACGTCCACGTCGTCCCCGTCGCGATCGCCGGGGCGATCCGCACCAACACCGCCGTGGTCGAACGTGACGGCACCACCACCAAGCTCAACGAACCCGGACCGGAACTCACGACCGGGGACGTCGAGGCGCTGTGCCGCAGCGTGCTCACCGAACTCGACGCGACACCGGACTGGCTGGTGACCAGCGGCAGCCTGCCGCCCGGCGCGCCCACCGACCTGCACGCGCAGTTCGCCCGCGCCGCCCGAGCCGCCGGTGTGCGCTGCGCCGTCGACACCAGCGGAACCGCGCTGGCGGCGGCGGTCGAGGCCGCACCCGACGTCCTGAAGCCCAACCACGAGGAACTGGCCGAACTCCTCGGCCGGGAACTCCTGACCGTCGGCGACGTCGTCACCGCCGCTGCCGGACTCCGCGCCGCGGGTGTGGGTGAGGTGCTCGTCAGCCTCGGCGGTGCCGGCGCCCTGCTCGTGACGGCCGACGGCGCCGTCTGGGCCGGGGGGGAGCCTCTCGTCCCGCTGAGCACCGTCGGCGCCGGGGACTGCACGCTCGCCGGTTTCCTGCACTCGAGGGGAACCGCGGCGCAGCGCCTCGCGACCGCCGTCGCCTGGGGCAGGGCCGCGGTCCTGCTGCCCGGCAGCACCGTCCCCGCCGAACTCCAGACGCAGCAGGCGGCCGCCGCCGTCCGCACCCTGTTGAACCCCCACCCCGACACCCTCGTGAAGGACCTTCAGCGATGACCGACCTGACCGCTCCGGAACTCGTCCTCGTCGACCTCGTGGCGACCGACCGCGTCGACGCGACCCGCCAGCTGGCGCAGACCCTGGCCGACGCCGGCCGGGTCACCGACCTGCCGCAGTTCCTCGCCGACGTCGCCGCCCGCGAGGAGCAGATGGCCACCGGGATCCCCGGCGGCATCGGCCTGCCGCACGCCCGCTCGGCCGCCGTCACCGTCCCGAGCCTGGCGATCGGCCGCGTCGTGTCCGGCGAGCGCATCGACTGGGGCGCCCCGGACGGCCCGGCGAACCTGGTGTTCCTCATCGCCGCCCCCACCGAGGGCGAGGCCGACCACCTGCAGATCCTGGCCGCGCTGGCCCGCAAGCTCGTGCACGTCTCCTTCCGCGAATCCCTCCTCGAGGCCCCCGACGCCGCCGCCGTCGCCTCGACCGTCCTGACGGAGGTCTACGGACGATGAAGTTCGTCGCCATCACCAGTTGCCCCACCGGCATCGCCCACACCTACATGGCCGCCGAGGCCCTCGAACAGGCCGGCAGGGCCATGGGGCACGAGGTCACGGTCGAGACCCAGGGATCGGCGGGTTCGGCGCCGTTCGACCCGGCCGTCGTCGCAGCGGCCGACGGTGTCATCTTCGCCGCCGACCTGGAGGTCCGCGACAAGGACCGGTTCGCCGGGCTCCCGTTCGTCGACGTGGGGGTCAAGAAGGCCGTCGCCGACGCCCCGGGAGTCGTCGCGGCCGCCGTCGCCGCGGTCGAGGCCGCACCGAAGGGAACGCCGGGCGGGACGCCCGCTCCCGTCGCCGGTCCCGCGCTGGCCACCAAGGTCACCGCCGGAGCCGGTGTCGGAACCCGCGTCCGGCAGTGGCTGATGACGGGCGTCAGCTACATGATCCCGTTCGTCGCCGCCGGCGGCATCATGATCGCGCTGGCGTTCCTCATCGGCGGGTACGACATCAACTCCGTCACGGCCGCCGACCTCATCGCCGGTTTCGACCCGCTGAGTGCGCACGACTGGGCCGGGCTGCTGTTCGTCCTGGGCGGCACCGCGTTCGGTTTCCTGGTGCCGGTGCTGGCCGGGTTCATCGCCTTCGGCATCGCCGACCGACCCGGCATCGCCCCCGGCTTCGTCGGTGGTTCCATCGCCGTCACCGTGGGTGCCGGTTTCCTCGGCGGGCTCGCAGCCGGTTTCCTCGGGGGTTTCGTCGCCCTGGGCCTGGCGCGGTTGAAGGTGCCGAACGCCGTGCGCGGCATCATGCCCGTCGTCGTCATCCCGCTGATCGCCACCTTCGTGACGGCGGGCGCCATGCTGGTCGTCCTGGGCCGCCCCATCGCCTGGTTGATGGACCAGCTCACCGCAGGGCTGAACTCGCTGTCCGGCAGCGGGATCGTGCTGCTCGGCGTGATCCTCGGCATCATGATGGCCGCCGACCTCGGCGGCCCCGTCAACAAGGTCGCCTACACCTTCGCCACCACCGGACTGGCGACCGTCGCCACCTCCTCGGGCAGCCCCGTCGAGCTCAGGGTCATGGCCGCGGTCATGGCCGCCGGCATGACCCCGCCGCTGGGCATCGCGCTGGCGACGTTCGTCCGCAGGAACCTGTTCACCGAGGCCGAACGGCAGAACGGCAAGGCCGCGGTCCTGCTCGGCGCGTTCTTCATCACCGAGGGTGCCATCCCGTTCGCCGCGGCCGCCCCGCTGCGGATCATCCCGGCCGCGATGCTCGGCTCCGGTGTGACCGGCGGCCTGGTCATGGCCTTCGGGAACAGCCTGCGCGCCCCGCACGGCGGGGTCGTCGTCCTCGGCCTCGTCGGTGCGCCGCTGCTGTACCTGCTGGCCATCGTCATCGGGTCGGTCGTCACCGCCGCCGCGGTCGTCGTCCTGAAGGGCTGGCACCGCAAGGCCCCCGGGAACGCCGCCGACACCACCACCCCCGCCGCCCAGAGCGCGACGGTCTGAGAGAGGAAGCACCGTGTCCACCACCACCCGCACCGCCGTGATCGCCTCCCGCGTCGGCCTGCACGCCCGTCCGGCGTCGCTGTTCGTCCAGGCCGCCGCGGCCACCGGCCTGCCGGTGACCGTCGCCGTGGGCGAGGGTGAACCCGTCGACGCCCGCAGCATCCTCATGGTGATGGGACTGGGCGCCAAGCAGGGCGACCGGGTCACCTTGACGGCCGAGGGCGAGGGGGCCGACGCCGCGCTGGACGGTCTGGTCACCGTGCTGGAGACCGACCACGATGCCTGAAGCCGCTGGGCTGCTGACGGGTGTGGGTGTCGGGACCGGAGCGGCGACCGGCACGGCCGTGGTCCTCGCCCCGGCGGCCCGGCCGCCGGCCGACGAACCTCCCGCGGCCGACGTCGAGGCCGCCACCCGCGCCGTCCGCGAGGCGTTCGCGGCCGTCGCCGCCACGTTGCGCCAGCGGGCCGAGGCCGCCGGCGGCACGACCGCGGAGGTGCTGCAGGCCACCGCGCTCATGGCCGCCGACCCGGGGCTGTTCGCCGAGGTCGACCGGCGCCTGGCGGCCGGTGCGGGCCCCGCGACGGCGGTCGACGAGGCCGTCGAGCAGTTCTGCGAGGTGCTCGCGGCCAGTGGCCCGTACCTGGCCGAACGCGTCACCGACCTGCGCGACGTGCGTGACCGGGTCGTCGCGCGCGTCCTCGGGCGTCCCGAGCCCGGGGTTCCCGAACTGCTCGGCCCTTCGGTCGTGGTCGCCCGCGACCTCGCCCCGGCCGACACCGCGGCGCTGGACCTGTCGCACGTGGCGGGCATCGTCACCGAACTGGGAGGTCCGACCAGCCACACCGCGATCATCGCCGCGCAGTTCGACATCCCGTGCATCGTGCGCGTCGCCGGCGCCCTCGACGTGCCGGCCGGGACGACGGTCGCCGTCGACGCCCGCACCGGAACCGTCACCCTCGACCCGCCGGCGGACCTCGTCGAGCAGATCCGCACCCGCCGCTCCGTCCGTGCCGCCCTGGCGGCCTCGGCCGGTGGCCCCGGCCGCACCGCGGACGGGACGGCCGTGCAGCTGCTGGCCAACGTCGGAACCCTCGAGGACGCCGAACGCGCCGCGGCCCAGGACGTCGAGGGCGTCGGGCTGTTCCGCACCGAGGTGCTCTTCCTCGACCGGGCGAGCGCGCCGACGCTGCAGGAGCAGACCGAGACGTACGCGCGGGTGCTCACCGCGTTCGGCGACCGCAAGGTCGTCGTCCGCACGCTCGACGCCGGTGCCGACAAACCCCTGACGTTCGTCGCCGTGGACGCCGAGGAGAACCCCGCGCTGGGAGTGCGTGGACTGCGGACGTCCCGCCGTCACCCCGAGCTCCTGCGGACCCAGCTGCAGGCGCTGGCCGCGGCGGCGGAGCGGACCGGCAGGCAGCCGTGGGTCATGGCTCCCATGGTGTCGACCCCGGCCGAGGCCGCCGGGTTCGCGGCGCAGGCCCGCGCCGCCGGGCTCACGACGGTGGGTGCGATGGTCGAGGTTCCGGCTGCCGCGCTGCGCTCGCGCCGGCTCGTGGCCGCGGGGCTGGACTTCGTCAGCATCGGCACCAACGACCTCACCCAGTACGCGATGGCCGCCGACCGCCTCGCGGGCGACCTCGCCGATCTGCTCGACTCCTGGCAACCCGCTGTGCTGCAGCTGGTCGCGGCCACCGGGCTCGTCAGCACCGACCCGGGCGTACCGGTGGGTGTCTGCGGTGAGGCGGCCCGCGACCCGCTGCTGGCCCTGGTGCTGGTGGGGCTGGGCGTGCGCAGCCTGTCGATGGCGCCGGCGGCCGTGCCGGCGGTCCGCTTCGCGTTGTCGCGCACCGCTGTCGCCGTCTGCGAGGAGATGGCGCGGACGGCGCTGGAGGCCGACTCGCCGGAGGAGGCGCGCGAGGCAACGGCGCGGCTCGCCGATCCGGAGGTGCTCGCGCTGTAAAGTCGGTCGCCAGGATCCCTCGGCGGGACGTCCCCCCGGCCTCGCCGAGGGATCCGTGGAACTCGTGCGCAGGAGGAGCGGAATGCCCAGGGTCGTCGTGACGACGGCGGGTGGTGTCCGGGGCCGTCCGGCCGAACGCGGGGTCGTGAGCTTCCGCGGGATCCCCTACGCCGCAGCACCCGTCGGGGTCCACCGCTTCGCCGCACCGGCTCCCGTCGCGCACTGGCAGGGCGTGCGTGAGGCCCGTGAACCCTCCCCGGTCGCTCCGCAGGACCCGCGCTCCGGCTACGGCTGGCGCCACGACGCCGGCGACGACCACCTGACCGTCGACGTCCACGTCCCGGCCGACCTCCCCCGGGACCTGCCGGTGCTGGTGTGGATCCACGGCGGCGGCTGGGTCTCGGGGTCCGGCTCGGCGCCCGCGTACCACCCGGCGGCCTGGGTGGCCCGGGGTTTCGCTGTCGTCACCCTGAACTACCGCCTGGGGTTCGAGGGTTTCGGCGCCGTCCCGGGCGCCCCGCAGAACCGGGGGATCCTCGACCAGATCGCGGCGTTGCGCTGGGTGGCGGAGAACATCGCGGCCTTCGGCGGGGACCCCGCGCGGGTGACGATCGCCGGGCAGTCGGCCGGTGCCGCCTCGGTCGCGGCGCTGCTGTGCGCCCCATCGGCCCGTGGGCTGTTCTCGCGGGCCATCGCGGCCAGCATCACGGGGGAGACGTACTCGCTCGCGCAGGCCGAACGGGTCGCGGCCCGGGTCGCCCGCGCCGCCCGGGTGCCGGCCACCCGCGAGGGTTTCGCCGGCCTGCCGCCCGTCCGGTTGCTGGCGGCCTCCGACGCCGTGGCCCAGGACCTGGCCGCCGACCCCGACGCCGGTCCCCGCGGCGCGGTCCCGCTGCTGTACCACCCCGTCGTCGACGGCGACGTCGTCGCGGGCCCGTTCATGCAGGGCCCGCACGCCGGGGGCGACCCGACGGTGGACCTGCTCGTGCAGACCGTCGCCGACGAGTGGACCTTGTTCTCCCGCAGCGGGTTCGCGCCCGTCGCGAGGAACTTCGAGGAGGTCGCGCAGTTCGCCGTCGCCGTCGGCCTCCCCGCGAGCGCGGTGCAGGAGTACCGGACGCTGATGCCGGCCGCCGACCCCGGTGCCGTGGGGGACGCGGTGCTCTCCGACGGCTTGTTCGCCGAACCCTCCCGCCGGTTCGCCCGCGCCCACACCGCCCGCGGCGGCCGTACGCACCTGGCCCGGTTCACCTGGCGTTCCCCGGCCCTGGGTGGGAGGTTCGGCGCGACCCACGGTCTGGACGTGCCGTTCGCCTTCGGCAACCCGCAGGCCATGGAACCGTTCCTGCACGCCGTTCCGGTCCTGCCGCTGGCCCGCCGGGTTCCGCGGCTGGGGACCCGGCTGCGCGGGGTGTTCCCCACTCCGGCCTCCGTGGCGTTGTCGCGGCGCATGGTCGCGGCGTGGACGGGGTTCGCCGCCGACGGTGATCCCGGCTGGGCGTCCATCGACACCGAGGGAGTTCCCGTGCACGTCTGGGGTTCGCGGGACTCCCTCGAGACCACGCCCGACCCGCGGGAGCGGATCTGGGCCGGGGTCGAGTTCCGCCCCTTCGATCAGAGCGCGGCGTAGAGCTCGTCCAGGGTGTCCAGGAACGAGACGGCCGTCAGCGGCCCGCCCTCGTTGACGTACTTGTCGACGACGACGTACCTGCCGGCCGCCAGGGCGGGAACGTCGCGGTAGGTGGGGGAGGCGACGAGGTCACGCGCCTCGGCGTCGTTCGCCACGAGGACCACCAGGTCGGCGTCGGCCGTCGCGCGGGCGACGTTCTCCTGGGAGTAGTCGGCCTCGCCGTCGGGGACGACGGCGGCCATGGCCGGGGAGAACACCGCGCCGAGGTCGGACAGGACGCGCACCGCCAGCCGGCTGCCGGACAGGCTCAGCCCGCCGTCCTCGGACGTCGCGGCCATCAGCACCCGCGCGCCCAGCGCGTCGGCGTGCGCGGCCCGGACCTCCTCGAGCCGGCCGGCGTAGCGGGTCAGGACCTCCTCGGCCGCAGCCTGTGTCCCGGTGGCCTGCGCGACCACGGCGAGGTCGTCCTGCCAGGTGCGGTTCGTGCCGGTCTGGCCCAGGGGCAGGACCGCGGCGATCTGCGTCAGTTCGGGCAGTTCGGCGAGGTCCTCGTCGCGTCCCAGGACCAGGTCCGGGTCCACCGCCGCGATCGCCTCGAGGTTGATCTCGTTGCGCAGGAACAGCTGCTCGGCGCCCGCGGCCTCCGCCGCGCGCAGTTCGGCGTCGAAGCGGGGCACCGCGTCGGGGGTCTCGCCGTCCCGCGGGAAACCCACCAGCGGCAGGCCGAGGGCCAGGGCGATGTCGAGGTCGCGGCGGCCCTCGGTGGCGACGACCGAGTTCACGCTGGCGGGAACCTCGACCGGACCCGCGACGCTCTCGACGGTGCGGGTGCCGGCGGTCGGGGAACCGGCGGGGGAGGCCGCTCCGGTCGGTGCGGAGCACCCCGCGGCCAGCAGCGCGGTCACGGGCCCGAAGGTGAACAGGGAACGACGAGGCAGAGGAGGCACGATCTGAGGATAGCCTCACCTGATCGACGGGTGGCGATCAGGAGTCGCGGTTCCGCGGCCGCCCCGTGCCTGGGGGAGTAGCCTCCCCGCGTGACCGACGACCTCGGCCCGGCCCTGTCGCGCCGGCTCAGCGCCGAACCCGCCGACGTCCGCCGCAGCCTCGCCCTCCTCGGCGAGATCCTCTCCGGTGGCAGTGCGTCGACCACCACGGCCAACGGTTTCGTCGAGACCCACCTGGGTGTCCCGCACACCTCGCTGGTCTCCGAACGCGTCGACCTGACCAACACCCGCGCGGTCTCGGTCGGCGCGGCGCTGGCCGACCTCGTCCAGGAGCACGCCGCCGTCCTGGGGCCCGTCGAGGACGACGTGCCGCCGACCTGGCAGCGCATCGACCTGCTCGACGAGCACGTCTCGGTCCCCACCTCGGCCGCCGCGTTCTTCCCCGCCGGGACGGCGACCTCGGCCGACGTCGTCGTCCAGCTCGCCGAGCACGAGTACGAACCGCAACCGGCCTCGCTGCGGGTGCTGTCCCGGCCCGGTGACCACGCCGCGGCCCGGGTCCTGGCCGACGACCTGCTCGCCACCGCACGCCGGGACAAGGGTTTCTACCGGGGCCGGGTGCTGCACGCCGACGCCCACCTGCCGCTGAAGCTGAAACCCACCGCCCTCGGTCCCGGCGGTCGCGACGACCTCGTGCTGCCCGGGCACGTGTGGACCGAGATCGACGCCAACGTCGCGGCTCTGACCACCCGCGCGGACCTGCTGCGCACCCTCGGGCTGGGCACCAACCGGGGAGTTCTGCTCGCCGGGCCGCCCGGGGTGGGCAAGAGCGCGCTGAGCCGGGTCGTCGCGCGCGAACTCGTGGGGGAGTTCACCGTCATCATCGTCGACGCGGCCGCGGCCTCCAGCGTGCTGCGGCAGGTCTACCGGGAGACCACCGACCTCGGGCCGAGCGTCGTGGTCCTCGAGGACGTCGACCTCTACCTCGGCGACCGCAAGGCCGGCGCCCGCGGTACGGCGCTGGCCGACTTCCTGGCCGTGCTGGACGGCACGGAGGAGTACCGCGACGTCCTGACCATCGCCAGCACCAACGACCCCGCCGCCCTCGACGCCGCGGCGACGCGGTCGGCGCGCTTCGACGCGGTGGTCCACCTGGCCCCACCGGACCGCGCCGGGTGCGAGGCGATCCTGCGCCGCCTGCTCGGGCCCTACGGCGAGCAGGCCGTCGACTGCGCCGTGGTCGCCGACCACCTGCCGCCGGGAGTCACCGGCGCCGACCTGCGGGAGGTGGTGCGCCGCACCGTCCTCGGCCACGGCGACCACCTCACCACCGAGGTGGTGCTCGAGGTGGTGCGGGACGGACGCTGGCAGCCGGCGCCGCTGACGGGGAACTACCTCTGACCCACCGGGTGGGTAGGGTCCGTCCGTGAGCACCACCGTCCTGGTCACCGACAACGACTCCGGCCCCGCGACGATCGAGCGGGGTGTCCTCGAGCCCGCCGGTCACCGGGTCGTCGAGGCCGCGTGCCGCACCGAGGCCGACGTCGTCGCGGCCGTCACCGAGCACCGGCCGGCCGGGCTGCTCGTCCAGTACGCACCCATGACGCGGGAGGTCCTGCGCACGTGCGCCGACCTCGGGGTGCGCGCGCTCTTCCGCTACGGCGTCGGCATGGACAACGTCGACGAGGCGGCCGCCTGGGAGGCCGGCGTCGTCGCGCGCAACGTTCCCGACTACGGCTCGGCCGAGGTCGCCGACCACGCCGTCACCCTGCTGCTGTCCCTGCTGCGGGCAGTGCCGACGTGGTCGGCGGCCACGGCGGGCGGGAACTGGCCCGCCCGCGGGGAACTGCGGGACCCGGCTGAACTGCGGGTGACGACGGTGGGGCTGGTCGGTTTCGGCGCCATCGCCCGTGAGGTGGCGCGGCGGCTGCTGCCGTTCGGCTGCACCGTCGTGGTGGCCGACCCGTTCGTCGCCGCGCAGGACGCGGCCGCGCACGGCGTCGAACTGGTCGACCTGCCGGACCTGTTCGCCCGCGCCGACGCCCTCAGCGTGCACGCCCCGCTGACCGAGCAGACCCGTGGGGTGGTGGGCGCCGACGCGTTCGCGCGCATGCGACCGGGCACCCTGCTGGTGAACACCGCCCGCGCCGGGCTCGTCGACCGCGGCGCCCTGGAGGCGGCGCTGGCCGACGGCACGATCGCGGGAGCCGCGCTGGACGTCTGGTGGACCGAACCGGCGGCGCCCGACGACCCGCTGCTGCGCGACCCGCGGGTCGTGGTGACCCCGCACGTGGCGTGGTTGTCGCCGGGTTCGGCGCACCGGTTGCGCCGCCTGGCGGCCGAACGCCTGCTGGAGGTCCTGACGCAGGCCTGAACGCGCGTCTCACAGCCGCGAGTACTGCCCCGGCCCCAAGGGCAGGTCGAGGACGAACCACAGCGTCAGCAGCGCCATCCAGGCGATCCAGAAGCAGACGGTGAACGGCAGGAACCTGGAGATGAGCGTGCCCAGCCCGGCCTGCGGTTCGTAGCGCCGCAGCATCCCGAGCACGACCACGATGTAGGGGTTCAGCGGGGTGAGGATCTGCGTGGCCGAGTCCCCGGCGCGGAACGCGGCCTGCACGAACGCCGGTTCGTAGCCCAGCAGCGCGAACAACGGCACGAAGACCGCGGCCATGATGGTCCACATCGACGATCCCGAGGTGATGAACAGGTTCAGCACCGTGGCCAGCAGCACGAAACCGACGATCGCCTCGAAGCCGGTGAAGTTCAGCGACTCCAGCCCGCTGGCCCCGGCGACCGCCATCCACGTGCCCACCCTGGTCCAGGTGAACAGCGCGATGAACTGCCCCAGGACGAACGCCAGCACGATGAACGGGGCCATGTCCCTGACCGCCGCGGCCATGGCGTCGGGGATCTGCACGAACCGGCGCAACGTCCCGGTGAGCCGGCCGTAGACCACGGCGGGAACGGTGAGCATCGTGACGACCATGAACACCGTGGAGTCCAGCAGCGGCGACTCCGGCAGGTACCCGCCGTTCTCGTTGCGCATCGGCGAGCCCGGCATCACCGCGAGGACGACGAGGGCGACGGCGGTGACCAGGGCGGCGATCCCCGCGCGGCCCAGGGCCCTCGTCTCGTCGACGCTCACGCTCAGGTCGTGGACGTCCTCGATCGCGCCCGGACCCTGCGCGTCGTCGGCCTGTTCGGTGGGGACACCGCGGCGCACCAGCATCGGTTCGAGGACCTTGGTGATGAGCAGACCGCACACGACCGTCAGCAGCAGGGAGGCGGCGATGTTGTAGAAGTAGTTCGAGATGGGGGTGACGGGAGTTCCGGCGTCGGGCAGCGTGGCCGCCACCGACTCGGTGATGCCCGCGAACAGCGCGTCCAGGCTCGTGACGACGACGGAGGTGGAGTACCCGGCGCCGGCCGCGGCGAAGGCACCCAGCAACCCGGCCACGGGGTGCCGGCCGACGGCCTTGAACACCATCGCGGCCAGCGGCGGGATGACCAGCATCACCGAGTCCGCCATGACGCTGCCGACGATCCCGATGAACGAGACGGCGTAGGGCAGCAGCCAGCGGGGGGCTCCGGAGAACGCCTTCTTCACCAGGGCCGACATGAGCCCGCTGCTCTGGGCCAGACCGACGGCCAGCAGGATCACCACGACGGTGCCCAGCGGTGGGAAGGAGACGAAGTTGTCCACCACCGTCGTGGTGAACCACCGGATGCCCTCGACGGTGAGGAACCCGCGGATCTCGTTCGTCTCCTCCGACCCCGGGACGGTCACCGTCACGCCCGCCCAGGCCATGACGGAGGAGGCGACCGCGAGGATCCCGAACAGCAGCAGGAACAGCAGGAAGGGTTCGGGGATCTTGTTGCCGGCCCGTTCGATTCCCCCGAGGACCCGTTCGGTGCGGGTGGGGGCGGAGGTCGCTGTGCTCACGCCAGGAACTCCTCCACGTCCAGGACGCCGCCGGCGGCGTCGAACTCGGCCTGCACCGCCTTCAGCAGGTCGGGGTCGGCCAGGACGTCCAGAGCCGTCAGGGCCAGGCCGACGGCCCCGTCGAGAACTCCGCGGTCACCGTCGGCCGAACCGGCTGCGGCGGCGAACTCGCTGGTGTGCAACGAGGTCCCGGGGTCCGAGACCGCCAGCATCGGGTGGATCGAGGGCACCCGGACGCTGACGTTGCCCAGGTCGGTCGAGCCCGACAGGGTCTCCGGGACGACCCCCGGCGGCAGCGCGGTCCGGCCCCGGCGACGCTGGTGCGCGGTCCAGCGCGCCGCCAGCTGCACGTTCGCCCGGATCGGCAGGTACGCCGGCTGCCGGTCCCACTCCAAGGACACGCCCGTACCGGTCATGGCGGCCGCGGCCCGCAGGACCACCTCGACCCGCGCGCACAGGTCGGCCAGGGTCGCGGGTTCGGCCGAGCGCACGTAGTACTCCGAGGTCGCGGTCGCGGGCACGACGTTCGGCCGCTGCCCGCCGTCGACGACGATGCCGTGGACCCGGTCCGAGGGGGTGATGTGCTGGCGCAGCATCGCGATCCCGTTGTAGCCGGCGACGACGGCGTCCAGGGCGTTGCGGCCCATGAACGGCTGCGCCGAGGCGTGCGCGGGAACGCCGGTGTACGTCGCGCGCACCTGCCGGCGGCCCAGGAACGGCTGGATCGCCACGTCGTAGCTGAACGGGTGCAGCATCACGACGGCGTCGACGCCCTCCAGGGCACCGTCGCGGGCCATCGTCTCCTTGCCGCCACCACCCTCCTCGGCCGGTGTGCCGAGCAGCACGGCGGTTCCGTGGACCTCCTCCGAGCGCAGGGCGTGCGCCAGGCCCAGGAAGGCGCCCACCGCGCTGGCGCAGATGACGTTGTGCCCGCAACCGTGCCCGACCCCGGGCAGGGCGTCGTACTCGGCGAGGACCGCGACGGTGGGGCCGTCGCCGTGGCTCACGGTCGCTTTCAAGGCCGTGTCGAGCCCGTGGACCCCGACCTGCGCCTCGATGCCGTGACGCGCCAGCAGGTCGGCCACCGCCCGCACCGACCGGTGCTCGGCGAACGCCTCCTCGGGGTGGGCGTGCAGGTCGTGGCTCAGGTCCAGCAGGTCGTCGCGGACGGCTTCGACGGCGGCCTCGGTGGCCTCCAGCAACGCCGCCGGCGCTCCGGCGTGCTCGCTGGCCAGCGGCGTCGCCGCGGCGGCCGCGCGGTCGATGCCGGCGCGGACGGACTCCAGGTAGGTGGTGTCCGGGCGGGTGGGGCGGCTCACGTCGGGGAACTGATCGGCCATGCCGCTCAGGCCTACCGCTGCCGGTGTGCCGCTGCCAGTCGACTCGCGGGGTGGCGGCCCGCCGAAACACGGAGTTCACACCGTCCCGGGCCAGGTGCCGACGCCTCCGGGCCCGGCGCTGCCCGCGGCCGTCCAGGAGGAGGCCTGCTGGACACGGAACCGCTGCGAGGCGCCGCCCTCGTCGCGCGTGCGACGGTCCGCCGCGCCGAGCCGTCCTGCCGGGCGATCCGCCTCGGGAACGGGAAGCTCCCGACGAGGGATGCCATCAGTGCCACGGCGGAGATCAGCACCTGGGCGACCTACCGGGTGCGCGACGTCGGCACCGCTCGTCGAGAGCCTGGAGCACGATCGTGCCGGTGCTGGCCGGTTGTGTGGTCTGATGGCGGTGCTGGACGGTGCGGTGCACGTCCAGTGGTTCAAGCAGTGCCGCACGAGTGGTGGCCGCCGAACGCGGTGCGGTGAGGTTCGAGCACGTCGGGTACCAACTCCGCCACGAAGGGCCGCACATGTCACCTCCACCCACTTCCGGCAGGCCCCTCGGGGAGCCGGCTGCGGTCCGAACCGTCGGTGCCTGGCAGGGCGACCGTCCGGGACCGGGCGTGACCGGCGGTCGTGCGATGGGCGGCGACGTCGGCGATGGCGGTGATGCGGGGGAGGAGCCGGCGGTGCAGGTCACCACGGCCGGTGCCTCGGCGGATCCGGTGAGGGACTACCTGCGGCTGATCGGCCGGGTGCCGTTGCTGACCGCTGCCTCGGAGGTGGAGCTCGCGCGGCGCATCGAGGCCGGCTTGTACGCCGAGGAGAAGCTGCGCTCGGTGGTGGACCCGGTCCTCACACGGGAGTTGTGGTGGATCGGGCAGGACGGCCGGACGGCCGGCAGCCACCTGGTCGAGGCCAACCTGCGTCTGGTCGTCTCGCTGGCCAAGCGGTACACCGGCCGCGGCATGCTGTTCCTGGACCTTATCCAGGAGGGCAACCTCGGTCTGATCCGTGCGGTCGAGAAGTTCGACTACACCAGGGGTTTCAAGTTCTCCACCTACGCGACGTGGTGGATCCGGCAGGCCATCACCCGCGCCATGGCCGACCAGGCCCGCACCATCCGCATCCCCGTGCACGTCGTGGAGATCCTCAACAGGCTCGCCCGCGTGCAGCGGCAGATGCTGCAGGACCTGGGCCGCGAACCCACTGCGGAAGAGCTCGCCGAGGAGCTCGACATGACCCCGGAGAAGGTCGTGGAGGTGCGCAGGTACGGCCGCGAGCCGATCTCGCTGCACACCCCGCTGGGCACCGAGGGCGACTCCGAGTTCGGTGACCTCATCGAGGACGCCCAGGCGGTCGACGCCCTGGAGGCGGTCACCTTCACGCTGCTGCAGGAGCAGCTGCACTCGGTGCTGGACACGCTGTCCGAGCGGGAGGCCGGTGTCGTCTCGATGCGCTTCGGTCTGATCGGTGGCCGGCCCAGGACGTTGGACGAGATCGGCAGGGTGTACGGGGTCACGCGGGAACGGATCCGCCAGATCGAGGCCAAGACGATGTCGAAGCTGCGGCATCCCTCGCGCTCGAGCATCCTGCGTGACTACCTCGATTGACTGATCACTGCAGTCGGGTTCGGTCGCCCCAGCCGATCGCCTCGCTGGGGACCGGTCCGCCGCTGCCGCTCAGCGGTGGGACTGTGGACCGACCGGTGTCGAGGTGGGAGGAACCACGACCGTGCTCGGCCGCTGGCCCCTGCGACGGTTCCCTGCGCCGGCACTGGACGGCGACCAGGACCGGCCGGCTGATTCCGGGGCTGCTCCCCGCTCGTCGCCGCCGCGGGGTCGTCACGCACGTGCAGACCCGACGAGAACACACGCCGAGAGGGGCGCTGAGATGAATCTGCTCTGTGCGGGACACCTGTTGAGCGAGGACGCGAGGGTTGAGGCGGTGACGGTGTGGAACGGACAGGCGGTGTGCCTCGGATGCCTGACTGCTCTCAGCGACAAGTCGACGACGGACGAGTGGGACGTCGAGGAATCCCGGCGGGTCGAGGAACGCAGCAGGATGGACGATCTGCGCCGCTCCCCTCGACGAGGTCCTGGATCGTGAGCCGGATCGCGGCTGCACCCGGTTTCCCCTCGCCTGCGTGATGATCGGCCGGGCGCGCAGCGACCCACCGGGAGGCCGCCGAGGTGGACGTGCGTGCGCGGATGCTCAGCGGTGGGCCAGGGGCGCAGTCGATGCGGCTTGCGGAGCCGGCGCGCATGCCGGAACCTGGCCTGGAGTACAGCCAGTGGCTCCGCTTGCCCAGGGCGTCACCGGGCTGCCGCTCTAGGGATCGTGGTCGTGTCTTCTCGTGCTCATGTCGTCGTCGTGACCATCGCTTCCTGCCTGGACTGGCGGCGTCATCCCCGCACGTTGAGGGCTCGCCTCCGCGCCGACCTCGTCCAGCAGGTGCGTCGAGGTGGCCTGGAGCTGAGCGGGGAACCGGAGGTCGCCGTCGAGGGAGTGGGCGACGGGGTGAGGGTCCGCATCAGCAGCGCCGCGCAGGCTGTGGAACCTGCCCCGCCCGCCGACGCATCGACGGACGGGGTGACTGGTGGGCACCGGTCCGGGGAGCTCCTCGCGCAGCGTGCCGCCCTGGCCGTCGAGGAGGCGAGAGCCCGCACCGCTCAGTCGTGGGTGACGTCCGTGCGCAGTGCGGGCGTTCGTCAGCACAGCGAGCTGCTGTACGTGGAATCGGTCGCAACTCGCCTGCGAGTGCCTGAACTGGCCTCTGGGCCGGTACCCCGGTGGGTCACGGCCGTGGACACCGAGAAGGACGGGTGAGGTACCGGACGAGTCGCAGGCGCCAGGCAGTCGCGCCGCGTCCGCACGTCCCTCCGGTGCCCGGTCGGGTCGCTCCGCAGTCGACCCGTTCCCGGAGCCGGTGGTCGTCCGCCTGTTCTCGACTCGTCCGCCCGACCAGGTACCGACGTCGGACGCCGAGCCGGCGGCGTGCGGGTGCGTGACGTCGTCGCAGCACCGGACCGTTCAGACGGGAACCGGGGCGGGTGTGACGCGAGCGCGCACCACGCGCGGGCGCCCGGACGACCGTCAGGTCGTCGGCGGGCCCGCGACCGCGGCGACGGGCTTGTCCAGCGCCGTGCCCGACCCGTCGCGCCGGCCCTGGGGACCGGGCAGGGCCACCGCGGCGCCGGTGGACGTGGCCGCCTCGGCCGGGCTCGGGCCGGCCCAGGCCAGCAGCAGGGTGTCCTCGCCGCGGGCGAACCGGTGGCAGCGCACCCCGCCGGTGGCCCGGCCCTTGGACGGGTACTCCGACAGCGGGGTCACCTTGGCCGAACCCACCTGCGAGGCGCCGCCGGCGGAGTCGCCCGCGACGGTCACGACGACCGGGTCGACGGCGTCGGGGGCCACGGCCGTCATCGACACCACCCGCGCCCCGGCGGACAGCTTGATGCCCGCCATCCCGGCCGCCCCGCGGCCCTGGGGCCGCACCAGCGAGGCGGAGAACCTCAGCAGCTGGGCGTCGGAGGTGATGAACACCAGGTCCTCCTCGCCGCTGGTCAACCCGACCGCGGCGACGACCTCGTCCTTCTGCCGCGCCGTGACGTCCTTCAGCGCGATGACCTCGACCTCGGGCTTGTTCCCCAGCGGTTCGGGCACGACGCGCTTGACGACACCGGTCGCGGTGGCCATCGCGAAACCGGGGTCGTCGGGGTCCTCGACCCCGGCCACGGCCAGCGGCACGATGGTCAGCGCCCGCTCACCCTTGCCGAACGTCACGAACTCCTTGACGCTCGTGCCGCCCGACAGGTTGGGCCGGCCCGCGGTCGGCGGCAGGGTCGGCAGTTCCAGCACCGACACCTTCACCAGCCGGCCCGCGGAGGTGACGACGCCGATGTCCCCGCGCGCGGTGGCCGGCGCCGCGGCCACGACCAGGTCGTGCCGGGCCCGGCGGCCCTCGGTCTCCAGCGGTTCGGCCGAACTGGTGCGGGCCAGCAACCCCGTGCTGGACAGCAGGACCCAGCACGGGTCGTCGGCGATCTCCAGCTGCGTCGCGGCGGCGGCGCCGGTCGCCGGGCCCGAGGAGGTCAGCAGCACGGTGCGGCGCGGGGTCCCGTGGTCGGCCGCGACCTGACCGAGTTCGTCGCTGACCAGCGTCCGCAGCTTGCCCTCGTCCTCCAGGATCGAGCGCAGGTCGGCGATCGTGGCCTGCAACTCGGCCTGCTCGCGTTCCAGCTCGATGCGGGAGAACCGGGTCAGGCGGCGCAGCTGCATGTCCAGGATGTACCGGCCCTGGTTCTCCGACAACGAGAACCGCTCCATCAGCCGGGACAGTGCCGCGCCGGCGTCGTCGGAGGACCGGACGATCGCGATGACCTCGTCGATGTCCACGATCGCGATGAGCAACCCGTCGACCAGGTGCAACCGGTCCAGGGCCTTGTCAAGGCGGAACTGCGTCCGGCGGCGCACCACGTCCAGGCGGTGGCCGATGAACACCTCGAGGAGTTCCTTCAGGCCCAGCGTGCGCGGCTGCCCCTGCACGAGGGCGACGTTGTTGATGCCGAACGTCTCCTCCATCGGCGTCAACCGGTACAGCTGCTCCAGGACGGCCTCGGGGACGAAACCGTTCTTGATCTCCACGACCAGCCGCATGCCGTTCTTGCGGTCGGACAGGTCGGTGACGTCGGCGATGCCCTGCAGCCGCTTGTTCTTGACGTTGTCGGCGATCTTCTCGACGAGGCGTTCCGGGCCCACGCCGTAGGGCAGTTCGGTGACGACGATGCCCTGGCGGCGGCCGATCTTCTCGATCCGCACCGTCGCCCGGGTGCGGAACGTGCCGCGGCCCGAGGCGTAGGCGTCCTTGATGCCCTCCAGCCCGACGATCCGCCCGCCGGTGGGGAAGTCCGGGCCGGGGATGAACCGCATGAGCGCGGGCAGGTCGGCGTCCGGGTGCTTGATGAGGTGCTTGGCGGCGTTGACCACCTCGACGAGGTTGTGCGGCGGCATGTTCGTGGCCATGCCCACCGCGATGCCGCTGGCGCCGTTGACGAGCAGGTTCGGGAACGCCGCGGGCAGCACGCCCGGTTCCTTGAGCCGGTCGTCGTAGTTCGGGACGAAGTCGACGACGTTCTCGTCCAGCCCCGTCGTCATGAGCAGCGCCGCCGGCGCCATCCGGGCCTCGGTGTACCGCTGCGCGGCCGGGCCGGCGTCCAGGGAACCGAAGTTGCCGTGCCCGTCGATCAGCGGCAGCCGCATGGTGAACGCCTGCGCCTGCCGGACGAGGGCGTCGTAGATCGCGACGTCACCGTGCGGGTGGAGTTTGCCCATCACCTCCCCGACCACGCGGGCGGACTTCACGTGCGCCCGGGCGGGGATCAACCCCATGTCCTGCATCATGTACAGGATCCGCCGCTGGACCGGTTTCAGTCCGTCCCGGGCGTCGGGCAGGGCCCGGGAGTAGATGACCGAGTAGGCGTACTCCAGGAACGCGCCCTGCATCTCCTGCTCGACGTCGATGTCGACGATCCGCTCGGGGACGTCGGGCGTTGAGGTGGAGCGAGACTTCGGGGGCATGGACGGCATTCTGCCGCCTCGCGCCCCCCGATCGCGTGTCAGCCGCCCCAGGGCGCGCCGAACCGGCCGTCGTGCACGGTGTCCGCCACGGTCCGCCGGTGCGCCCGCGAGGGGCGCGAGGCCTCGTCGGCGGCCGGACGCCCCACCGTCACCGCGGCCACCAGGCGGCGGTCGGCCGGGACGCCGAACGCCGCGCGCACCACGTCGTGGGCGGCGCCGGGCACGCCGAACAGGCACGCGCCCAGCCCCTCCTCGACCGCGGCCAGCAGCAGCAGCAGCCCCGACATGCCGGTGTCGACGTCGGGCCAGGAGACCTCCCACGAGCTCGCGTCCCGGTCTGGGCCGAGCTTGTCGGGCGCGGCGTACCGGCGCGCGTAGGCGCCGGGGTCGGCCAGCAGCAGCACCACCACCGGGGCCGTGCGCATCCCGGTCAGCCAGGAGTCGGCCGGACCCGGGCCGGAGGTGCTGCGCCAGAACAGCTCCCGGTCGGACGCCGAGCGCAGGACCAGCAGGTCCCGGCCCTGGCTGTTGCCCGCGCTGGGGGCGCGCAGCCCCGCCGCCAGCACCCGGGTCAGCACGTCGTCGGCGACGGGCGTGCCGTCGTAGCGGCGCACCATGCGCCGGGCCCGCAGGACCTCCATGAACTCCACGGGGACATCGTCCTAGGATCAGGACCATGCCGCTGCCGCCCGTCGGTTACCCGACCCGCTGGGAGGCCGACGTGGCCCTGCGCGACGGCGGTACCGCGCACGTGCGGCCCATCCGGCCCGACGACGCCGAGGGCGTGGCCCGCTTCCACGACCGGCAGTCCGAGCAGTCCCGCTACTTCCGGTTCTTCGCCCCGATGCCGCGGCTGTCCCGGCGCGACCTGGCCCGCTTCACCCAGGTCGACCACGTCGACCGCGTCGCGCTGGTGGCCACCGTCGGCGACGACATCGTCGGCATCGCCCGCTTCGACGCCGCGCCCGTGCGGCCGGGCCGGCCCCGCTCGGCCGAGGTCGCCTTCAACATCTCCGACGCCCACCAGGGCCGCGGGCTGGGGTCGGTGCTGCTGGAGCACCTGGCCGCCGCGGCCCGCGAGCGCGGCATCCGCCGGTTCACCGCCGACGTCCTGCCCACCAACGCCAAGATGATCGGCGTCTTCCGCGAGGCCGGTTTCGAGGTCCGCCAGGGCTACTCCGACGGCGTGCTGGAGGTGTCCTTCGACATCGACCCCACCGAACGCTCGCTCGACGTCATGCGCGCCCGCGAGCAGCGCGCCGAGGCCCGCAGCGTCGCCGCGCTGCTGCGCCCGCAGTCCGTGGTCGTCGTGGGAGCCCGCCGCACCCCCGGCACCGTCGGGCACCGGCTCCTGTCCGACCTGGTCGCCGGGGGTTTCGCCGGCACGGTGCACGCCGTCAACGCCGTGGGCGCCGGGGAGGAACTGCTGGGGGTCAGGCTGCGGTCCTCCGTCCGCGACATCGGCGAACCGGTCGACCTGGCCGTCGTCGCCGTCGCTCCCGCTCAGGTGCTGGACGCCGTCGACGACTGCGCCGCAGCGGGTGTGCGCGGGCTCGTGGTGGTCTCCAGCGGTTTCGCCGAGACCGGGCCGGAGGGTGTGCGGCTGCAGCGCGACCTGGTCCGCATCGCCCGCGCCAACGGCATGCGCGTCATCGGCCCGAACTCCTTCGGCGTCGTGAACACCGACCCCTCCGTCCGGCTCAACGCCTCCCTGGCCGAGGACGTGCCCCGCGCGGGACGGCTCGGGTTGTTCAGCCAGTCCGGGGCGCTGGCGGTCACCGTCCTGAGTTCCGCCCAGCGCCGTGGCCTGGGGATCTCCACCTTCGTCTCGGCCGGCAACCGCGCCGACGTCTCCGGCAACGACCTCATGCAGTTCTGGCACGACGACGAGGCCACCTCGGCCGTCGGGCTGTACCTGGAGAGCGTGGGCAACCCCCGCAAGTTCAGCCGGGTCGCGCGCGGACTGGCCCGGCGCAAACCCGTGATCGTGGTCAAGTCCGGCGCCTCCGGCTTCGGTGTCCCGCCCGGGCACACCGTGCGCCGCTCGCAGGTTCCCTTCGAGGTCGTCGACAGCATGCTGCGCCAGGCCGGCGTCATCCGCGTGGAGAACGTCCACCAGCTCTTCGACGTCGCCCAGGTCGCCACCGAGCAACCCCTGCCGGCCGGCTCGCGCGTCGCCATCGTCGGCAACTCCGACGCCCTGGGGACGCTGGCCGCCGACGCCTGCGTCAGCTGGGGGCTGCAGGTCGTGCACGGCCCCACCTCGGTGCACCCCGAGGCCGGTGCGGCCGAGTTCACCGACGCCCTGCGCGCCGCCTTCGCCGACCCGCAGGTCGACGCCGTCGTGTCCAGCTTCGTCCCGCCGACCGCCACCGTCGACGCCGCCGTGGCCACGGCCGTGGCCCGCACCGCCGCCGAGGGCGGCAAGACGACCGTCACGTGCTTCCTGGGCACCCGCTCGGTCTCGGCGGCCCTGGCCGGCTCCCCGGAGGCGGCCGCCTGCCCCACGGTGCCCAGCTTCCCGACCCCCGAGGACGCCGTGCGCGCCCTGGCCGCGGTCGTGCGCTACGCCGACTGGCGGCGCAGGGACCGTGGCCACCCCGTCGCCCCCGACGGCGTCGACCTGCTGGCGGCCCGCACCGTCGTCGACCACACCCTGGCCGAGCACCCCGACGGCGCGCTCCTGGGACCCGAGGCGCGCGCGGCGCTGCTGGAGGCCGTCGGCGTCCCGCTGCTGCCGCGCGCGGAGGTCAGCGACGTCGAGTCGGCCGTGGCGGCCGCCGAGCGCTTCGGCTGGCCCGTCGCCCTCAAGACGGTGGGGGAGGAGCTCGCGGGCCGCCAGGACCTGCGCGGCGTCCGGCTGAACCTGGTGACCCCCGCGGCTCTGCGGGTGGCCTGGGCCGAGATGCGGGAGGTCTTCGGTGCCGACGCCACCACCCTGGCCGTCCAGCCGATGGCGCCCCTGGGGGTCCCCTGCCTGGTCCGCAGCATCGAGGACCCGCTGTTCGGGCCCGTGCTGTCCTTCGGGGTCGAGGGCGACCCCATCGACCTCATGGGCGACATCGCCTACCGCATCCCCCCGCTGACCGACGTCGACGTCGCCGACCTCGTCCGCTCGATCAAGGCCGCCCCCAAGCTGTTCGGGCACCGCGGCTCCCCGCGGCACGACGTCACCGCCCTCGAGGACGTCATCGCCCGCGTCGCGGTCCTGGCCGACGCGCTGCCCGAGATCGCCGAGCTGCGCCTGTCGCCCCTGCTGGTCGGCGAGCGCGGCGCGATCGCCCTGGACGCCTTCGTGCGGGTCGCCGCGCCCCAGGGGCGGGCCGACCCCGACCGGCGGACGCTGCCGCTGTGACCGGTGCACGGTGAGGTGCGGGATGATGGTCCGATGCGCGAGCGCACCGACACCCGTGCGGGCACCGAACTCCCGGTGGCCCTGCTGAAGGACCTGGAACGAGCCGGGTACTACCCCCAGCTCGTCGCCGACTGCCTGCGGACCGCCGTGGCCGGCGAACCGGTCCAGGCCCACCTCGTGCACCCCGAGACGACCTTCGACGCCAACGAGGTCCGCCGGCACGTCACCGTCCTGGCCACCACCCCCACCCGGCTCGTCGTCGCGCACGCCGACGACCACGGCCCCGACGAGACCGCCAGCGAGCCGTACGCCGTGTGCTCGACGGAGTCGGTCGCCATCAGCAGGGTCCACTCCGTCGTGGTCTCCCAGGTCGTGGCCCGGCCCGCCGACCACCGCCCCGGCGGAACCCCCGCCGAGGTCAGCCTGACCCTGGGCTGGGGGGCGCTGCACCGCGTCGACCTCGAGCCGGCCTCCTGCCCCGACCCCGACTGCGACGCCGACCACGGCTACACCGGCTCCCTGACCGGCGACGACCTGACCGTCCGCATCGCCAGCGCCGCCGAGGGGGCCGACGCCGTCGCCGCGGCGCTCGCCTTCGCCCAGGCGCTGTCCGCGGCGACCGCGCGCTGACCACCTCGTGCCGAACCCAGGGCCCACCGGGCTGCCCGCCCCCGCCTACGGCCGCGACACGCTCGCCGACCTGCTGCCCGCGGTGGGGCGCGCGCTCGGCGTGCCCGAGTTCGCCGACGCCTCGCCGGACCTGGTCCTGCCGGCGGCGCAACGCGTCTGCTTCGTCCTCGTGGACGGGATGGGGGAGCTCGTGCTGGCTGCGCGGTCGGGGCACACCCCGACCATGCGCCGCTGGCGGTCCGACGGGGTGCACCGGACGCTGACCGCGGGGTTCCCCACGACGACGGCCACGAGCATGGGGTTGCTGGGCACCGGGTTGCCGCCGGGCGGGCACGGGCTGGTCGGCTACGAGGTGCTCGACCCCGACCGCGACACGCTGCTCAACGAACTGCAGTGGGACGTCGCCGTCGACCCTCGCCGCTGGCAGCCGCACCCCACCGTCTTCCAGCGCATCGCCGCGGCCGGCGTCGACGTCGTGCGCGTCGCCCCGCCGCACTTCGACGGCTCCGGGCTCACCGAGGCCGCCCTGCGCGGAGGCCGGTTCGTCGGCACCCCCGAACGCCTCGACGCCCGGGTCGAGGCCGCCGTGAGCGCGGTGCGGTCCGCGCCCCGGCAGTTGACCTACCTGTACTGGGGCAAGCTCGACCACACCGGCCACGGTTCCGGCGTCGACTCCGACGAGTGGACCGCCGAACTCGAACGCGTCGACGAGGCGCTCGCGGGCCTGGCCCGCCGGCTGCCGCGCGGGACCCTGCTGGTCGTCGCCGCCGACCACGGGATGATCGACGTGCACGCCGCCCAACGCCTCGACCTGGCCGCCGAACCCGAACTCCTCGCCGGGGTGAGGCACGTCGGCGGCGAACCCCGAACCACCCAGCTGTACACCGAACCCGGTGCCGCGCAGCAGGTCGCCGACGCGTGGCGGGCGCGGTTCGGCGGCACGGCGGAGGTCCTGCTGCGCTCGGAGGCCATCGCTGCCGGCTGGTTCGGCGCGGTGGAGGACCGGGTCGCGGCCCGCATCGGCGACGTCCTGGCCGTCATGTGCGACCAGATCGCCGTCGTGAACTCCGCGCGCATGCGACCCGAGCAGCTGCGGCTCGTGGGACAGCACGGCGCGCTCAGCGACGCCGAACGGCTCGTGCCGCTGTTCTGCGTCCCCTGCTGAGGCCGGCCCGGCGCAGGCGAGGACTACGCTGCGAGGTCGTGACTCCCGCTCCCCGCACCGCCGTCGTCCTGGGCGGCGGCGTCCTCGGCACCTCGACCGCACACGCGCTGCAGCGGGCGGGGGTGGTCACCACCCTCCTGACGCGCGGGGAACCGGCGGACGGCGCGTCCGGGCGGTCGCTGTCGTGGCTGAACTCGGCCGGTGCCCGCTCCGAGGCCTACCACCTGCTGCGGACCGTCGGGATCGACCGCTACCGCACGTTGTTCGCGCAGGACCCCACCCGGGCGTGGCTGCGCTTCGACGGTGGGCTGTGGTGGTCCACCGGGGCCGACGAGGCGCGCGCCCGGCACACGCACGAGACGTCGATCGGCTACGACTCCGAGGCGCTCGATCCCGAGCAGGTGTCCGCCCGCTTCCCCGGAGTCCGCGCTGCGGCGCCGGCCGTGCACAACCCCGGGGAAGGCTGGGTCTCGCTACCGCACCTCATCGCCCACCTGGCGGGGGAGTTCACCGCCGCCGGCGGCACGCTGCGCACCGGCGCGGGGGAGTGCGCGGTGCTCGTCGAGGACGGCCGCGCCGCCGGGGTGCGGGCCGGGGACGGTTCCACCGTGCGGGCCGACGCCGTCGTCGTCGCCTGCGGGGCGTCGACCCCGGCCGTGCTGGCCGGGTTCGGCGTCGACCTGCCCGACGCCTCGCCGTTGTCCGCGCTGGTCGAGACCGAACCCGTGGACAGCCCCGTGCGGACCGTCCTGAACACCCCGCGCGCTGCGCTGCGCCCCCAGCCCGGCGGGGGTTTCGCCGTCGACCACGACTGGTACGTCGAGCAGATCGAGGAACGCCCCGACGGTTCCTGCGCGCTGGACGGGAAGTTCGTCGACGAGCTCCTCGCCGAGGCGGGCGCCGTCCTGGACGGCACGCCGCTGGAGGCGGCCCGGTGGCGGGCCGGGCGCAAGCCGATCCCCGCCGACGGCGAACCCGTGCTCGGCGAGCTGAGCGCCGTCAGCGGGTGCCACGTGGTGTTCACCCACTCCGGGGCGACGCTCGGCCTGATCGTCGGGGAACTGATCGCCCACGGCGTCACGACGGGGACGGCGCACCCGCTGGTGGCACCGTTCTCCCCGCGTCGCTTCGGCTGCTGACCGCGACCGGCGCCCGAAGATGTGGGCGTTCCCGGGTCAGGCCGTCGTCAGCGGCTCCAGGGGACGTGGACGCCGGACCGGTGAGGACCTCGCCGACCACCGCCGCACTTCACTCGACGTGGTGGCATCGACGGGTGCGACGACCGCGTGGGCACCGGCGAGAGGCGCAGCCGGCGGCCGCCTCCTCCCGGTGCTGATCGCCCGTCGGCAGCGCGGCAGGAGCGCCGCAGCCGGCTGCGCACCGGGCCCTCCGGACTCCTCACCCGTTCGCCAGCACCTGATCGGCGCAGGCAGTAGGCGCGCCACGACCCCGATGGAAAGAGGAGCACCTCGTTCCCCTCGATCCACGGAGCCTCGATGCGCACCCCCACCGACACCTTCTCCGCCCGCGCGACCCGTAGGGCCCGCACCTCGCTGGTGACGGCCGCGATCGCGGCGGTGCTGGGCGCCGGCGCGGTCCTGGCCCCGGCTGCGCAGGCCGCCCCGGCGCCGGTGATGAACTACGCGGGCGCCACCGTCAACAACGCCCGCATCCCCGCGGCATCGATCAGCATCGAGACCGCCACCCCGGTCGCCTTCGACCGCGGCGTCTACTCCATCGGTTCCACCCAGGTGGGCACCCTCACCGGCGTGGTGCTGAGCGGGTCCACCTACCGTGCCAGCGGCACTGTCGACCTCACCGGCCGCAGCGGGTCGATCACCCTGGTCGCCAAGCTGTACAAGGGCAAGTACCACGTCCAGACCGTCTACAAGGTGCTCCGCCTGGTTCCGCCCGCACCGCTGGGCATCCCCGCCGGCTGGCCCGACGCCGGCACCACCGGTGTGCCCGCCGGCACCGTCCTGGCCCCCGCCGGTGACATCGAGGTCACCACCCCCGGAACCGTCCTGGACGGCCTGGACATGGGCTGCCTCACCGTCCGCGCCGCAGGTGTCGTCGTGCGCAACTCGCGCATCACCTGCACCGACGGGCGACAGGTGGCCGTCTCGGTCAGTGGCGTCAAGGACTTCGTCATGGAGGACTCCGAGATCGACGGCGGCGCGGGCGCGACCGAGACCGCCATCGGGTGGGGCGGCTACACCCTGCGCCGGGTGGAGGTCCGCGGCTCCCAGGACGGCCCGCGCCTGGGCTACGACGTGAAGATCCTCGACAGCTGGATCCACGGGTTGGTACGCACCGAGGGCATCCACACCGACGCCCTGCAGTCCACCAGTGGCGAACGCATCATCGTGCGTCACAACACCTTGGACCCGCGGACTCCGGGTGTCGACGACTTCCTCAACGCCGCGGTGCAGCTGGGCACCGAGACCGGCACCCAGCGCCTGCGCAACGCACTGTTCGAGAACAACTACTTCAGCGGTGGCACGTACTCGGTCAACGTCAGCTGCACGGCCAACGTCGATGCCAGCGTCGTCTTCCGCAACAACCGCTTCGGGCACGGCAGCAAGTACGGTGCCGTGATCGCGCCCGCCGGTGTGAAGCTGTCGGGCAACACCTACATCGACACCGGCACCTCCGTCCCGGTCGCCCGGGCCTGCTGAGGTCCTCGCGACCGCCTACCGCCGGGTGCTCACCGTGAGGGTGAACTTGGGGGTTCGGGCGATCTGACGGGTCGGGCCGACGACGCGTTCGAGTTCCTGGCGGTAGCGCAGGTGCGAGTTCCACACCGTGACCAGTGCCCCGCCGGGCGCGAGCATCCGGCTCGCCGCACGGAACATCTTGGACGCGATGGCCGTGTGCACCGCCCCGCCGACGTGGAACGGGGGGTTCAGCAGGACCAGGTCCACGCTGCCGGAGGGGATGCGCGCCCCGGCGTCGTCGCGCGTCACCGTGATGCGGTCGGAGCAACCGTTGGCCGACGCCGTCAGTGCGGCGCTGGCGACGGCGTCCGCCGACTGGTCGGTGGCGATCACCCGGGCCCCGGGAACCGAGCGCGCCGCCGCCGCTGCGAGCAGTCCGGTGCCGCAGCCGAGGTCGACGACGGTTCCCGGCGACGGGATCGAGTCGAGCACCGCGTCGAGGTGGTCCAGCAGGACACGCGTGCCGATGTCGGTGCTCGCACCGGCGAACGCCCCGCCCACGGCGCACACCCGCAGACCGACGTCCTCCTGCCGGACCTCACGGACCGCGGCCGGCTCGACCCCCTGTCGCGGGCGCGATGCCGTCAGCACCCGCGCCTTCTGCCGCCCCAGGCTCGCGCGCACCTCCTCGAAGGAGCGGCCGAGGACGTCGTTCATGGCCCGCGTCATGTGCTTCACCCGGCCACCGGCGAACACGAGCACGTCGGGACGGGCGTACCGCGCGACCAGGCGCGCGGTGGCGTCCAGCGCCTCGAGGCTGCGGGGCAGCTTCACGAGCACCACCGTCGCCTCGGCCACCAGCGCGGCCTCCGGCGCGGCGTGGGACGCGAACCGCTCCGGGGCGACGCCGACGGTGGCCGCGTTCGCGGCCAGCGCGAGTTCCCCGCAGAGGGGGTCCTGGTGGACGCGCACCCGGGGCAGGTCGTGACGCACGACCGCGCCGAGGGTGAGGGCACCGAAGTCGTCGCCGATCACCGCGACGTCGGCGCCGGGGGCGGCCAGCGCGGACGCGGCCTCGTCGAGCAGCAACCGGTCGGCCGCGTCGACCGCGAACAGTTCCGGCGCTTCGACGTCGGGCCAGCGCCGGAGGGCGTCGAACACGGACGAGTTCACCGCCCAACGCTAACCGCACCTCCGCGGGACGAGCACCGCCGCCCCGGTGCCGGGCCCTGGAACCCGTCCCGCGCGGCCACGGCCGGTCAGTCCTTCTTGGTCCCGAACATGATGTCGTCCCAGCTCGGAACGCTCGGACGTTTCGAGGACGCCGAGTTCCGCCGCGCGGACCGGTTGCGCCGCCGGGGGTTCGGCTGTTCCGCAGGAGTTCCCTCCGCCGGGGGAGGAACCCCCGCGCCGGGTTCGTCCGTGACGTCCGCGACGACGACCTCCGTCGTCGTCTCCACCACGACCGCGCGCTCGAGCACCACCTCCTCGACGACCACCGCCTCGGCGGCGGGTTCCTCGGGTTCCCCAGTGATCTCCTCGGCGACCGGTTCCTCGACCACGACCCCCTCGACGACCGTCTCGGGACCGGCCCCGGGGCCGGCCTCGGGGTCGGTGTTCCGTTCGACCGGCCCGGGCAGGACCGTGCGGTCCTCCAGGTCCCCGGGGGCCGAGGCGGCCGGGTGGGCCGGCGGCGGGTCGGTGGTCAGCGCGTCGACGCGGGGTGCGGCGTTCGCGGACGACTCGACCGGGGCGGCGGCCTGGCCGGGCCGCATCCCGCGCGCCGAGTCCAGCGCGTCGAGCAGGTCGTCGGTGTGGTTGGTGCGCACCCCGCCGTCGGCCTCGACGTCGTAGACGCGTTCGGAGGCCGGCCGGCCCACCTCGCCGCCGACCGAGACCAGCCGTCGCGCGGGCAGCGGCCCGGCGTCGGCCGGTTCCTCCTCCGACAGCCAGCGGGCCTCGTCGTCCTGGGCGCTCAGCGCGCGGGCGGCGGGGTCGAAGTCCCAGCGGGCGACGCGGCCGCGGCCGCCGGCGACGAACTCGCACTGCACGGTCCAGCTGCCGTCCTCGGTGCGCCAGGCGTCCCACCGGGCGCCTTCGGGGTCGACGGCCCGGGCGGTGAGCCGGGCGACGACGACGTCGTCGAGGCTGCCGGCCGCTCCCGAGCGCCCGTACGGCGTGCGGCGGGCCAGCCCGGCCACGTGGGCCCGTTCGGCCAGCACGGGGCCCTCGTAGCGGCGCACGTGGTCCAGCGAGAGGCCACCGGCCTCGGCGACCTCCTCGGCGGACTCCCCGGCCCGGATGCGGGCCTGGATGTCGCGGGGACGCAGTTGCGCCGCCATCTGGATCTGCAGCTGCCCGAGGCGGGCGCGGTCGCGGCGCACGGCAGCGCGCAGCGCCTCGTCGACCCGCAGCCGGTAGCGGCTGCCGTCGGTGGCGACGAGCACGACGTGCTCTCCGTCGTCGTGGACCCCGACGAGCCTCAGGTCCTGCATGTGGGGCGTCCTCCCGTGGATGTGGTGCCCGCCATCATCGGGGATGCACTCTGCCACCTCTTCCACCGCCTCGGGTGGACCCGGGCGCGTCCACCCTCGCGGGGCGGGGAGAATGTGCGTGTGAGGAACGCGAGCCCCTACGACGCCGTCCTGCTGCTGTCCTTCGGTGGGCCAGAAGGTCCTGACGACGTCATGCCCTTCCTGGAGAACGTGACCCGTGGCCGGGGCATCCCGCGCGAGCGGCTCGAGGCGGTCGCCGAGCACTACCTGCACTTCGGCGGCAAGAGCCCCATCAACGACCAGAACAAGGAGTTGCTGGCCCAGCTGCGCACCGAGCTGGACTCCCGGGGGCTGGCCGACCTGCCCCTGCTGTGGGGCAACCGCAACTGGGAGCCCTACGTGACCGACGTCCTGCGCGAGGCCCACGAGGCCGGTGCCCGCAGGGTGCTGACGATCTTCACCAGCGCCTACTCGTCCTACTCCAGCTGCCGGCAGTACCGCGAGGACCTCGGCCGGACGTTGCAGGCCCTGGCCGAGGAGGGTCGCTCCCTGGAGGTCGACAAGATCCGGCACTACTTCAACCACCCGGCGTTCACCGAGGTCAACGCCCGGGCCGTGGTCGACGCCCTGGCCGAGCTGCCCGAGCAGACCCGCGACGGCGCCCGGGTGGTCTTCGTGACCCACAGCATCCCCACGGCCATGGACGACGTCTCCGGCGACCCCGCCGCCGGGGGTGGCGCCTACGTCCGCCAGCACCTCGACGTGGCCACCGAGGTCGCCCGCCGCGCCGGCGAGGGTGTGGGCCGGGAGCTGGCCTGGGACCTCGTGTACTGCTCCCGCAGCGGGCCGCCGACCCAGCCGTGGCTGGAGCCCGACGTCAACGACCACCTGCGGGAGCTGCACGCGAGCGGTGTCCCGGCCGTCGTCGTCGCCCCGATCGGCTTCGTCAGCGACCACATGGAGGTCAAGTTCGACCTCGACACCGAGGCCGCCGAGACGGCCGGGGAGATCGGGCTGCCGTTCGCCCGGGCCGCGACCGTGGGGGCGCACGCCAGCTTCGTGGCCGGTCTGGTGGACCTGGTCCAGGAGCGCGTGGAGGAGGCGCGCGGGGGATCGCCGGCGCGCCCGGCCACGGGCGCCCTGGGGGCCTCGCACACGGTGTGCCCGGTGAATTGCTGCCGCAACCTGCGCGCCGACCTGCCTGCCGCCACGGGCGAGGACTACCGCTACCCGGCCGGGGCCTGAGCGGTGGGCGAGCCCACCCCGGAGCAGTTGCGGCTGCTGGCCGTCGAGGTGGCCACCGCTGCCGGTGACCTCGTCTCCCGCGGCCGCCCCGACCGCGTCGAGGTGGCCGCGACGAAGTCGAGCCCGACCGACGTCGTGACGGCGATGGACACCGCCTCCGAGCAGTTGCTCCGGGAGCGGTTGCGGGCGGCCCGTCCGGCCGACGGCCTGCTGGGGGAGGAGGAGGGGCACGAGCCGGGGTCCAGCGGGCTGACGTGGGTCGTGGACCCCATCGACGGCACCGTGAACTACCTCTACGGGTTGCGCTCGTACGCCGTCAGCGTCGCCGTGGTGCGCTCGGACGGCGCGCCGCACCCCTCGACCTGGACGGTGCTGGCGGGGGCCGTCGTGGACCCCTCGGGCGGGGAGACCTGGTCGGCCGCCCGCGGGTGCGGGGCGTGGCTGACCGACGCCCGCGGCACCCGCGCGCTCAGCGTCCCCTCCGGCCCGGAGCTGGGGCAGGCGCTGGTGGCGACCGGTTTCGGCTACGACGCCCGGCGGCGGGCCGAGCAGGCCGCCGTCGTGGCGCGGCTGCTGCCCCGGGTGCGCGACCTGCGCCGGATCGGGACGGCGTCGCTGGACCTGTGCTCAGTCGCGGCCGGTCGCGTGGACGCCTACTACGAACGTGGCCTGAACCCCTGGGACTTCGCCGCCGGGTGGCTGGTGGCCTCCGAGGCGGGCGCCGTCGTGACCGACTTCGCGGGCGGCCCGGCCGGCGACCACGGGCTCCTCGCCGCCGGCCGGGGGCTGCACCCGGTCCTGCTGGAGGCGCTGCGCTGAGCTTGGGGCCGGACGAGCAGGAGGGCCTGACCCCCGGGTGGGGTCAGGCCCTCCTGTCGTGACGAGCTGCGGGTCTCAGAGCGCGCCGCAGGCGGCCGGCTGGGCGACCGTGAGGTCGATCACCCGTCCGGGCTGGTGGTCGGCCAGGTAGGCGACCGTGTCGGGCATCGCCACGTCGTGCGCGGCGGCGAGGTCCACGAGGGCCTCGAGGTCGTCCAGCAGGGCCTGGGCGAGGTCGTCGTCGCCTGCGGCGGCGGCGGAGTCGATCGTGGCGCGGGTCCGCTGGACGCGGTCGGACAGTTCTGCCACGAACGTGGGGGACGTCGTTTCGACGGACGTGCTGGGTTCCTGCACGGGCACGGCACCTCCCAAGCGGTGTCGGGGGCCTTCACACGGCCACGCGCTCGGGCCGACGCTGGGCGCGTGGGACGAGCGGCCGGATCGGCGGGGACGCGAGCACAGTACGTCGTCCGTTCGCCAGGTCCAAGTCCTGGGGTGTCCCTTGTGGATCACCAAATGCGTTGCGTGAGCAGTGATGTGACTTCTGGGTCTGGAGTGCCTCCCCGTGGGTGACGCGGCACGCGACCCGCCCCGGTTCGAACTCGCCCGCCGCGTAGGCCATGATGCGTGCTCGCTCGCGCACCGTGCGGGCGGGGATCGGGCATGGAACGAGCACCGGCGGTGTTGAGCTCGCCGCACCGGAGACGACCGGTGAGTGCACCACGAGATGGCATGGAGTGTGAGGCAGGGTCATGGCGACCGACTACGACGCACCGCGCAAGAACGACGACGAGCTGAACGAGGACTCCATCGAGGAGCTCAAGGCCCGTCGCACGGACAAGAGCTCGGGCGCGGTCGACGAGGACGAGACGGAGGCGGCTGAGGGCTTCGAGCTGCCCGGCGCCGACCTGTCCAACGAGGAGCTGTCGGTGCGGGTGCTCCCGCGCCAGCAGGACGAGTTCACGTGCACCAGCTGCTTCCTGGTGGTGCACCGCAGCCAGCTGTTCAACGCGCCCGACGGGCGCATCATCTGCAACGACTGCGCCGCCTGATCTCGGCGGCCAGCCGCTGCGGGCGGCGGGTGGAGACCACCCAGTAGGGCGTGGGATCGGCCGGGTCGTCCAGGTGGATGCGCACCGCGGTGCCGATCCACGAGCGGACCGCCAGGTGGGCCCGGGCGTCGAGCCCGGGCCCCAGAGCGTTCCGCCGCTCGCCCTTGGCGATGACGTCGACCCCGGACACCACGTCCAGCGGCAGCCGGGCCCGGCCGACGCGGAACTCCGTGTCGGTCAGCTCGGTGGTCCAGGCCAGGCTGAGCAGGACGGCCACGGCCAGCAGGGCGCCGACCAGCGCACCGACGAGGGCGCCGTTCCACCCCCAGATCGGCAGGGCGACGAACAGTCCGCCGAAGACCGCCGGCAGCCACGACAGCCACGTGGTGACCGCCGGCCACCACCGTTCGCGACCGTCCCACACCTCTCCGCTCCTGCGGTCCTGCGTCACGCTCTGCACCCGCTCAGGGTCGCACGAACGCCCCCGGGGGTAGGGTCGAGCCCCGTGACGGACCAGCTTCCCCTCGAGGTGGAGACGGTGCTCTCGGTACCCGAGGCCCTGCCCACCTACGCCCACCCCGGTGACGCCGGGGCGGACCTGACCACCCGCGTCGACGTCGTGGTGGGGCCGGGGGAGCGGGTCAACGTGCCCACCGGGGTCTCGATCGCCCTGCCGGAGGGTTACGCGGCCTTCGTCGTGCCCCGCTCGGGGCTGGCCGCCAAGCGCGGACTGACGACGCTCAATGCCCCCGGCACGGTCGACGCCGGCTACCGCGGCGAGATCCGCGTGACCCTGCACAACACCGACCTGCGCGAGGCCGTCGCGCTGCGCGCGGGGGACCGGATCGCGCAGCTGGTCGTCCAGCGCGTCGAGCGCGTCGCCTTCGTCCCCGTGCAGCAGCTCCCGGACTCCGTCCGCGGCGCCGGGGGCCACGGCTCCACCGGTGGTGCCGACGCCCTGCACGCCGTGCAGCTCTCCTCCCCGTCCACACCCGAACCGTCCACGCCCGAAACCTCGCAGGAGCGACCGTGAGCCTGTTCCGCCGCCGCAAGGTCGCCGACTCGTCCGTGCAGGACGCCACGAGCACCGACGCCAGCGTCGACACCGAATCCGTCACCACCGCCGAGGCGGGGGCCGAACCGGCGACCGCGGCCGCCGGCGTCGTCGACGACCCCGAGGCGCGCGCCGCGGCCCAGGCGGGCGCCCCCGAGCCGGCGACGAGGGCCTTCGAGGCGTTCGACCGCGCCGGCGGCCCCTTCGACGTCTCCGAGGTGCCCGAGGACGACGACCGCCTGCCGCTGGGTGGCCTGCGGCTGAAGGGCCGGCAGGGCATGGAGCTGCGCTTCGAGGTGGAGGAGGCCAACCAGCGGGTCATCGCCGTCACGGTCGGCATGAACGGCTCCACCGTGCAGCTGCAGACCTTCGCCGCGCCCCGCTCGTCCGGCGTGTGGGACGAGATCCGCACCGAGATCGCCGCCGCCGTCGCAGGTCAGGGCGGTACCGCCGAGGAGCAGGACGGCCCGCTGGGCCGTGAGCTGGTGTGCCGGCTGCCGGTGCGCACCGAGGACGGGCGCACCGCGCACCAGCCGACCCGCTTCGTCGGTGTCGACGGGCCCCGCTGGTTCCTGCGGGCCGTCTTCTCCGGCCCCGCCGCCCACGACCGCGCCGCCGCGGCCGAGCTGGAGTCCGTCGTGCGCGACGTCGTGGTCGTCCGCGGCGCCGAGGCCATGGCGCCGCGGGAGCTGATCCCGCTGGCCCTGCCCCCGCAGCCGGGTCAGGGTGACCAGGCCCAGGCCCAGGCCCAGGCCCAGGCCGTGCCGCAGGGCCAGGCCGCGCCGAACCCCGCGCAGGACGCCCCGCGGACCCGGGACGACCTCAAGCCCTTCGAGCGGGGACCCGAGATCACCGAGGTGCGCTGACCTCCCCGGTTCCCTCGAGTTCCCCGGTGCCGGGAATCTGCGCGCATCGGGTGTCGTTCGTCCTGTGTTGGTGTGGATCCACCGCCGAAGGGGCCTACTGTGGGTGCCGTGTCGAAGTCCTCAGTGCTGAGCGCGCCGCTGTGGCGTCGCGCGCTCGCGCGGTTCACCGCCTCCGAATCCGACCTCGCGGCCGAGGAGGCTCAGGAGGACGCCGTGCGCAACGGCGGGACCCCTTGCGACCAGGTCCGCAACCGGACCAAGGCCTGCGTCTGCGGGACGCTGCGGTCGGTCACCCTGCGTCCGCGCGGCGGTGTCCCCGCGCTCGAGGCGGAACTGTTCGACGGGTCGGGGTCGGTCTCGCTCGTGTGGTTGGGCCGGCGGAAGATCGCCGGTGTCGAGCCGGGTCGGCGCGTCAAGGCGAAGGGCCTGGTGGCCACCGACGACGGCCAGCGGGTGATCTTCAACCCCGTGTACGAACTCGTCTGTCCCGAGAAGGCGTGAGCTCGCGGGACGGGGTGAGGGCTCCGCAGACCGTCGAGGAGCTCGTCCGGCACCGCCTGTCGGTCGCCCTGGGCGGCTGGCGCGGGCTGCTGGACTCCGCGGCCGCCCCGCTGGCCTTCCTCGTCGGGTGGTTGACGACCAAGGACCTCACGATCTCCCTGGGCGCCTCGATCGCCGTGATGCTGGTCGCGCTGGTCGCGCGCATCGCCCGCCGCGAGACGCTGCAGCACGCGATCGGCGGCATCGTCGTGACCGCGGTGGCGGCGTTCGTCGCCGCCCGCACCGGCCGGGCGCAGGACGTGTTCCTGCCCGGCATCCTGCTCAACCTCGGCCTGTCGGTGGTCTTCGTCGTCTCGATGGCGACGCGCTGGCCGGTCGTCGGCTTCCTGGTCGGCGCCGTCACCGAGGAACCCACCGCCTGGCGCCGGGACCGCGGCATCGTCTCGTTGTGCCAGAAGCTGACCGCGCTGCTGCTGGCCGGGTACCTCGTGCGGGTGGCGGTGCAGCTGCCGCTGTACCTGGCCGGGAACACCACCGCCCTGGCCGTCAGCAAGCTGGTGCTGGGCTGGCCGTTGCTGCTGGCCGGCATCGCGATCGCCGGGGCGATGCTGCTGCGGGGCCGCACTCCGCTGCAGGTCCCGCACGGCCCGGCCGAGGGTGACGCGCTGGAGGGGTGAGGCTCGTGCCCGACCCGTTCCACTTCGACGTCCACGCCGAGGTCTACGACCGGGCCCGCCCGCCCTACCCCGAGGCCCTGTGGCGCGCGCTCGCCCCGCTGCTGGGCCCTGGCGTGCGCGTCCTGGAGCTGGGCGCGGGAAGCGGCCTGGCCACCGGGCCGCTGCTCGCCGCCGGGGCCGAGGTCACCGCGGTGGAACCCGGGCCCGCCCTGGCGGCCCGGCTGCGCGCCCGCCACCCGGCGGCCGTCGTCCTGACCACGACCGCCGAGGCCGCGCCGCTGCCCGCCGCGGCCTTCGACCTGGCCGCCGTGGCCACGGCCGTGCACTGGCTCGACCTCGACGTCGTCCTGCCGAAGCTGCACACCGCCCTGGTGCCCGGCGGGCACCTGGCGGTGTGGCGCAACGCCTTCGGCGACCCGCAGGCTGCCCCCACCGCGTTCCGGCGCCGCGTCGCGCAGATCACGGCCCGTCGCGAGGAGGCGGCACGACCCGGGCCCGGGGAACTCGACACCGGGCAGTGGGCGCGGCAACTGTCCCGCACCGGGCACTTCACCGTCCGGGACGTCCAGGAGTTCCGCTGGAGCGTGGAGCTGACCGGCGCACAGGTCCGCGACCTGTTCACGACGTTCAGCAACTGGTCGGCCGCCGAGGCCGCCGAAGCGGCCGCCGCCGTCGACGAGCTCGGCGGTACCGTCCGTGAGCACTACCTGACACCGCTGATCCTGCTGCGCCGCAACGGCCCGGAGCTCTGACCGGGCTCGTGTAGCGTCCGGCGTGTGTCGAAGAAGAGCAAGAAGGCGCTGTGGCCCAAGACCAAGTGCTGCGAGTCCAAGGACCGCTGCAAACGCTGTCCGCTGCGCATGCTCAACGACGGCACGCTGCCCGAGGGCTACACGGTCAAGCGCCGCCGGCTGGTCAAGGCCGACTGACCCGCCGGGGACTCACGCCACCCGTCGCGCCTGCAGGTCGTTGACGACGTGGCCCAGCGCCAGCCCGCGCGCCTCGAAGCGGGTGACCGGACGCCACGCCGGTCGCGCGCGGTCCGCGGACAGCGCCAGTCGCGGCTCGGCGGCCAGGACCTGCGCCATCTGCTCGGCGTAGGGCTCCCAGTCGGTCGCGCAGTGCAGCAGCCCACCCGCGGCCAGGCGGTCGGCCACCAGGGCGGCGAAGGCCGGCGCGACCAGGCGCCGCTTGTGGTGGCGGGCCTTCGGCCACGGGTCGGGGAAGAACACCCGCACCCCGGCGAGGGAGCCGGAGCCGATGCGCTGGGCCAGCAGGTGCTGCCCGTCGCCCTCCAGGATCCGGACGTTGGTCAGCCCGCGCCCGGCCAGGCCCTGGACGAGCCGGGCGACGCCCGGGGTGTGGACCTCGGCCGCGACGACGTTCGTTCCCGGGTCGGCCTGCGCCATCTCCAGGGTGGCGTCGCCCATGCCGGAACCGATCTCCAGCACCACCGGGCGGTCGTTCCCGAACAGGGCGGCCAGGTCCAGCGGCCCCTCGCCCGCCGGCACGGCGTAGCGACCCAGGTGGGTCTCCAGCGCCTCCTGGCGGACGACGCCCATCCGGCCGCGCCGCAGCTTGTAGGACGGAACCGGCTCGTACGTGGGCGCGCTGGTGGAGGTGGACGAGGTCACCGCTCCATCATCGGGCACCGGTGACGGTGCTCAGTCCGCCTCAGGCGGCCTCCTGGTCCAGGTCCGACTCCGGCAGTGCCCGTTGCAGCATCTCGGCCAGCCGCCACGCCTCGGCCCGGCTCAGGTGCAGACCCATCTCGCGGTGCGAGCCCAGACCCGAGTAGATCGCGACGCCCGACAGGTTGGGCTCGAACCCGTCGTCCTCGATGACGCTGAGGCAGATCCAGGGTTTGATGCCCGGTCGGAAGTGCGCCAGCCGCATCGGTGGCACGTCGCGCTCACCGGTGAGGTAGGGAACGATCATCCGCACGTAGGCCAGGTCGTAGACCTCGGTACGTCCCTCGGCGTGGAGGAAGACGTCGCTGCCCCGGATGGTGACGGACTCCGCCGCAGTAGCTCCTAGCTGCACCTGACCCATTCCACCGCATGCGCACGGCGGGTGCACGCCGAGCGGAACGGCGGCTTCCCGTCAGCCGGTCCGCAGGTCAGCGCGTGCGCCGCCGTGCACGCGCCGGCGCCCCGACGTACTGCGCGAGGTGCTCACCGGTCAGCGTCGAACGGTCGGCCACCAGGTCGGCGGGAGTTCCCTCGAAGACGACCCGCCCGCCGTCGTGCCCGGCCCCGGGCCCCAGGTCGACGATCCAGTCGGCGTGGGCCACGACGGCCTGGTGGTGCTCGATGACGATCACCGACTTCCCCGAGTCGACCAGGCGGTCCAGCAGGCCCAGCAACTGCCGCACGTCGGCCAGGTGCAGACCCGTGGTCGGTTCGTCCAGCACCAGCACCCCGCCGTCGGCGCCCATGTGCGTGGCCAGCTTCAGCCGTTGCCGTTCACCGCCGGACAACGTCGTCAGCGGCTGCCCCAGGGTGAGGTAGCCGAGCCCGACGTCGACCAGCCGGTCCAGGACCGCGTGCGCCGCGGGCGTGCGGGCCGCACCCGAGCCGAAGAACTCCCGCGCCTGGAGGACCGGCATCGCCAGCACCTCGGCGATGTTCGCCCCGCCCAGGCGGTACTCCAGCACCGAGGCCTGGAACCGCCGGCCCTCGCACTCCTCGCACGTCGTGGCGACACCGGCCATGATGGCCAGGTCGGTGTAGACCACCCCGGCGCCGTTGCAGGTCGGGCAGGCTCCCTCGGAGTTCGCGCTGAACAACGCGGGTTTGACCCCGTTGGCCTTCGCGAACGCCTTGCGCACCGGTTCCAGCAGGCCGGTGTACGTCGCGGGGTTGCTGCGGCGGGAACCACGGATCGCGCCCTGGTCGACCGTCACGACACCCTCGCGGGGGGAGATCGACCCGTGGACCAGCGAACTCTTGCCCGACCCGGCGACACCGGTGACCACGACCAGGACACCCAGGGGGACGTCCACGGAGACGTTCCGCAGGTTGTGCGTGCGGGCTCCGCGGACCTCCAGCGCACCGGTCGGTGTGCGGACCGAGGGCTTGACCGCGGCGCGGTCGTCGAAGTGCCGGCCGGTGACGGTCCCGCTGGACCGCAGGCCTTCGACCGGACCCTGGTAGCAGACCGTCCCGCCCGCCGAACCCGCTCCCGGGCCGAGGTCGACGACGTGGTCGGCGATGACGATCGCCTCGGGTTTGTGCTCGACGACGAGCACGGTGTTCCCCTTGTCCCGCAACCGGATCAGCAGGTCGTTCATGCGCTGCACGTCGTGCGGGTGCAGCCCGGTCGTGGGTTCGTCGAACACGTAGGTGGTGTCGGTCAGCGACGACCCGAGGTGGCGGATCATCTTGACCCGCTGCGCCTCCCCGCCGGACAGGGTGCCCGAGGCACGTTCCAGCGACAGGTAGCCCAGGCCGATCTCGACGAACGAGTCCAGCACCCCGCGCAGGTTCGCCAGCAGCGGGGCGACGGAGGGTTCGGACAGTTCCGCGACCCACTCGGCCAGGTCGCTGATCTGCATCCGGCAGGCGTCGGCGATGCTGATCCCGGCGATCTTGCAGGCCCGCGCTCCCGGGGCCAGGCGGGTTCCGTCGCAGTCCGGGCACGTCGTGAACGTGGCGACGCGTTCGACGAACGCCCGCACGTGAGGCTGCAGGGAGTCGACGTCCCGCGACAGCATCGACTTCTGGATCTTCGGGATGAGCCCCTCGTAGGTGACGTTGATGCCGTCGACCTTGATCTTCGTGGGCTCCTTGTGCAGGAACGCCTCGAGTTCGGGTTTCGTGAACTCCGCGACGGGCTTGTCGCAGGAGAAGAAGCCGCACCCGTTGAAGATCCGGCCGTACCAGCCGTCCATCGAGTACCCGGGGACCTTGATGGCCCCCTCGTTGATCGACTTCGACGCGTCGTACAACTCGTCGAGGTCCAGGTCGTTCACCGAACCGCGGCCCTCGCAGCGCGGGCACATGCCGCCGGTGCGCGACCAGTCGGCGACGACCTTCTTGCTCCCTGCGCCGTTGCCGGTGCCCTTCTCGACCGTCATCGCCCCCTTGGCCGAGACGGAGGCGACGTTGAACGAGAACGCCTGCGGTCCGCCGACGTACGGCCGGCCGAGCCGGCTGAACAGGATCCGCAGCATCGCGTTCGCGTCGGTGGCCGTGCCCACCGTCGAGCGGGTGTCCCCACCCATCCGCTGCTGGTCGACGATGATCGCCGTGGTCAGGCCCTCCAGCACGTCCACGTCCGGCCGCGACAGCGAGGGCATGAAACCCTGGACGAACGTCGAGTACGTCTCGTTGATCAACCGCTGCGACTCCGCGGCGATCGTGCCGAAGACCAGCGAGCTCTTGCCCGATCCCGACACCCCGGTGAACACCGTGAGCCGCCGCTTGGGCAGTTCGACGCTGACGTCCTTGAGGTTGTTCTCCCGGGCGCCGTGGACGCGGATGAGGTCGTGGCTGTCAGCGACGTGGACGTCGGCAGGTTGACGGCTCATGGCCCCGATCCTGCCAGCGATCACGCCGCCAGTCAGTGGGCTCCCAGCAACGACCTCAGCTCCGGTTCGGCGGCCGGCACCGACAGGAACAGCAGGTGGTCACCCGGTTCCAGCACGTCGTCCGGGGTCGGCGGCAACGGCCGCTCGTTGCGGACGATGGCCACCAGGACGGTGTCGACGGGCAGCCGCACCTCACCGACGGTGCGGCCCAGGACCGGGCTGCCCTCCTCCAGGGTGTACTCGGCCATCGAGGCCTGCCCCTGCTGGAAGGTGAACAGCCGGACCAGTTCGCCGACGCTGACGGCCTCCTCGACCAGCGCGGTCATCAGCCGCGGGGTCGAGACGGCGACGTCGACACCCCACGCCTCGTCGAACAACCACTCGTTCTTGGGGTTGTTCACCCGGGCGACCGTGCGCGGCACCCCGTACTCGGTCTTGGCCAGCAGCGAGACCACCAGGTTGGCCTTGTCGTCGCCGGTGGCGGCCACCACCACGTCGCAGTCGGCGAGCTCGGCCTCGTCGAGGCTGGCGATCTCGCAGGCGTCGGCCAGCAGCCACTGGGCGTCGGGGACGCTGGGGATCTTCATGGCCGCCGGGCTGCGGTCGATGAGCAGCACCCGGTGACCGTTGCCGAGCAGTTCCCGGGCGATGGAGCGGCCGACGATGCCGGCCCCGGCGATGACGACCCGCATCAGGACTCCCCTCCGGGGGCGGCGGCCAGCACGGCCGAGGCCACGGCCGTGCGTTCGTCGGCCACCACCACGTGCAGGACGTCGCCCTCCTGGTACGCCATGCCCTTGTGGGGCACCACTCCCTGACCCAGCCGCGTCACGTACGCCACGCGCACCCCGGCGGCCGCCTCCAGCGCCGACAGGGGCCGGCCGATCCAGCCCTCGTGCACCAGCACCTCCACCAGCACGACACGCCCGGAGGCGTCGCGGAACTCGCTGAGGGTGCCCTCGGGAACGAGCCGGCGCAGCACCTGGTCGGCGGTCCAGCGGACGGTCGCGATGGTGGGGATGCCCAGGCGCTGGTAGACCTCGGCGCGGCCCGGGTCGTAGATGCGGGCCACGACGTTGTCGACGTCGAACTTCTCCCGGGCCACCCGCGCGGCCAGGATGTTGGAGTTGTCGCCCGAGGAGACCGCGGCGAAGGCGGTGGCCTCGTGGATGCCGGCCTCGACGAGGGTGTCGTGGTCGAAGCCGATGCCCGTCACGCGCCGGCCCGCGAAGGAGGGGCCGAGACGGCGGAAGGCGTCGGCGTTCTGGTCCACGACCGCGACGCTGTGCCCGCGCTGCTCGACGGTCAGCGCCAGGCTCGAACCGACCCGGCCGCAGCCCATGATCACGAAGTGCACGCCTGGAACGCTACCGCGTCGGCCGTCGGCCGTCGCCCGGCAGCACCCAGCTGCACCACCTACCATCGTCAGACGTGCCATCTGTGACCGATGCGGTCAAGCGCGTCCTGGTGGGCCGGCCGTTCCGCAGCGAACGCCTGTCCGAGACCCTGCTGCCCAAGCGCATCGCGCTGCCCGTCTTCGCCTCCGACGCCCTGAGCTCGGTGGCCTACGCCCCGGACGAGATCTTCCTGACCCTGTCGATCGCCGGGATCGCCGCCTACGCGTTCTCCCCGTGGATCGCCGGCGCCGTCGTGCTGGTGATGTTCGTGGTCGTCGCCTCCTACCGGCAGAACGTCCACGCCTACCCCTCCGGCGGCGGGGACTACGAGGTCGCCACCGTCAACCTCGGCCCCAACGCGGGGCTGACGGTCGGCAGCGCGCTGCTGGTGGACTACGTCCTGACCGTCGCGGTCTCGATCTCCTCCGGAGCCCAGTACGCCGCGGCCGCCGTCCCCGCCCTGCGCGGGCACGAGGCGATCTTCGCCGTCGCGCTCGTGCTGCTGCTGATGACGGCCAACCTGCGCGGGCTGCGCGAGAGCGGCGCCGCGTTCGCCGTCCCGACCTACATCTTCATGTTCTCCATCATCGGGATGGCGGTCTGGGGCTTCGCCCGCATGCTGTTCGGCGACCTGCCCGACGCGCCCAGCGCGCAGTTCGACCTGACCGCCGAGCACGACATCTCCGGCGGCCTGACCAGCCTGGCCGGTGCCTTCCTCATCCTGCGCGCCTTCTCCTCCGGTGCGGCGGCCCTGACCGGGGTCGAGGCCATCAGCAACGGTGTCCCGGCCTTCCGGGCGCCCAAGAGCAGGAACGCCGCCACGACCCTGGCGCTGCTGGGCCTGACCAGCGTGACGATGCTCGTCAGCATCATCGCCCTGGCCAACCTCACCGGCGTCCGGTTCGCCGAGGACCCCGAGCACCAGCTGCTGCGCGACGGGGTGCCGGTCGGGGACAGCTACGTGCAGGACCCGGTCATCGGCCAGCTGGCCGCGACCGTCTTCGACCACTTCCCGGTGGCCTTCTACGTCGTCACCGCCGCCACCGGCGTCATCCTGGTCCTGGCCGCCAACACCGCGTTCAACGGCTTCCCCGTGCTGGCCTCGATCCTGGCCCGCGACGGCTTCCTGCCCAAGCAGCTGCACACCCGCGGCGACCGGCTGGCCTTCTCCAACGGCATCATCGCCCTGGCGCTGACGGCGATCGTCCTCATCGTCGCCTTCGACGCCGAGGTCACCCGGCTCATCCAGCTCTACATCGTCGGCGTCTTCGTCTCCTTCACCATGAGCCAGACCGGCATGATCCGGCACTGGACGCGGCACCTGCGCAACGAGCAGGACCCCGCCAGGCGGGCGCAGATGAAGCGCTCGCGGGTCATCAACAGCATCGGCCTGGGCCTGACCGGCCTGGTCCTGGTCATCGTCCTGCTGACGAAGTTCACCCAGGGCGCGTGGATCGCGATCCTGGCGATGGTGTTCGTCTTCGTGAACATGAAGCTCATCCGGCGCCACTACACCAACGTCAGCCGCGAGCTCGAGGTCGCCCCCGACGCCCAGGCCAAGGCGCTGCCGACCGGTGTGCGCGGGATCGTCCTCGTCTCCAAGATCCACAAACCGACCCTGCGGGCCCTGGCCTTCGCCCGGGCGGCCAGGCCCACCGACCTGCAGGCCGTCACGGTCGCCGTCGAGCCGGAGGAGGCCGCCGCGCTGCAGCAGCGCTGGGAGTCCCTGGGCATCCCCGTGCCGCTGACCGTCCTGGACTCCCCGTACCGGGAGATCACCCGGCCGGTCGTGGAGTACGTCAAGGCGACCCGGCGGCGCTACCCGCGCGACCTGGTGATCGTCTACGTGCCCGAGTACGTCGTGGGGCACTGGTGGGAGACACTGCTGCACAACCAGTCGGCCCTGCGCCTGCGGGCCCGGCTGCGGTACCAGCCCGGTGTCATGGTCGCCAGCGTCCCCTGGCAGCTGAGCAGCTCGGCCGGTCTGGAGGACCGCGTCGAACGCGCCGCCCCCGGAACCGTGCGCCGCGGGACGTTCGGTCCCGCACCCACCGACACCACCGTGTCGGAACCGGAGAAGTGAAGGAAACCCGAGACTCGTGAACACCCCCACCCGTCAGCGCAGGACCCGCGCCGCCGCCCCCGCCGGCCCCGACGCCCGCGGCACCGAACTCGAGCTCGAGGTCGGTCCCGTCGCGCACGGCGGGCACTGCGTGGCCCGCCACGAGGGCCGGGTCGTCTTCGTCCGGCACGCCCTGCCCGGCGAGCGTGTCGTCGCCCGCGTCACCGAGGGCGCCGAGGGGGCGAAGTTCTGGCGCGCCGACGCCGTCCGCGTGCTGCAGGCCGACGAGGCCCGCGTCGAACCGCCCTGCCCGGTGGCCCGCCCCGGCCTGTGCGGCGGCTGCGACTTCCAGCACGCCACACCCGCCAAGCAGCGCGAGCTGAAGGCCTCCGTCGTCGCCGAGCAGTTCCACCGGCTGGCCGACCTCGACCTCGACGTGACCGTCGAGGAGGTGCCGCACGAACGCGCCGACGGGCTGCGCTGGCGCACCCGCACCCAGTTCGCCGTCGACGCCGAAGGGCGCACCGGCCTGCGCAAGCACCGCTCGCACGAGGTCGTGCCGCTGGCCGACTGCCCGATCAGCACCGAGCCCGTCGTGGGCAGCGGCGTGCTGGAAGCCCGCTTCGGCAACGTCGAGACCGTCGAGGTGGCCGCCGGGTCCGACGGCGCGGCGCCGCTGGTCGTCGTCACCCCCGACGGCGACCGCCACGCCCACCTGCCCAAGCTGCCCGACGCCTCGGTGGCCGTCCGCACCGCCGACGGCCTGCACCGGGTCTCCGGCCGGACCTGGGTGGGGGAGCGGATCACCGTCGGGGGCAGGGACCACGCGTTCCGCGTCGGCGGCGCCGGTTTCTGGCAGGTGCACCCCGCCGCGCCCGCCGTGCTCGGCGAGACGGTGCTCGCCGCGCTGCAGGTGCAGCCGGGGGAGAGCGCCCTGGACCTGTACTCCGGCGTGGGCCTGTTCACCGCGCTGCTGGCCGACGCGGTGGGGCAGGACGGCAGCGTCCTGGCCGTCGAGGGTGACGAGCGCGCCGTGCGCGACGCCCGCAAGTCGCTGCACGAGCAGCGGCACGTCGAACTGTGGGCCGGGGCCGTGGAGGAGGCGCTCGCCGACGACGAGCTGACCGGGCGCCGCACCGACGTGGTGGTCCTGGACCCGCCCCGCACCGGCGCCGGCCGCACCGTCGTCGCCGGGATCGCCGCGCTGGCCCCTCGCGCCATCGCCTACGTCGCCTGCGACCCGGCCGCGCTGGCCCGCGACACCGCGTTCCTGGCCGGGCACGGGTACGTGCTGGACGGGCTGCGGGCGTTCGACCTGTTCCCGCACACCCACCACGTGGAGTGCGTCGCGACGTTCGTGCGCGGCTGAGGGCCGGTCCGGGCGCGTCGTCCGGCACCCAGCGCCCGACGACGTGCCGCCTGCCGGCCGTGCACGCGCCGGGTCAGGCGCCGACGGGCCGGCGGTCCCCCGCGTCGAGGTCGTCGAGCCCGTCGAGGCCGGCCAGGACCGACTGCAGGACGTCGGAGGGCGACTTCTCGGCGGCGGTCACGTCGACGATCTCCTCCTGGTTCCAGCGGCGGAACGGCTCGCGGGTGGAGTGGCGCGGGACGTAGCGCCGGGGGCGCCGGGCGAGCAGGGACACGGGTCTCCTCCGGGTTCTCGGTCGAGGCGGTCTCAGCCGAGGCGGCCGGAGCCGGCCAGCCACAGGACCAGCACGAGCGTGAGGGCGAGCGACGCGGCGGCCCCCGCCCCGGCGACCAGGGCGTACCCGGCGAGGTCGAGGCGCGCCACGACCTCGCGCAGGGACCGGACCAGCCGGGTGGGCAGGCCCACCGCCGGTTCGCCGGGGATCGCCTGCAGGCCCGCCAGGACGGAGGTCAGGACCGTCCCGGACTCGGCGTCGGTCAGCTCCACGGCCCGCGGCGGCCGGTGCGCGGGCAGCGCGACGCCGCCGGAACGGCCGTCGGCCCGGTGCTGGGGACCGCGCTGGGGGGCGGGCCGGGTGGGGGCGGGCCGGACCGGGATGGTCTGGGTGGTCAGGGGGTGCACGGGCTGCTCCAGTCCGTCGGGCGGTGTCGACCTCCACTGTGCTGACCCAGCGTGATCCGACTCAAGCCGTGAGTAGTGCGTCCGAGTGCATCCGTCCGGGTGGTCCGTCGCTGTGCGCCACCGTTCCACCGCGAGCGCACCGTCTGCCGACCGCCGGTTCCCCGCCGGCCTCCACGGCAACGGCACCGGACCCGACCTGCGCGACCTGCGCTCGGCCCCGGGTCGCGGTCGGCCCCGGTCCTCGTCCCGAGCACGGCCAGTCTGGTATCTTGACGTCGAGATAAATGAGCGTGACACCGTGGGGACCGGTCACGACCCCGCGGGCGGTTCCACCTCGGCCGGTGGGACCATCGGAACGACGACCAGCCCGACGACGACGACGGAAGACGAGTGAGGAGCTCAGGGTGAGCAGCCACAACAGCTTCGAAGCCAAGGCTACCCTAATAGTGGGTGGGACGGAATACACGATCTTCCGTCTGGACAAGGTCGAGGGATCGGCGAAGCTGCCCTTCAGCCTCAAGGTCCTCCTGGAGAACCTGCTGCGCACCGAGGACGGCGCGAACATCACCGCCGACCACATCCGCGCCCTCGGCGGCTGGAACCCGAACGCCGAGCCCGACACCGAGATCCAGTTCACCCCCGCGCGAGTCCTCATGCAGGACTTCACCGGTGTGCCCTGCATCGTCGACCTGGCCACCATGCGCGAGGCCATCACCGCCCTCGGCGGCGACGCCACCAAGGTGAACCCGCTGTCGCCGGCCGAGATGGTCATCGACCACTCCGTCATCGCCGACGTCTTCGGCCGCCCCGACGCCTTCGAGCAGAACGTCGACCTGGAGTACGGCCGCAACCGCGAGCGCTACCAGTTCCTGCGCTGGGGCCAGACCGCGTTCGACGACTTCAAGGTCGTCCCGCCGGGCACCGGCATCGTCCACCAGGTCAACATCGAGCACCTGGCCCGCGTGGTGTTCCCGCGCGAGGTCGGCGGCGAGCTGCAGGCCTACCCCGACACCCTCGTCGGCACCGACTCGCACACCACGATGGTCAACGGCCTGGGTGTGCTGGGCTGGGGCGTCGGCGGCATCGAGGCCGAGGCGGCCATGCTCGGCCAGCCCGTCTCGATGCTCATCCCGCGCGTCGTCGGCTTCAAGCTGTCCGGGGAGATCCCGGCCGGAGCCACCGCCACCGACGTCGTGCTCACCATCACCGAGATGCTGCGCAAGCACGGCGTCGTCGGCAAGTTCGTCGAGTTCTACGGCGAGGGCGTGGCCTCGGTGCCGCTGGCCAACCGCGCCACCATCGGGAACATGAGCCCCGAGTTCGGCTCGACCGCCGCGATCTTCCCGATCGACGACGTCACGCTGGACTACCTGCGCCTGACCGGCCGTTCCGACGAGCAGGTCGCCCTCGTCGAGGCGTACACCAAGGAACAGGGCCTGTGGCACGACCCCTCGGTCGAGGCGAGCTACTCCGAGTACCTCGAACTCGACCTGTCGACCGTCGTGCCCAGCATCGCCGGCCCCAAGCGCCCGCAGGACCGCATCGTCCTGACCGAGGCCAAGGAGGCGTTCCGCGCCGCCCTGGGCGACTACGTCACCGAGGACGTCACGACCACGAACGCACCCTCGAGCGCGATGACCGACGCCATCGACGCGGTCAGCCCCTCGTCGCAGGACGAGGCCAGCGAGGAGAGCTTCCCCGCCTCCGACGCGCCGTCGACCTCCACCACCGACGGCCGCGACGCCCCGCAGGCCCCCGGCCACGCGGCGGGCCGCCCGTCCAAGCGGGTCCCGGTCACCCTCGCCGACGGCACGCAGACGGAGATCGACCACGGCGCGGTCGCGATCGCCTCCATCACCAGCTGCACCAACACCTCCAACCCCTCGGTCATGGTGGCCGCGGCCCTGCTGGCCAAGAACGCCGTCGAGAAGGGCCTGACCCGCAAGCCGTGGGTCAAGACCTCCCTCGCGCCGGGCTCGAAGGTCGTCACCGACTACTACGACAAGGCCGGCCTGACCCCGTACCTGGAGAAGCTCGGCTTCCACCTCGTCGGCTACGGCTGCGTCACCTGCATCGGCAACTCCGGCCCGCTGCCGGAGGAGATCTCCGCGGCGATCCAGGACAACGACCTGGCCGTCACCGCGGTGCTGTCCGGGAACCGGAACTTCGAGGGCCGGATCAACCCCGACATCAAGATGAACTACTTGGCCTCCCCGCCGCTGGTCATCGCCTACGCCCTGGCCGGGACGATGGACTGGGACGTCGAGAACGACCCGATCGGCACCGACGAGGCCGGCGACGACGTGTACCTGCGCGACATCTGGCCCGACGCGGCCGAGGTGGAGCGGGTCATCGGCGAGGCGATCAGCAAGGACATGTTCGTCAAGGACTACGCCGACGTGTTCGCCGGTGACGAGCGCTGGCGCGGTCTGCCCACCCCCGAGGGCGACACCTTCGCCTGGGACGGCGAGTCGACCTACGTGCGCAAGCCCCCGTACTTCGAGGGCATGCAGGCGCAGCCGGCGCCGGTGACCGACATCTCCGGCGCCCGCGTCCTGGCGCTGCTCGGCGACTCGGTCACCACCGACCACATCTCCCCGGCCGGCTCGATCAAGCCCGACAGCCCGGCCGGTGTGTACCTGTCCGAGCACGGGGTCGAGCGCAAGGACTTCAACTCCTACGGCTCGCGCCGCGGCAACCACGAGGTGATGATCCGCGGCACGTTCGCCAACATCCGGTTGAAGAACCAGCTGCTGGACAACGTCTCCGGTGGTTTCACCCGCGACTTCACCAACGGCGGCGAGCAGGCGACGATCTACGACGCCGCGCAGAACTACGCCGCGGCCGGCACCCCGCTCGTCGTCCTGGGCGGCAAGGAGTACGGCTCGGGTTCCTCGCGCGACTGGGCCGCCAAGGGCACCGCGCTGCTGGGCGTCAAGGCCGTCATCACCGAGAGCTTCGAGCGCATCCACCGCTCGAACCTCATCGGCATGGGCGTCGTCCCGCTGCAATTCCCCAAGGGGGAGTCGGCGGCCTCGCTCGGCCTGGACGGCACCGAGACGTTCGACATCTCCGGCATCACCGAGCTCAACGAGGGCCGCACCCCCAAGACCGTGAAGGTCACGGCCACCAAGGAGTCCGGCGAGACGGTCGAGTTCGACGCCGTCGTCCGCATCGACACCCCCGGTGAGGCGGACTACTACCGCAACGGCGGGATCCTGCACTACGTGCTGCGGTCGCTGACCGGCGCCTGAGGCACGCGAGGAGGGCGGTCACCCCACGGGGTGACCGCCCTCCGTCGTTCCTGGCGGGCCGCCTCAGGTCAGCGGGCCGCAGGTCACCACGAGCTCCATCCCCCGGTCCGCGGTGGCCTGGACGAGTTCGAGCAGGTCGGGGTCGAGCCCGGGCGCGAACTCCTCGCAGCGTTCCCCGGCGATCGTCGTGGGCGCGCCCTCGGGGGCCCGCTCGGTCCCGTCGAGGTCGGTGCCGTCGTTCGACGGCGACGCGCCGCGCACGATCTCCGCCGCCTCGGTGAGGGCGTTGGCCGCCGCGGGTCCGGTCCGTCGCGTCCCCGTGGACGCGGCGCCAGGCCGGTGTGGTCTGATCACTCCCGTGTCCGCCCTGCTCCGTCGTGCCCTGCTGCCGTTGTCCGGCGCCGTCCTCGGCGGGGGTGCGGCCTGGGTCGCCTCCCGCGGGCTGATCGACGACACGTACATCACGCTGGCCTACGCCCGCAACCTCGCCGAGCACGGGCACTGGGGGATGACGCCGGGAACCACCTCGAACGCCGCGACGTCGCCGTTGAACGTCGTGCTGCTGGCGCTGTCCTTCCTGCTGGTGCGTCCCTTCGCCGGGGCGGACGGGGAACTCGCGCTCGGGGTGCTCACCGCGGCGCTGGGGGCGCTGGCGGCGTGGTGCACCGGCCGGGTCGTCCGTCGCGCCGGCCTGCACGCCGGGTGGGCGCTGGTCGCGCTCGTCGTGGTCCTGGCGAACCCGTTGCTGGTCTCGGCGCTGGGGCTGGAGGTCGTCCTGCTGTTCACGGCCATGACGGCCCTGCTGGCGGCGGGGCTGGCGGGCCGTCCGGTGGTGTACGGCCTCGCCGCGGCCGCGAGTCTGCTGGCCCGGCTGGACATGGTCGTGTTCGTCGTGCTGATCGCGTTGGCCTGCAACGGGATCCGACGCCGGCTGGGCGCGGCCGTCCTCGCCTGCACCGCGGCGGCCCTGCCGTGGTTCGCGATCAGCTGGTGGTGGCTGGGGTCGGCGATCCCCGACACCTTCGTCATCAAGACCAACCAGGGCAGTTTCGGGGAGGGGCGCACCTACCTGCGCGGGTTGTGGACGCACTACTTCCCGGACGTCCCCGAAGCGGTCGTGGTCGGTGTCGTCGCGGCGTTCGTGGGCCTGGTGGTCCTGCTGGCGCTGCTGGTCGCCAGGGGTTCCCGTGGTGGCGTCCGGGCGGGGCTGACCGGCCTGGGCCTGGGCGGGGTGGCCTACTTCACCGTCTACAGCCTCCTGGGCGTTCCGCCCTACCAGTGGTACTACGTCCCGCCGGTGGCCTCGCTGTCGTTCGTCGCCGTGCTCGGCACCGGCGTCCTGCTGGCCGGCCGAGCCCGGAGGGCCGCGGGCGTCGGGTTGGTCGTGGTCCCGGTCGCGGCGCTGGCCGGGCTGTACGTCGCGGTCCCGGCGGCCGCGTTGCCGCTGCCGTGGGCCTACCCGCCGGTGTTCGGGAACTTCGCCACGCCCGCGGAGTACCGCGCGATCGGCGCCGAGGTCGGCGAGCTGGTCGGCGAGGAACGGGTGGCCGCGCCGGGGGAGATCGGCACGCTGGCCTACGCCTGCGACTGCGGACTCGTCGACCAGTTCTCCGACCCGGCGGTGCTGCAGCCGCTGATCGAGGCACGCATCGACGACGCCGGGCCGGTCCTGCGAACCCTGCTGGAGTGGAACTACGCCCGCCGCGACGCGGGTGCGGCGCAGCCGACGCCGTGGGTCCTGCGCTGGGCCAGTGCGGCCGTCGCGCCCCCGGAGGGCGTGCGGCGGTGGCCGACGACGGCCGGGACGGTGCAGCGCCCGGACGTGCTCGTGCTGTTCCGCGAGGAGTGAGTCTCAGAAGTCGATGAACCCGCCCAGCGCCGCGTCCAGCGGCGGCACCTGCCCGGTCTGGAAGTCCTCCATGAGCAGCACGGCCGCGGTGTCCGGCGGGGTGATCCGGCCGACCTCGTCGAACAGCGGGATCCGCCGGCGCAACCGCACCCCGGGACGGTCGGGGTGCTCGAAGGTCCACTCCAGCAACGTCTCCGGCCAGTCGCCGACCAGCCGGGCGCGGACCGCCGACATCCCCTCGATGAGGGGGGACAACCCCGAGTCGGTGCGCCAGTACTCCTGCAGCCTGCCGTTGGCGGCCAGCACCTGACGCACGTAGGAACCCGCCTCCAGGGGGCGGGGGAACAGCGGCCGCACGCGGTCGCCGACGTCCACCGACCCTGCGCGCAGCAGCGGGGTGACGTCGCCGTTGCGCTGCACCGTCACCAGGTCGACGCCGGGGCGCAGCAGCCCGGGTTCGTCCCGGTGCACCGAGACCACCAGGCGTTCCGCGGTGCCCGAGCCGACCAGGGCCGCCGACGTCGTGGTGCCCCGACCCAGGTCGATGCGCCGCAACGGGTCGCCCTGCGAGTCGTGGGTGAGGGCGACGAGGCGGCCGGCCGCGGCGGCCACGGCGTCCGCGCGCCAGCCGAAACCCCAGCGGGCGCCCTCGAGGCGGACGGTGTGGCGGTCGGCGCCGGCGTTCCAGGGATCCAGCCAGGAGTGCGTCCCGCGGCCGTCCTCGGTCCGCAGCTGGGGGCCGTGCTCCACGGGTTCGGCGACGTCGCGCAGTTCGTCGCCGACAGCCGCTCCCCAGGGCACCCGGAACCAGCGGGTGCTCCAGACGACCTCGTGCAGGTCCGCACCCAGCGGCTCCAGGTGCCAGGGTTCGTCGTCGAGGGCGACGAACAGTCCCGACTCCTCGGCCTGCGCGGCCCGTACGGGGGCCTCGACGTTCGTGCGCCGCGGCCGGCCGCCGGGGGAGACGTGCAGCAGCTGCGACGGTTGCAGACCCCAGCTGGGCCGGCCGTCGGTGCTGCGCACGATGTCCTGCGGCGGCGGTGGGGGAGCGCACCACACCCCGTCCGGACCCACCGCGGCCAGCCGCAGACCGTGCGTCCACACCGCCAGCTCGACCCCGTCCGGGCCGATGCGCACGAGCGGGGCCTCCCCGTGCGGGTGGGTCCAGAAGGCGGGGCCGTCCGGGAGCAGCCGCGGCGGTGGCCACGGGGCCGGAACCGGCTCGGGCGGCACGTCCGGCCAGCTGACCAGGCGCTCGACCTTGCCGGTCCGCTGGTCCAGCACCGCGGCGACGGGCTGGGTCTCGTCCAGCGCCCACAACCCCGAGTCCAGGCTCAGCAGCCGGGTGGGGCGCAGCGGTCTCACCGGGTGATCTTCTCGCAGACGGCGGCGCCGGTGGCCGCCAGCCCGGCGAGGACGAAGGCGCTCACCGGTCCGGCCGCCTCGACCCCGGCGCCCGCCACCGCCGAGGACGCGGCCGAGCCGGCGGCCGAGACCGAGGCGAGCCAGGCGAACGTGCTGGTCAAAAGCCGGGGTGGACAGTCCCGCCGGGCCCGGACCGAGGCCGCCACGACCACCGGCGGGACCGCGGCCCCGACGGCGAACAGCACCACGGCCAGCGCCGCGGTGGGCCAGGGCAGCAACAGCGCGAGCCCGGCCACCGCCAGCGCCCGGCTCGCCGGCCGCAGCGCGACCGGCCTCCGCCGGTGGGTCAGGACGAGGCCGGCCAGCAGCCCGCCGGCGCTGGAGGCGGCGAACAGTGCCGTCGCCACCTGCGGGTCGCCGGTGGCCACGACGGACGCGGTGACCGCCAGCGGCAGGGCCCCGAAGTGCATCCCGACGCAGACGTTCACCGCCAGCGGCAGACCGACCGCGCGCGGCAACCCCAGGACACCCCGGTCGCCCGCGGCCGGCGGGGGCGCCGAGGCGCGCAGCAACGCCAGCCCGGACGTGCCGCCGACCACCAGCACCCCCGCGGCCACGACGGCCGTGCAGGTCCGTCCGTGGGTGGCCAGGGTCGCCACGAGCACCGGCCCGAGCAGGAAGGCCGTCGAGTTCGCGACGGCCTCCAGCCCGAACGCCCGGGACAACCCGGTCGCGGGCGTCAACCGGTGCGACCACCGGGCGGCGGTGAAGGCCCCCAGCTGGGGCAGGCTCGCCCCCACGCCCGCACCCAGCGCGAACACCCCGGCCGGCGCCGACGCGGGTGAGGTGCCCGCGACGAGCGCCCACAGCGCGAGGGCTTGCGCCGCAGCCAGGAACTGCAGCACCCGCGGCTGCCCGAACCGGTCGGCGAGGCGGGCGGTCTGCGGGCCGGCGACCCCCTCGGCGACCGCCAGTCCCGCGGTCGCCAGCCCCGCGGTCGCGAAGGAACCGGTCCGCTCGTGCACGAGCCAGAGCAGCGCCAGGGGGGTCATCGCGATCCCGACCCGTCCCAGCACAGCCGTGACGAAGAACGCCGTCAGCACGGCGCGTCCTCTCCCACCGGGGCGGACCGGTCTGGGGACCGGACGTTTGCCCGCAGGCTACCCGCGCTCCCCGCCGTCGGCACAGGAGTTCCGTCGTCACGCAGCGCAACCACCGCGGCGCAGGCGCCGGTCCGGACGGCCGGTTGCACCACCCGAAGCGATCAACTCGTGGCGGTCGGTGCCGATAACTCCTGTGGATGTGGCGCCACGGATGGTGCCGCCGGAACCTTCGTGGACGGAACCAGGTGCTGAACGAGGTGTGGCGCAGTCACCCGCGCGGGAGCGAGGGCTCTCCGGCGGGGGTCGAGGCTGCCCTGCTGCACTACGCGGCCGCCGCCGACCAGCCGGTCCTGGTCGTGTCCCGTCCCGCGGCTCCCGCCGCCCGTGAGGTCGCCCGCGTCCGCTGGGCCAACACTGCGGCCGCCGGTTTCTTCGGGATCGAGGCCGACCACCTCGTCGACCTGGCCGTCACCCGCGTCCTGCGTCCGCACCCGTCCGGCGACAGCGAGGGGGACCGCCTCTCCCGCGAGCGCCGCAGCCGGTTCGCCGTCCAGGCCGTCACCTCCGGCGGCGAACTGCGGCACACCGAGCTCGTCGCGTGGCCGGTGCCGGAGCGGGACGGCCGCGACGGCCAGGAGTGGTTCTGGGTCGTCACCGTGGTGCTGCCCGAGGACGAACGCGCACAGGCCGCGCTGCGCGCCGCCGAGGAGCGGTTCGCCACCCTGGCCCAGAGCTCTCCGGTCCCCACGATCGTCTCCGACGTCGGCGCTCGCCTCTCGCGCGTCAACGACGCGTTCGCCCAGCTGGTCGGCCTGCCCGCCGAGGAGCTGTGCGGCACCGGCTGGCTGACCCACGTCGTCGACGACGAACGTGCCGGGGTCGTGGAGGCCGTCGCGCGCGTGCTGGCCGGGGAACGGGTGGTCCTCGACACCCGGCTGCGCAACGCCGCCGGGCAGGTGCGCTGGGTCACCGTGCGGCTGGCGCCCAGCCGTACGCCCGGGTACGGCGCGGGGTTCATCGGCACCGTGGAGGACGTCACCGACCGCCTGGCCCGCGAGCACCGGCTGGCCTACCAGGCGCAGCACGACCTGCTGACGGGGCTGCCGAACCGCCTGGCGCTGCTGGAACGCCTGGCCGACCTGCTGGCCCTGCCGGGGCAGGCGGGCACGCAGCCGGGGGGACCGGGCAGCAACGTCGGGGTGCTCATGGTCGACCTCGACGACTTCAAGACCGTCAACGACGGGCTGGGGCCGGAGGCCGGCGACGCCGTCCTGGTCGAGATCGCCCGCCGGCTGGCCCGCACGGTCCGCGGCGGCGACATGGTCACCCGTCCCGGTGGTGACGAGTTCGTGCTCGTCTGCTCCGACCTGACCGACCTGGACGCCGTGCGGGCCACCGCCCAGCGCGTCCTGGACGCCGTGCTGGCCCCGGTCGAGGTCAACGGCCTGGCACTGCGGCTGGTCGCCAGCATCGGCGTGGTGCTGCTGGAGGGCCTGACCTGCAGCGCCGAGGAGGTCGTGCGCGACGCCGGCATCGCGGTGCACGAGGCCAAGGCCGCCGGCGGCGGTCGCTGGACGCTGCTGGACGAGGACGTGCGCCAGCGCGCCCGCCGGGCCCTGCGGCTGGTCGCCGACCTGCGCGAGGCGCTGGTCCGCGGGTCCGTGGACGTGCACTACCAGCCGATCGTGCGCCCGGGCCGTCCCGCGCAGCTGCTCAGCCTGGAGGCGCTGTGCCGCTGGACGCACCCGGAACTGGGGCCGATCCCGCCGCAGACGTTCATCGAGCTGGCCGAGCGGGCGAACCTGGTGCCGGCCCTGGACGCCCACGTGCTGGACGTGGTGTGCCGGGACCTGGCCGGCTGGCGGGCCGCGCACGCGGCCGGGCAGCTGCCGACGAGCCCGGACTACGTCGCGGTGAACGTCTCGGCGGTGAGCCTGGCCGCCGAGGACTTCGCCACCCGGGTGCGCCACAGCGTCGCCGCGGCGGGTCTGCAGCTGCGCGACCTGTGCCTGGAGGTCACCGAGACCGCGCTGGCCAGCGATCTGCGCGCCTGCCGCACGGTCCTGGAGGAACTGCGCCGCGACGGGGCCCGCGTGGCCATCGACGACTTCGGGACGGGGTACTCCTCGCTGGCCTACCTCAAGGACCTGCCCGTCGACCACCTCAAGGTCGACCGCTCCTTCGTCCGCGACCTGCACCCGGGGTCCTCCTCGGGTGAGGGCCCGGCCGGGGGCCCGGCGCGCGCGGTCGCCGCCGCCGTGGTGTCGCTGGCCCGCACCCTGGGGCTGGGCGTGGTCGCCGAGGGCGTGGAGACCCCCGAGCAGAACGGTGTCCTGACCGACCTGGGCTGCGAGGCGGTCCAGGGGTGGCTGTACTCGCGCCCGCTGACCCGGGAGGCGCTCGTGGACCTGCTGCGCGACGGTGGCGAACTGCACCCGGCCGGGGCGACACAGCTGGAGGTGACCGCGTGACGCACCTGTCGAACGCCGTCCCGACGACCCCGCCGGGGGCGGTGGAGGTCCTGGGCCGCATCTCGGCCGCCCTGGACGACCTGCCCGCGCACCGGCCCGTCGCGGCCAAGGTCATCGCCGCCGCCGACGACCACCGCTCGGACGCGAAGTCGCTGGGGAGGACCCTCAGCTACGACCCCGCCCTGACGGCCAAGGTGCTGCGGCTGGCCAACTCCGCCTACTTCGGCTTGTCCGGGCGGGTCTCGGCGCCGGCGTTCGCCGTGACCGTCGTGGGGTTCTCGACCGTCCGCAGCCTGGCCGTCTCGGCGATGGCCGGGCTCGACGACGTCCCCGACGCCCTGGAGGGCTTCTGGGACCGCAGCGTCCTGACCGCGGTCGCCGCCGCCGAGTTCGCGCCGCGGTTGCGGGCCCAGGCGCCGGAGGCGTTCTCCGTGGGGCTGCTGGCCCGGCTGGGGCAGGCGCTGCTGGTGCGCTGCGACCCGGTGGAGTACCCGCTGGTGGTGGCCGCGGCCGCCGACCGCGAGGAACTGCTGGCCGCGGAGGTCCGTCGCTACGGCGCCACGCACACGCGGGTCTCGGCCGAGGCGCTGGCGGCGTGGGCGTTCCCGGACGACCTGGCCGAGGCGCTGGTCCAGGTCGACCGCCCCGGCTGGGCGACCCCGCTGGCCACCTGCGTGCGCCTGGGAGTGGAACTGTCGGAACGGATCCTGGACCCGGCGCGCACCCCGCGCCCGGCCGACCAGCTGTCCGCCGGCCACGTCCGCGACGCCGAGGTCGACGCCCTGCGCGCGGGGGTGACCCGCACCGCGGCCGAGCTGGTCCAGCTGCTCACGTCCTGACACGTGCTCACACGCCGGGTCCCACGTCCGGACATGGTGTTGGATGGTCACGTGTGCGAGGCGACCCCGGCGGCCGAGATCACCCTGCCGGACGAGGAGCACTCCGCCCGGCGGGCCCGGGCCTTCCTGTGCGAGGCGTACTGCGCGGCCCACCACGCCCGGGTCCTGGACGAGGCCCAGCTGCTGGTGTCCGAGCTGGTGACCAACGCCGTCCGCCACGGTGGCCCGCCGGTGCTCGTCCGGGTCTCCTGCGACGGCGACGGCCCGGCCCTGCACGTGGCCGTCTCGGACGGCAACCCCCACCCGCCGGTGCGCCGCGACGTGGCCCCGGAGGCCGAGGGCGGGCGCGGCGTGGCCCTGGTCGACATCATCTCCGACCGCTGGGGCGTCGAGCACGCCGAGAGCGGCAAGACGGTCTGGTTCGTGATCTCGTGAGCGCACCGGCGGGGACCCGGTTGCGACTGGCCACCGTGCAGGACGCGGCCGCGGTCGCGGCGCTGCTGCGGGACAACTGGGAGTTCCTGGCCCCCTTCGAACCCGAGCGGCCGGCGGAGTTCTTCACCACCCAGGGCCAGGCCGACGTGCTCGCGCACGCCCTGGCCGAGCACGAGCAGGGACGGGTGGTGCCGTTCGTCATCGAGTACGGCGGCGAACTCGTCGGCCGGCTCACCGTCTCCGGCATCGCCCGCGGCGCGTTCCAGTCCGGGGACGTCGGGTACTTCGTCGCCCGGGCCGTGAACGGCCGTGGGGTGGCGACGGCCGCGGTGGCCGCGCTGGTGGACAGGGCGTTCGACCCGGCCGGGCTGGGGTTGCACCGGTTGCAGGCCGGAACTCTGCTGTCGAACTCCGCCTCGCAGGCTGTGCTGCAGCGCAACGGGTTCGAGCGGATCGGGGTGGCCCGGCGGTACCTGCGCATCGCGGGGAACTGGCAGGACCACGTCCTGTACCAGCGGGTCGCCGGGTAGTTCGGCCGGCTCGCCCGGTGCAGCCGGGTTCGGCCGTCCGGTCCGGCGGGTTCGTGACCCCCCGCCGCCCCGGGGTGGGGCCCGCGTCATCCCCCGGAGCCGACGACCCGCCGCACGAGGTCGGTCCAGCCGTCGGCCAGGCGCTCGGCGGACACGTGCGGAACGCCGTCCAGGTGTCCCTCGACGTGGTACGCCAGCGGGGCCTCCAAGGCCGCGTGCAGGTTGAAGGCCAGCACGTCGACGTCGCCGCGCACGCCCGTGGCCCGCAGCAGGACGCGCAGGTGCAGGCGGCTGAAGGCCGACGGGGCGTTCGCCGCGGCCGGTTGCGCGTTGGCCTCGCGGATGAGGTGGGCCCGCTCGGCGGTGAAGCGCAGCCGGTCGTGGCCGAAGGCGACGAGCCGGTCCACCGGATCGGCGCCGGGGCCCAGCGGTGGGGGACCGGTGAGGCACGCGGTCTGGAAGTCGCGCTCGTACTCGTCGAGCAGGGCCGCGAAGAGCCCGGCCCGGGAGCCGAACCGGCGGAAGACGGTGCCCTTGCCCAGGCCGGCCTCGGCGGCCAGGGCGTCCATGCTCAACCCGGTCACGCCCAGCTCCTCGACCAGCCGGCGGGCGGTGCACAGCAGCAGTTCGCGGTTGCGCGAGGCGTCCGCGCGCGCCGGCGGTCCCGGGGCTCCCAGGATCCTCAGCGTCCGTGCCACGTGCCCACCCTAGGCCGTTCGGACCGGAGTGCTTGAAGGTGAGAGGACAAACGGACTACAGTCCGCATGAGGGCGCGGATCGCCGCCCCGACACGCTTCGCGAGGGAGATCCCCGATGACCAACGTCCTGGTGCTGGTCGGCAGCCTGCGCGCCGCCTCCACGAACCGTCAGATCGCCGAGACCGCGGTGGCGCTGGCTCCCGAGGGCGTCGAGCTCTCGATCCACGAGGGCCTGGGGGACCTGCCCTTCTACAACGAGGACGTCGACGTCGAGGGCAGCGTCCCGCAGCCGGCCCTCGACCTCCGTGCCGCCATCACCGCCGCCGACGCGATCCTCGTGGTCACCCCTGAGCACAACGGCACGATCCCGGCCGTGCTGAAGAACGCCATCGACTGGGCCTCGCGTCCGTACGGCGCCTCCCCGCTGACCGGCAAGCCGCTGGTCGCGATCGGTTCCGCGTTCGGCCAGTACGGCGGCGTGTGGGCGCAGGACGACGCCCGCAAGGCCCTGGGCATCGCCGGCGCGAACGTCCTGACCGAGGTGACCATGGCGATCCCGGGTTCGGTCGTCCGCTTCGCCGACGTCCACCCCAAGGACGACGCCGAGGTCGTGGAGAAGCTCACCGTCGTCCTCGGCGGCCTCGTCGCCGCCACCCAGGTCGCCGCGGCCTGACGTTCGACCGGCGGTCCCCACCTCGGTGCTCACCGGAGGTGGGGACCTCGCGTGCTCAGCGGGTGAGCGGCGATGAGTTTCCCCGCGCCCGCGGGTCGAGACGTCGTGAGCGAGCCAGCGCAGCGGTACCGGCGGATCTCCGCGATCTTCACCGACCGGGTGCTCGGGGTGCCCGACGGCGCCTGGGACGACCCCTCGCCGTGCCCGGGCTGGGCCGCCCGCGACGTCGTCGACCACCTCGTGAGCTGGTCGACCGGGTACCTGCGGGGCGCCGGGGTGGACCTGCCCGCCGGGCCGCCGGCTGCCCAGGACCCCGTCGGGGCCTGGCAGGTGCACACCGAGGCGGTCCAGGCCCTGTTCGACGACCCCGGGCTGTCCGCGCGCACCGTGTCCACGCCGGTGTCGGTCGGCCGGCTGGACGCGGTCCTCGACGCCATCTTCACCACCGACGTGTTCCTGCACACCTGGGACCTGGCCCGCGCCACCGGGCAGGACGAGCGCCTGGACGCCGCGACGTGCGAGCAGGTGCTGGCCGGGTCCCTGGCCCAGGAGGAGGCCATGCGCGCCAGCGGACACTTCGGCCCGGCCGTGCAGGTGCCCGCCGACGCCGACGTGCAGACCCGGTTGCTGGCCTTCATCGGCCGTGACGTCAGGACCGTGCCGTCAGGGCCGTGACACCGGCGCGCCCACCGTGCCCGGCGCCGGCACGTACGGCGTGAAGAACTCGTTGGGCCGCACCCCCTCCTCGGTCATCTGCAACGCCGGGACGGACAGCCCGTCGAGCTGTTCGCGGACGATGTCGGCGTGGCCGGCGTGCCGGGCGAACTCCTCCACGAGGTGCAGCAGCAGGTAGCGGGTGCGCACGGGGCGGGCGTCGGGGATGCCGTACCAGGGGCTGGGGGGTTCCAGCAGCTCGGTGTCCGGGTCGGCCTCGGCGACCACCGCCAGGAACTCCTGGCGGACCTGCTCGAAGTCCGCCAGGACGCTGTGCCCGGACTCGTCGCCGGTGAGGGTGAAACTGCGCTGGTAGGCGGCGTACACGGCCTCGTCGTAGGCCGGGACGGTCCCGCCGGTGAGCCGGGTGATCGCCCCGCGCATGCCGTGCGTGACGTGCTTGAGCAACCCGCCGACCGACAGGACGCTGCGGCACGGGGTGGCGCGGACCTGTTCCTCGGTCAGTCCCAGCACGCAGGCGTGCAGTGCGGACAGTTGCGCGTCGAGCTGGTGGCGCAGCGAGGTGCTCTCGTCGTGCAGTGCCGGTGCGTACACGCTCACTCCGGGTGGACGAGGTCGGCCAGGACGTCGTGGAAATCGCGGTCCTCGTCGTCGCTGAGGATCGCCAGGTCGGTGCCGTCGTCGGCCAGGTGCGCCAGCAGCGAGCGGTACCCGGGGTTGTCGCCGGGCACGAACCACGCGCGCCGGCCGGCGACCGTCCCCAGGAACGTTCCGTAGCCGTACGCCTTGGCCACGGGGTCACCCGTGCCGGCGGGGACGTCGGCGTAGGGGCTCCACAACGCCTCGGGCCGGGCCAGCAGTTCGCGGGCCCGCAGCGAAGCGGTGTAGCGCAACAGGTCCGCCACCGTCGTCCACAGGTCGCCGGTTCCGGGCAGCGCGGTGAAACCCGCGTCGACGTGGACGGGAACCCCGCGGCGGTGACCCTCGGCGACATCGGGCTCACCCAGTGGGAAGCGCCCGGACGTCGTGGCGACGGTGCGCGCCGGGGCGAGCACCAGCCGGTGCAGCAGTTCGGAGTAGGGAGTTCCGGTCGCGGCCTGCAGCACCCGGGCCGCGAGCAGGAAACCCGGCCCGCTGTAGCGCCACGCCGTTCCCGGCGGGTGCACGAGCCCGGCGCGCTCGACCAGACGCTCGACCACCTCCGGGGCCGGTGGTGCCTGCTGCAGGGACGGCATCCCGGGAACGTCGCCCCAGTGCCCGAGCCCGGACGTGCTGCTCAGGAGGTGGTGCAGGGTGATGTCCCGCCAGGCGGCCGGGGCGTGCGGCAACCACCGGGTGATGGAGGAGTGCAGGTCCAGCCGGCCCCGTTCGGCGAGGGCGAGGGCGACGACGGACAGGAACTGCTTGCTGATCGAACCGGCCTGGAACCTCGTGTGCAGCGGACGCGACCGGCCACCGGTCCGGCCCGGCGTCCACGTCCGGGGCGGCCGGTCCGTCCGCGAGAGCGCGACGCTGCCCGACACGCAGCGGAGCCTAGTGCGGCGGGTGGACCGGCACCATCGCCGAGACGTTCCTGTCCCAGATCCGCGGACCCCCGTCGGGGTAGCGCGCGGCCAGTTCCCGCCGCACGTCGGCGAACGTCCGGCCCGGCTCGGCCAGGCGGTGCTCCCCGAGTTCCTCGAACCGGTCACCCTCGAGGCAGTAGGCGACCTGGTCCAGGGAGTTCATCTGCCGGATCGTCGCGAGTTCGCCGACCAGGACGTCGGCGGGGTGTGCGGCGCCGGGGTGCAACTCGCGCGCCGCGGCGAGGAACTCCGCCCCGTAGCCGCTGTCGGTGAACGTGAAGTCGGCTCCCTCGCCGTGGCCGTGGTCGGTGACCAGGCCGAAGCTCTGCCCGTAGCGCAGCAGGTCGCACGACCAGGCGACGGCTGCGTCGGCCAGTTCCTCCTCCTGGTAGCCGCTGATGCTGTACCGCTGGTGCGGGTGGCTGATCGGCAGAGGGCTCACCCCTCGACGGTACCGAGCGCCGTGGGGAGCCGGGGGTCCCGGCCGACCGTCCGCAGTCGCGTGCGGACGTTCTCCAGCACCACTCGTTCGGCCACCGACGCCGGCGCCAGCGCGTCCAGCGTCCGCGCGATGGCGGTGCACTGCCGGAGGTCCTCGGCCACGAAGGCCGCGTGCGCGAAGGCCAGGCCCATGACGAAGGCGGCGTGCCGGCGGGCCTCGATCGCGACGAGGTCGTCGACGGTGACGTGCACGCCCAGGGCGCGACGCACGCACGCCGGGCCGTAGTGGTGCACCGCGCCGTCCGGGGTGGCGACCAGCGCGGCGCCGTCGGGCAGCGGGTGCCGGCACCCCGGTGCCCGGCACCGGCCGGCGTCGCGGGTGAACCCCACGACGCGGGGCCCGGGGGCGGCGGACGAGAACATGGTGGAACGTTCGGCCCACGCCGGGCCGTCCTGGATGCGCCGCCCGGGCGACCGTGCGCCCTCAACCACCCAGCTGGGCGAACCACCCCGCGTACGGCGTCGTGCTCACCAGGTGCCGGTTCAGGTCCGGTGCGCCGTCGTCCCACCACACCGGCCCGCGCTCGCCGAGGGCGTGCTTGGCCCGGTCGACCCGGGCGCGGGCCTCCTCGCGCGCGGCGGCGTCGCCGGCACGCACCGCCGCGCCCTTGGCCCGGCGCGCACTCATGAGCTCGGCGACCAGTTCCTCGCGCCGCTCCTGCGCCAGCGCCGGGTTCGCGCGGCGCCACAACCGTCCGCGCACGACGAGGTAGCGACCGTCGGGGGTCACGGGAGGCGGGCCGTCGTCGGCAGGTGCGGGCACGCGACGATCTTCGGAGGGGTCCCCGTGCGCGGCAACCGGATGCCCACCGCCGTCGGCGGGGGTGCCGGCTGGCTAGGGTGTCGTCCGTGGTCTCCCCGTCGCAGCGGTCCGGCCTCGGGCGGCTCGCCGCGGCGGTGCGGGAGGTCGTCCTGGTCGTCGCCGTGGCCCTCGTGGTCTCCCTGGTGGTCAAGACGTTCCTGCTGCAGGCGTTCTTCATCCCGTCCGGATCGATGGAGCAGACCCTCGACGTCGGCGACCGCATCGTCGTCAGCAAGCTGACCCCGGGACCGTTCGACCTGCACCGCGGGGACGTGGTGGTGTTCTCCGACCCGGGGAACTGGCTGCCGCCGGCGCCGCAGCCGGACCGCGGCGCGCTGGCCGGTGCGCTGACGTTCGTCGGCCTGCTGCCGCAGGACTCCGACGAGCACCTGGTCAAGCGCATCGTCGGCCTGCCCGGCGACCACGTCGTGTGCTGCGACGCGTCGGGACGGCTCACGGTGAACGACCAGCCCGTCGACGAGACGGCCTACCTGGCGCAGGGGGTCGCGCCGAGCGAGGAGGCCTTCGACGTCACCGTGCCGGCCGGCGCGCTGTGGGTGATGGGCGACAACCGCTCCGACTCCGCCGACTCGCGCGAGCACCACGACGCGCCGTTCGTGCCCGTGGACGACGTCGTGGGCCGGGTGCGCGCCGTCGTGTGGCCGTTGCCGCACTGGGCGTGGCTGGAAACTCCCTCCGCGCTCGAGGAGGTCAGCGGGAGTTGAGCCGGGCGGCCTGACGGGTCAGGTGGTCGCGCTCGGCCGCGTCGTGCGCCTGCGCCGCCGCCTCGGCGTACAACCGGGCCGCGCGCGCGGTGTCGCCGTCGCGTTCGTGCAGGTGGGCCGCCACCGCCGTGTACCGGGGCAGACCGGGATCCAGCGCCGCCAGCTCGGCCAGGCCCGCGCGGGGTCCGTCGGCCTCACCGAGCGCGACGGCGCGGTTGAGCCGGACCACGGGGCTGTCGGTCAGCCGCAGGAGTTCGTCGTACCACTGCACGATCTGCACCCAGTCCGTCTCGGCGGCGGTCGGCGCATCGGCGTGCAGCGCCGCGATCGCGGCCTGCGTCTGGTACTGCCCCAGCCGGTCGCGCGACAGCGCCGTCTGCAGGATCGTCACCCCCTCGGCGATCAGGCCGGTGTCCCAGCGCTGCCGGTCCTGCTCGGCCAGCGGCACCAGGGAACCGTCGGCGGCGGTGCGGGCGGGACGGCGGGCGTGGTGCAGCAGCATCAGCGCCAGCAACCCGGCGACCTCGGGGTGGTCGACGACCGAGGCCAGCTGCCGCGTCAGGCGGATCGCCTCCGCGGCCAGGTCCACGTCGCCGGAGTACCCCTCGTTGAACACCAGGTACAGCACCCGCAGCACCGTCGCCACGTCGCCGGGGGCGTCGAAGCGGGCACCGGCCACGGCGCGTTTGGCCCGGCTGATGCGTTGGGCCATGGTCGCTTCCGGAACGAGGTAGGCCCGGGCGATCTGCCGCGTGGTCAGCCCACCGACGGCCCGCAACGTCAGCGCGACCGCCGACGACGGGCTGAGCGAGGGGTGCGCGCACAGGAAGTACAGCTGCAGCGAGTCGTCCACCGCCGACGTCGTGCCCGGCTGCGGTTCGGCCTCCAGCAGTTCCTCACGCCGACGGCGGGCGTCGGCCGAACGGGTCGCGTCGAGGAACCGGCGCCAGGCCACCGTGACCAGCCACCCCGCCGGATCGCGCGGCGGGGTGTCGGGCCAGGTGCGCAGCGCCTCGACCAGGGCGTCCTGCACGGCGTCCTCGGCCGCCGCGAAGTCGGCTCCGCGGCGGACGAGGACGGCCAGGACGCGTGGGACGAGGACGCGCAGCGACGACTCGTCCACGAGCGTCACTCGATGTTCGCCGGCACGCCCAGCAGCGGCCGCAGTTCCAGCCACTCGTGGATCGGCTCACCACCGGCACCCGGGGCCGCGGACAGTTCCCCGGCCAGTTCCAGCGCCCGCTCGTAGCTGTCGACGTCGATGATCATCCAGCCGGCGATGAGGTCCTTGGTCTCGGCGAACGGCCCGTCGGTGACCGGCGGGCGGCCCTCCCCGTCGTAGCGGACGAACGTGCCCTCCGGGGCCAGCGCCTGGCCGTCGACGTACTCGCCGGTCCCGGTGAGCCGGTCGGCGAAGTCGGCCATGTACTGCACGTGCGCCGAGATCTCCTCCGGCGTCCACTTGTCCATGGGGACGTCGTTCACCGCCGCCGGTGCGCCGCGGTAGTGCTTGAGCAGCAGGTACTTGGCCATCAGTGTCTCCTCCGTCAGGTGCGACTAGTGTGGCCGCAGCAGGTGGTCCGTCACCCCGGGGACGGAGCCGGTCGCCCGTTCTCGACACCGCTGCGCGAGAACTTCCGCGACGTCGAGGCTGCACCCGGGCGGAGGGCGGGAGGACCGAGCGGGAGGTGGAGCTCCCCGCGTCCCCAGAGCGAGACGGTTCAGGACGCTGGACCTGCCGTGACGTCACTGCCGACGTCGAAGACCACCACCTGCGCGCCCACCTCGACGCCGCACTCCCGCAACGCCTGGGCCGCATCGGAACCGAACAGTGAGTTGACGGCGGCGGTCTCCATGCTTCCCCCGCCCCCGGAGACGTCCTCGCCCACGGCCACCGAGGTCCCGTCGGCCAGCACCAGGGACTCCTGCTCCTCGTCCCAGCTGACACCCTTGGGCCACACCACCACCGTCTCGCCCACTCCGACGCAGCGACCGACCCACGCGAGCTCGCCTCCCACCGACGCGGCCATCCCCGCGTTCCAGCTGCCCTCGGAGATCAGCAGAGGTCCCTCAAGGCTGGCCGACGCCGAGTTCGAGCAGGACGTCAACACCGTGGCGCAGGCCAGAACACCTGCGGCTGCCCGATGACGAGTCACCGCACCACACTGCCTCAGCCGCTTCCGCACCCCGCCGTCCGTCACCACCTCGACGCCGCTCCTGTCGGCATCGCCGTGCTGCAGTGGTGAGCGCAGCGACCGACGACGCCTGCATCCTGTGCCGTCTGATCGACGGCCGGCTTGAGACGAGCCGCGTCGACGAGGACCAGGACGTCGTCGCCTTCAGGGACTACCAGCCGGTCAACCCGGGCCACGTCCTGGTCGCACCCCGGCAGCACGCGCCCCTGCTCGAGGACCTGGACGAGGCCACGGCGTCGCCGTCTGGCGGGTGTGGAGAAGCCGATCACCATGCCGACCTGCATGAGGAACCAGCGACCGCGGTGTGGGGTCTGATCGGCGATCCGACGCGGGCGCGTGTGCTCTACGCCCTGGACCTGGTCGAGGAGCTGGGCGTGGGGGACGTGGCCTTGGCGTTGGGCTTGAACGACGACGCCGTGAGCTGCGCGTTGCGGGTCCTGCGCACCGCTGGACTGGTCGGTCGCCGCAAGCAGGGACGGGTGGTCTTCCACCGGCCGGCCGACGGCTTTCCCGAGCCGCTGCCGGAGCACTGCCTGCGCCGGTTGAGCGCGCTGACGCGCACGGCACCGATGAGCAGGGCTGACCCATCAACTGCCTCGTCCCTGGTCACCCGGTCCTGTCGGGTGACCAGGGACGACGGACGCAGGCCCAGTGCTCAGTGGTGGTAGGCGTGGACCACGGCGTGGCCCTTGCCGCGGCTGATCATCCACCGGTTGACCGGGGTCGTGATCACAAAGGCCAGAGCCAGGGCTCCGGCCAGCGAGGTCCAGAAGATCCAGCTGCTGATGCCGGCGTGCATGGCGCCGGGGACGGCCAGCATGGCGGTGTTGTCGATGATCTCCATGACCGCGATGGACAGGGTGTCGGCGGCCAGGGCGACCTTCAGGGCGGTGCGGAAGCCGACGCCGGCCTTGAGCACTCCGCGCATGGTCAATGCGTAGCCGAAGACGAAGGCCAGGGCGATGGACAGCGTCACGGTGCCGGCGTTGTGCCAGCCCAGGGAGGTGCCGATGACCATGCCCAGGACCTCGCCGATGGCGCAGCCGGTCAGGCAGTGCAACGTGGCCTGGGCGGCCATCGCCCATGACGTCGGTCCATGGGCTGATCCGTGGGCCGAGCCGTGGGATGCGCCGTGACCGCCGTGGTCGTGGATGGTGACGGTGGAGTCGGGGTGGCCTGCATCGTCGTGGCCGGTGTGGTCCGTTGCGGGGTGCGAGCTGGCGCGGTCGTGGGACATCACTGCCTCCTGCAGGAGCGGAACGAACGGTGCGCCCGCCCCAACGTGATACCCCATGGGGGTATTTCGCAGTGCTGAGGCGGAGAGGGGACCGGTAGGCCGCGAGTCGACCCCGCGACCTACCGGGAAGAGGGCTCAGCCCGAGGTGGCGAGCATCTGGTTCATCTGCCCGATCTCGGCGTTCTGGCTCGTGATGATCGAGTCAGCCAGCTCCAGAGCCTGCGTGTTGGAGCCCTGCTGCTGCTCGGTCTCGGCCATCTGCACCGCGCCGGTGTGGTGCTCGATCATCATCTGCAGGAACATCCGGTCGAAGTCGGTGCCGGTGGCGTTCTGCAGCTGGGTCATCTGCTCCTCGCTCATCGTCCCCGGCATCGAGGAGCCGCCCATCGAGGACATCGAAGAGTGGTCCATGCCCTCCATCGAGGAGTCGGCGGCGGTCGGCTCACCCCAGGCGTTCAGCCAGGAGGTCATCTGCTCGATCTCGGGCTGCTGCGCGGCTTCGATCTTGGCGGCCAGCTCCTCGACCTCCTGACTGGAGGCCTTGGTGGTGGCCGTGTCGGCCATCTCGATCGCGCCCTGGTGATGCACGTGCATCATCTGCACGAACGTCACGTCCTGATCGTTGTGCTCAGCGTCCACCGCAGCGCTGCTGGTGGCGCTGGTCGAGGGGCTCGACGCAGTCGCCGAGGACTCCGAGGACTCCGAGGACATCGAGGAGTGGTCCATCGAGCCGGTGTCCTGGCCGCCGCAGGCGGCCAGGACCAGGGACAAGGCGGCGGCGGCGCCTAGAGCGCGGAGCCGGGTGGCAGTGCGGCTTGCAGGGTGGGTAGTGCGTGTTGCGCTAGGCATCGGAGGTACGGCTCCTTGGTGAGTCACGGGTGGGAAGGCACGACGAGGCAGCGCCGACAGAGGTCGTCCACGGCGCGCGGGAAGTCGGCCTAGACCCGGATCACGCAGAGAGAGGTGCGCGGCCAGCGCCACGGCGGCGGTCCGCGCCAGGGTGTGCCGGCGATGACCTTCTTCGGCCACGGATCGGCCAGCCAGTACGACGGGCGCAGCGCCCGGGCCACAGCCCAGGCGAGGAAGACGACCAGCAGGGCGATGCCGGCGCTGAGGAAGAGCGCGCAGTCGGCCATCGAGCCGTGGTGATCGTGGCCGGCGGCCTGAGTGGTGACCTGGGCGGCGACCTGTGCGCTGGGGGCTGAGGCGTCGGCCGACGTGGCCGGCTTCGTTGGCGCGTCTGGCGAGGCGTGAGTCATGGCTGTCGCCGGCGAGCTGGCAGCAGCGTGGACCGCGGCGTGGTGCTGGTCGACGGCGGCCGCGAAAACGTGCATCGCACACAGGCCCAGGGTCACGGCGACGACGAGCAGAAGTCGCGGCAGGACCGTGGCGGTCCAGGCGAGGCTGTGCGCGACGCTCACAGCCTCGATAGTACCCCCTAGGGGTATAGAGCGTGAGGCGACTGCTCGGTCAAGTCGTTCGCTCGGCCATCGGCATGACCGCTGGGTCGATATCGCTTATGAGCTCGGTGGGTGCGGAGCGGGCCAGGTGAGGGTGTCGAGGTCGGGGTGGTGCTCTACGGCGTCGATGAGGTCGGGGGGGCCGCTGATGCGGCTGGCCCACAGGTCGTAGTCGGTCCACACCATCCAAGAGCGGTCCGCGGGCCACAGGTTGCTGGGGGTGAAGCGGTAGCGACCGTGCGGGGGGAGCAGTGGGGGCAGTTCGCCGAGGTGGCCGCGGTAAAGGGTGGGCTGGTCGTAGTCGTCGGCGACCAGGGGGCAGTAGTAGGCGTAGACCTCGCTGTCCGCCCCGTGGCTGCGTTGGAAGAGCACCTGCAGCAGCGCCCGACTAGACACCTCATCCAGTGTTCCCTCGCAGGGGCCGTGGATCGATCGCGGCCAGGAGCCTGGAGGGAACCAGCGGAAGGACGGCGGCACCTCGAGCTTGGCGGGGTCTTGCATGTTGGGTAGGTCTGCCCAGCGTCGCCGCAGCCAGCCCGGTGCCGGGTGCTGGCTGTCCGGTGAGTCGATGCCGCCGCCGCCACCACTGACGTCGCGGGGCTTGTATCCGGGAGTGTCCGCGGCGGTGGGGTCGAGGTAGGCGGCGTGCAGGATCCAGCTGCTGGTCTGACCGAGAGGGTGGTCGAAGCCGGTGAGACCGTCGTCCCTGAAGTTGCCCATCCAGTCGAGCAGAGCGCGGTCGTGCAGCAGTGCCATGCCGGGTACCTCGATCACCTTTCCAGCATCTCCTGCCTGGTCCAACAAGGTCGCGGAGTCATCCGGAATTCGCCAAGACCGTGACGTCCATGACCGTGAAGTCGGGGCGGCACGGGTGAGCCGCTGGCGGCTCCTGTGGCGCTGCTCGTCCTGGCCGGACCCGTCCGCTGGCCCGCGCGCTAATCGTGCGCGTCGCCTGGCGCAGAGGTGAGTTCGCGCGTTACGCGGTGACCAACGGAGTGCAAGGGGCAGGCCGGAGGGTCGAGAAGTGTCACCACCAAGACGGCTGGAAGCGCTACCGATGTCTTGATGCGGAACTGTCACCGATGTCCTGCGACATGACAGGTCCACCACGCTCCGCGTCGAATCGGCACGGCGCAGGCGGCCTAACCGGCCAGCAGCAGCGCCGTGGCCCCACCGGCCTGGGCCGCTGGACGGTCCTGCGACGTCGTGGCCGGGGCTTATCGTCCGCAGTGATCACCTCCACCGAGGATGGAGTCATCGTGACGCCGCTGCTGGATGCCTTCAACGTGCCGGCCATCTCCGCCTACGAACGGCAGGACGCCGCCGTTCCGCCTGGGCTACGCCGACTGGGAGCGGCCCTGGCGCTGCACGGGATCGCGATGAACGGTGGACTGGTCGGTGGAGCCGTGGAGAGCCTCTTCTTCAACGGCCGGATGCACGCGGTCGACGACGCAGTCGAGGGCTACCGGTGGCTGGGCCTGACCGACGTCGCCGACCTCATCCTGCGGGTCCGGGAGGAGTATCTGCGGTTCCGTCCGACCGGGTGGGAAGAACTGTCGCCCGAGGACGAGCGGCTGTGGAGCGAGCTGGACTCGGCGTTCTTCGAGCTGGCGGCCGACGACCGGCTGGAGGCAGCGATCACCGCCCGACTGCCACAGATCGATCCAGGGCGTGGATGAGTTGGCACTCAACACCAGCGACATGACCGCGAACTCGCTGGCGCCGCTTGTGTCGGCATCGCCATGCTGCAGTGATGAGCGCAGTGACCGACGACGCCTGCATCCTGTGCCGGCTCATCGACGGCCGGCTTGAGACGAGCCGCGTCTACGAAGACCAGGACGTCGTCGCGTTCATGGACTACCAGCCGGTCAACCCTGGCCACGTCCTGATCGCACCCCGGCAGCACGCGCCCCTACTCGAAGATCTCGACGAGGCCACCGGCGTCGCCGTCTGGCGGGTCGGCCACCAGCTCAGTCGCGCACTGCGTCGAAGCGACCTGCGGTGCGAGGGCGTCAACCTGCTGCTGGCCGACGGGGAGGCGGCGTTCCAGGAGATTCCGCACGTTCATCTGCACGTCTTCCCCCGCTTCGTCGGTGACGCCTTCCGCATCAGTGCGGACTGGCGTCCTCGTGCGCGCAAGGAGCTCGACGGTGCGGCTGCGCAGGTGAGAGAAGGGCTCTCGGCTCTCTGACCTGAGCTTGCAGTCACGCGCAGCGGGATGACCGGGCGTCTGATGGGCAGCGCTGCAGCGCGATGACGCCGGGAATGCTGCGGCCCGTCCTGGGCTTGTAGAGGGTGGTCGATCTGCTGCATGTCCCCGGGCCTCACCTTCAGCCGCCGTGAGCGGCCTTTCGCCGAGAGGCGACTGCCGGATCGATCACCTCACGTCGACGGCCGCCGGGCTGAACAGCCCGGCGGCCGTCGTGCGTCGGGGCCAGGTCACCAACGAGGCGCAAGGCGCCAAGGCCGGATGCTCCCTGCGTCGTTGCTCACCACGCCCAGGGCAGGTGGACGATCCGGTCCTGGTCCGCTGCGGCGATCAGCCGGGGCAGGAGCTGCGGCAGCGAGGGTGGGTACACCCGGTCGCTGGTTCGGTGCAGTTCGGCTACGTTCCACCAGCAGAAGCCGTCGTGGTCGCGCTGTTCCTGCTCGGTCTGCCCGCAGGTGTCGACCCGGTGGTGCTCTATGGTCAGCAGGAAGAAGTCATCCCGGACCAGGCCGCTGATCCAATCCGCTTCGGCGTGGCCGCTGGTGATGGCCACCGGCTGCAGATCGTCCGCGGCGGCGATCAGGCCGGTCTCCTCGCGCAGTTCGCGGATCGCGGCCTGCCGGACGGTTTCGCCGGGCTCCGGCTCATCGGTAGACACGGGGTGGTCGTCGCACGCGGCGAGTGCTCGCTCGTCGCCAGAAGCGCGAAGTTCGCGTCGACACTGTGCTCGTCGCCGTCGGGCGCCGTTCACTGCAGGGGGAGTGCTGCGCCAGCTCAAAAGTTGATGCCGAGGTCCGGCACTGTGAGAAGGAGATGCCTGCTCAGCACAGCTTCGCACTGTCCCCGCCCCGGGTCTGGCCGACGGCATCCTGTGCCTCACGCGGAGCTGCCGAACGCCTTCCACCACGCCAGGAGCGGCTGCTGCAAGAACTCCTGCGAGCTCAAACGGTGTCGTTGAGTGTCTCCTCGACGATCAGCAGCAGCGACCCAGCGGGGGCGTGCTCTGCGTAGTCGGCAGCCAGGGCCTGTCCGGCAGGGCTGGCAATCGCGGCCTGCGCCGCGCCAGTGTCGTCGAACGTCAGCTCGGCGATGTAGAAGTACGGGGACTCAGAGCCGTCCGCTGTGCTGAGGACTCTGGCGGTTCGCCGCGCCCGAACTCCGGGCACGTCCGTGGTCATGGGAACGTGTTCTTCCAGGTACCGCTTCTCCCAGTCGTCCGGGCTCTGGGGCTGGCCGTACAGGGCCACAACTTTGACCGTCATGGCGTGACGCTAGTGAGGGCAGGACGGCGTCGGAAGAGTCGCCAGCCTTGTTGGCATGGGCGCGCCTGGGGATGGCGTCGCATGGCATGAGCGCGAGCCGTCGGATATCTCGAACACCTCGGATGTGCTGAAGTGCGACCAGGCTGGTCGGCAGTCCCAGGATGAGCACCCGCTGGTCGCTACCGTGGTTCCGTCGGTGGTAACGGGAGTGGGCCGGGCACCGAAGATGGCGGTGGTGATCACGGCGCTGAAGGCGGTGCTGAAGGGACGGCGACATTGATCGAGCGCTTCCTCCCGCCGCCAGCGGCCGAGGCCAGCTGTTCAGTGGTCAGCTTTTCGATGCGGATGCCCTGTCGGTTCGCGGGGTGACGCTGCCAGCGTCATGGTCGCAGCAGCGACCGCGCGCGGCGCACCATGCCCGAGCGGTCCGCCCTGGGAACGGAGCCGTGCCCCTAGCGTCAGGGGATGACGCCGACGAAGGCAGCGAACAGCAAGGGCACCTACGAGATCAGGATCGGCCTGTGGGCTTCGCAGGAGCAGACGTTCAAGATCCGGGAACGGTTGAGCAGAGCCCTGGGCCCTGAGCCTGAGTACGACGGCCCATGCGAGGTGTCGTGGTTTGTCGCCGTGATGCCACCTGAAGCAGTCGATCAGGGTGAGGACCGCTACGACGAGCTGGTTCAGCAGGCGAAGATCGAGGGCACCTACTGACCTCGCCCCTCACGCGGCCCGCGGGATGACCGTGACGTCACGCGCAGTGCGCCAGGACGATCGCCGAGGACCCGCGTAGTGCGCCGTACGGCGCGGGCTCCACGCTTCGGGAGCGCTTGCTCCGGGGCCCTACTCAGAGTCCTGCTCGGGCAGGTCAGTCGCGTCCAGGTAGATGGTGCTGGAACTCGACGTCGGCATCGCCATGTCGTCGGTGGTCGAGTAGGACGAGATGGGGTCGTCCGGATCCCCTGTGCTCTGGTCGGCGAGCCATTGCTCGTGGTCCCGCTTCAAGCGCCAGACGGCCGCTTCGTCGCTGTCGTCGTCGTCCGCGTACGGCGGTGTCGAGGGCTGGGACACGTCAACCACCTCGTTCGTGAGTGGGGGTGTGCCGCTGGCCGGTGCGGCCGGGGTGAACAGTTGCCACGCTCCAGCCGCGACGGTGCAGGCGGCGACCACACCGGCCAGGGCGCGGACGGTGATCTTCCTCTCGGTCACCTTGCTCCCGTCGTTGCTGGTCATCGGTTCGCCACTGCAGGTCGAGCTTCGTGGGAACGGTTCTGAGGTCACACTATCGGCGCCATGACCGCGTGGTCGCGTACCGCGGGACGACCGTGGCGTCAGATCAGCAGGAGCGCTTGGCTCAGTACGAGCAGCAGCATCGCGACGACACCTAGCTTGTGTGCGCCGGTCCAGCTCTTCTCGCCGCGCCGTTGCCGACGTTGAGCATCGCGGATCCAGAAGGCCATCAGGCCGACCGCCACGACGATCAGGACGACGTTGCCCCAGGGAGCGAACACTCCTTCAACGGACGGCCCAGCCCGTCTACCGACCCGGCCGACGGGCTGGCCGCGCATCGCGCACTTCGGCATGTCCGACACGTCGCGGGGCGTCGGGTTGACCCGTGGGTTGGTGTCGTGGGTGGTGGTTAGCGTGCGGCAGGTGAGCACTCGTGCGGGTGAGCTGGCGGAGTTGGTGGTGGCCGATGCGGCGGGGCTGCGGGCCTGGCTGGGGGTGCATCACGCGACCTCGCCGGGGGTGTGGCTGGTGTTGACGCGCAAGGGCGGGCAGGTGACGTCGTTGACGTGGGCGCAGGCGGTGGATGAGGCGTTGTGCGTGGGGTGGATCGATGGGCAGGGCAGGGCCCGGGACGGGCAGACCTCGTTGATCCGGTTCACGCCGCGGGGGCGGCGCAGCTCCTGGTCGCAGCGCAATGTGGCCAACGTGGCCCGGCTGCAAGGGCAGGGGCGGATGCTGCCGGCGGGGCTGGCGGCGGTGGCTGCGGCGCAGGCGGATGGGCGGTGGGCGGCGGCGTACGCGGGGCAGGCGGACGCGCAGGTGCCGGCGGATCTGGCGGCGGCGATCGCGGCCGATCCTGCGGCGGCGGCGATGTTCGAGGTGTTGACGCGGACGAACCGGTTCGCGTTGATCCACCGGTTGGGGTCGGTGAAGCGCGAGGAGACCCGTCGGCGCAAGATCGGGGAGTTCGTGGCGAAGTTGGCGCGGGGGCAGACGGTGCATCCGCAGAAGGCGCGGCCTGCGGGCTGGTCCTGAACTGGTGTCGCGTGGTGTTGCAGCGCTGTCGCGATTGCCGGCACTCAGTGTGTTCACCGGCGGCGGGGTGGGTGCGATCCTCCCCTGAGGTTGCACCAGCTTCACCGCCCCGGATCGAGGTTGCGGCCCGTGGGCCACAATCCCCTTGACTCCGGCTCAAACGAAGAGCAGCATTGGGTGGTGACGGAGGCACCCCGCGGCTACCGGATGGGGCAGCGAGCGCGCTCTGTCGAGCGCACGCGGGAGGCGATCGTCACGGCCGCGGCCGAGGCGTTCTTGTCCCGCCCCTACGACGAGATCCGCCTCGTCGACGTCGCCCGCGCGGCGGGCGTCACCCAGCAGACCCTCATCAACCACGTGAACTCCAAGGAGAACCTGCTCCTGGTGGCGATGCTGCACCTGGGGCGGCGGATCCTCGCCGAGCGCGGACGCACCAGCCCGGGGGACGTTGCCGGGGCCGTGCGCGCCCTCGTGGCTCAGTACGAACGCTACGGCGACGCCAACGTGCGGTTCCTGGCCCTGGAGCCGCGCCTGCCCGCTCTGGCCGAGGCGTTCGAGCACGCCCGCACCGAACACACCCGTTGGCTGGAGGAGGTGTTCGGTGCACTGCTGCCGACCAAGGCCGGGCCGCGTCGGCGAACCCTGGCCGCCTTGTACGCCGTCACCGACGTCGGCACGTGGAAGTTGCTGCGCCGCGACCTGGGGCATTCGCGCGCGACGACCAGCGCCGTCCTGCTGTCCATGCTCCGCGCCGTCTTGAGGACGGGCGGTGAACTTCGGGAGGAAACGTGCACGTCCTAGCTGCCTTGTGGGACGGCGGAGGCACCGTCCCGGCTGAGCTCGGTGTCGTGCGCCGCCTGCGCGAACGCGGGCACAGCGTCACCGTCCTGGCCGACCCGCCGTTGGAACTGGGCGCCACCCGGATGGGGGCGGGGTACCGCTGCTGGGTCCGGGCACCGTTCCGGCGCAGCGATGCCCGCCAGGACGACTACTTCCGCGACTGGGAGTGCCGCACTCCGCTGGGGCAGTTCGCCCGTGTGCGCGACCGCCTCATCACCGGCCCGGCCGCCGCTTTCGCCGCCGACGTGCGCGAGCAGCTGGCCGCCGAACCGGCCGATGCCGCGGTCGTCAGCAGCGTCCTGCTGGGGGCCTTGGCCGGCACCGAGTCCCAGGGGGTGCCGACCGCGGCGCTGTGCCCGAACATCTACACCCGTCCCACCCCGGGATTGCCACCACTGGGACTGGGCCTGCGCCAGGCCCGCGGGCCGGTCGGGCGAGCGCGCGACGCCGCTCTCGACGAAGTCCTCAGCCGGTTGTGGAACGGCGGGCTGGGCGATCTGAACACCGCGCGCGCTCACGTCGGCCTGCCGCCGTTGAAGGACGTGTGGCAGCAGTGGGACCACACCGCCCGCGTCCTGGTGCTCACCGACCCCGACTTCGACCTGCCCGCTCGGTTGCCGGCCAACGTGCGGTACACCGGCGCCGTCTTGGACGACCCGCCATGGGTGCAGCCCTACCAGCCACCTCCCGGGGACGCGCCGCTGGTGGTGGCCAACTTCTCCAGCACGTTCATGAAGGGGCAGGAAGAGGTGCTGCGCCGCGTCGTGGCCGCGCTGGGTTCCCTGCCGGTGCGGGCGGTGGTGACGACCGGCCCCGCCGTGGACCCGGCCGGGTTCGCGGGCGCACCGGGAGTCGACGTGGTGCGCTCGGCGCCGCACACCCAGCTGTTCCCGCAGGCGGCCGTGGTCATCACCCACGCCGGGCACGGCACCCTGCTGAAGGCGCTGGCAGCCGGCGTGCCGGTGCTGTGCCTGCCGATGGGCCGGGATCAGTACGACAACGTCGTGCGCGCCACCCGACACGGCGCGGCGCTCGGCTTGCGCCGCAGCGCTCCGCCCGGGGAGATCGCGGCGGGCGTGCGTCGGCTGCTGCACGATCCTTCCTTCGGCCGGGCCGCCTGTGGGCTGGGGGAGGGCATCCGCGCCCGGGCCACCTGCCCGGCGCTGATCGACGAACTGGAAGCGCTGCCGCGCCACGTGCGCCGGACGATCTGAGGAGGACATCGTGGAGACGTTCAACGTCACCGCCTCGCGCGCCTTCGCCCGCACCGCCATGGCGGTACGCCCGGGCTCGACCGGCGCCCGGGTGCTTTCGGCCGTCTTCCGCGGCCACGTGCGCCTGTACCAGGCCACCGGCGGGAGGATCGGCGGCCGGATGGGCACGGCCGTCTTGTGTCTGCTGACCACCACCGGCCGGGTCTCCGGGGCACCGAGGACCCACGTGCTGGGGTGCGTGCGCGACGGGGACCAGCTGGCGGTCATCGCCAGCAACAGCGGCAGCCAGCAGTATCCGCAGTGGTACCGCAACCTGCTGGCCGACCCCGAGGTGCGGGTCCGGATCGGTTCCCGCGAGTTCACCGCGGTGGCGCGTACGGCGGCCGGAGCCGAGCGGGAGCGGCTGTGGCAGCGTGCCCTTCAGGCCGCCGCCATCTTGGAGGACTACCAGCGTCGGACCTCTCGACAGCTGCCCGTCGTGGTTCTGGAACCGGTCGATGCGCAGGGCGCGGCGGTGCTGGCGGCCCTGCGGGCGCGGGCCTCCGGGTCGGTCAGCGGGTCGGTCAGCGGGTCGGTCAGCGGGGCGGTCAGCAGTGCGGCATCGCGGCAACGCCGGCTCGCGGCCGCCGCGGCCGCCCAGCTCGCCGCCCAGTTGGCCGGGCAGGTCCTCGCGCTGCGCCGCGGCGCAGCCTTCGACGTGACGCTGCTGCGCTGGCGCGGGCGGCCCGAGCGCATCGGGCGAGACTCCTGGCTGTACGGCACCGGCTACTCCGCGCCGGTGCCGATGATGACGCTGCAGGCGGTGGCCACCGTCGGCCTGGCCCGGGGTCGGCATCCGGTGGCGGCTCGCACCCTGGGCGTGCTGGGCACCGTCATGGTGCCGGCCTACCTCATCGAGCGTGAGACGCGCGCGGTGCTCAGCCCCGCTGGCCGCGACCCGATCGCCACTCCGGTCATCGCGACGTGCCTGGTGATGGCCGCGGTGATGGCCCACTGGGGGCGGCGCGCCGGCACACCGGAGTAGGCCGGGGTGAAACGTCGACGCGCCGCCCGGAGAAGAGACCGAGGTGGCGCTGCCTCGGCGGGCCGCGGCACTCCACGCGCAGTTGCCAGGTCCGGCCCGGCGAACGTCGGTCAGGGGAACGGTGACATCGCGACGCAGTGTGGCGGTGTTGGCAGCGGCCTGACACGTGGAGCCGACACGTGCACGAACGGCGGGTCGTCGGAAGGCCTTGCGGGAGCGCGGCAGAAGCGTCACTACCGCGTCGAGCTCACGAGCCGGCACCGTTGTACTCACCGCTCCGTGCCATGTGCGGTCGATCCGTCGGCTACCGGCCGCAGGCGCTGACTTCCCGACCCCGGCGGGGGTTGGCTCACCGAGCCCGCCAGAGCAGGATGAGCCCTGCCAGCGGCAACGACGCCGACGAGGAGGAGGCCCGCCATGACCGCCGGAACCACCGGGACCACCGGGTACGCACTGTCCGACCTGCACTCCCAGATCGAAACTCGCATCAATGCCAAGGACCTCGACGGCATCTTGGCGATGTTCTCCGCCGAGGCCAGCATGATCGATCAGGACCGCGCCGTCTGGACCGGCAAGGACGCCATCCGTCAGCAGATCGCCGGCACCTTGGCCAGTGCCGGGAAGATGACCATCCGCACCCGCTACGCCGTGGCCTGCGGTGATCTGGCCCTGCTCAGCAACGACTGGACGCTGCAGGTCGGCGACGGACAGGCCAGCGGAACCACCTGCCAAGTCGCCCGACGTCAACCCGACGGCTCCTGGCTGTTCCTCATCGACTACCCCTTCGCCGCCGACGGTCCTGAGACGCCCGAGAGCAGCTGAGGACCTCAGCGCGCAGCGGACCCACCCCGCCGGTGCGCGCACCCGCAGGCCACGAGTTCCTCACTTCGTCCGTCCTCTGCTGCCTCTCCTGGTTCGTCCCGGCGAGCAGCGCTCCACCCCGGCGGAGCCCACCGCGGGGGATGACCGCGCTTTCGCGCCAGGTAAGTGCGGCAACGAGTTCGCCACCTCGGCCTCGACCGGGCACGACTGTGCCCCTCATGCCGCAGCACCGCCGCCGGCGCGGACGCTGAAGCGCCCCCGACCACCACCACGTCCGAAAGCCCTCTCAAGGACCGCGGTGGGTGAGCCGGGAACTTCACCCACCTGGGCCGGGAATGAGCTTTGGGCGGTACCGGCGGGTGCCCATGAGTGCAGAGGGGCGTCGACCAGTGCGGGCCGACGCAACTGGGGACGGTGTGACGTCATCTGGACCTCAGCGCCCACCGTTCCCACCGCGCGAGCCCGTGACGTCGCGCACAGCGGGCACCAAGACCGTCAGCCCGGGAACCTTTCAGCGCGGTCCTGTCTTTCATCCCGTACCATTTGGTGACGGTGGGTCACAATGGATGGCCGATGCATGAGGGGCGGCAGGTGCACGACATCATCAGAGGCCGGCTCCATCCGAGCGAGCTTCTCGTGCTCGGGGAGGCACCTGAACCCGCAGACGCCCAGGGGGACCGGGCGTGGTGACCCCCACCCCGGCAGGAGTACCTGGAGATCCTCAGCAGCTGACTCCGGCCTACCCGGTGGCCGACCTGACCACCTGCGAGAGCGAACCCATCCACGTGCCCGGGGCGATCCAGCCGCACGGTGTCCTGCTGGCTGTGGACCGTTCGACACGTCGAGTGGTTGTCGCTTCCCGCAATGCGATCGAGCTCTTCGGTGATCGTCTGGGACGTGTCCCGAGGGCCACCCTGACGGAGCTGATGGGCCCTGAACTGGCCGGCCGGATCAGCGAGGCGGAGTCGCTGGACAACCTCGAGGAGCCACTGCACGCCGAACTCGAGGTCGGCGGGCAGGCGGTCGCAGTCGACGTGGTCCTGCACGCGTCCGGCGACCGGTTGGTCGTGGAGGTGGAACCCACCCCTGCCCCCGACGGTGGTGTGGGTGTGTCCTACCGCGCGACGCGGGCCGCGGTGGGGCGGCTGGCGGGAAGTGCGGACGTCACCGTGCTGTGTGACCGCCTGGCCCGGGAGATCCGCATCCTGACCGGATTCGACCGTGTGATGGTCTACCGGTTCGATGCCCAGTGGAACGGTGAGGTCGTGGCCGAGGACCGCCGCGCGGATCTCAACGCCTTCCACGGGTTGCGCTACCCGGCCTCGGACATCCCGGCTCAGGCGCGCCGGCTGTACACCGAGAACTGGACCCGGCTGATCGCCGATGTCGGTTACGTTCCCTCGCAGCTGCAGCCCCTGCTGGATCCGGGGACCGGGGCGCCGCTGGACCTGTCGCACTCGGTGCTGCGCAGCGTCTCACCCATCCACATCGAGTACCTGAAGAACATGGGTGTGGACGCGTCCATGTCGGTTTCCCTCATCGTGGAGGGGCGTTTGTGGGGTTTGGTGGCCTGCCACCACTACCGCGGTCCGCACCGGCCGTCCTACGACGCACGTTCGGCGGCTGAATTCCTGGGGCAGACCGCCTCGCAGTTGATCGCCGAGCGGGTCCGCTCCCGAGAGCGCGACCAGGCGCTGGCGGCTCAGGAGCTGATGTCGGAGGTCCTGGCGTCGGTCTCGGCCAGCGGCCGGGAACCGTTGGCCACGCTGATCGAGGATCAGCGGTTGTTGCAGCTGCTGGACGCCGGTGGGGCGGCGGCGTGGGACGGGCATCAGCTGCGCACCTGCGGGCAGGTCCCGCCGTACGCCACGCTGCGGCGCATCGCGCGGGTGCTGAGCCGTCAGGACGGTGCGGCCACGTTCACCGATCACCTGTCGTTGCTGGATCCCGGTCTGGCCGATGTGGCGGATCTCGCCGCAGGGGCGTTGCGCGTGGGGATCGACGGTGACGGATGGCTGTTGTGGGTGCGTCCCGAGCAGCCCCAGGTCGTGGACTGGGGCGGAGATCCGCACAACGCCGAGATCGCCCGCCAAGAGGGCTCGCAGGTTCGGATCAGCCCGCGGTTGAGTTTCGAGAAGTGGCGCGAAGTCGTCCTGGGTCGCAGCACCCCCTGGCGGCCCTGGCACGGCGCGACCGCGGAGCGGCTGCGCAGCCAGGTCACCGGGATCATGCTGGGGCGCTCGCGGGACCAGATCACCATCGCCGAAACCCTGCAGCGCGCCATCGTGCTGGACGAGGCGCCGATGGTGCCCGGTGTGGCCGTGCACAGCCGGTACCGACCGGCCGCCGGTGGCCAGCTCGGCGGTGACTGGTGGGACGTCCTGCCGCTGGACGAGCACCGAATCGCCTTGGTCGTCGGTGACGTCGCCGGGCACGGGGTGGCGGCCGCGGCGGCGATGGCGCAGTTGCGGACCGCCCTGCGTGCTTACCTGCTCGAAGGCCACTCGCCGGCTTCGGCGTTGGACCGGCTGGACGCGCTGGTCGCCACCCTGCCCGGCGGGCACACCGCCACCGCTGTCGTGGCCGTCCTGGACCACGCAGCCACCGGCGAGACAGCGGGCCGTGCAGTGGCCCACGAGGGCCGCGGCCGCCCAGCGGTGGTGGAATTGGCCAGCGCCGGGCATCCCGCACCGTTGCTGATCAGCGCTGGAGCCGGGCACGTCCTGGACCTTCCCTCCCGGCCGATGCTGGGGTTGGGTTTCGGGGTGACCAGTGGAGCGGCGGAGGAGGTGGTCCGTCTGCCGTGGCCGGAGGATGCGTTGCTGTTGCTGTACAGCGACGGCCTCGTCGAGCGCCGCGACGCCGGCTTGGAGCAGACCCTCGCCCTGCTTGCTGAGGCGGCCGGCCGATCGGCCGCCGATCTGAGGGGTGCAGACGATGCAGTCAGCGCCGACGACGAGCCGTTCGTGCTCGACGGTGTCGATCGGCAGATGCACGCTCTGGCTGATCGGTTGCTGACCGCGGTGCCTGGCGGTGCTGATGATGACACCACTCTGGTGCTGGCCCGACCGCGCACGACGTCTCAGGTGCGCGCTGGCCGCCGGGACTGATGTGAACCCGAGGTCGGCCGCACGAGGAACTCCACACGGTCGCGACGGTACGGCCCTTCCGCATGTCCGTGACGTCCGTGACCGTGCGGTCGGGGCGGCGCGGGTGAGCCGCTGACGGCTCCGGCGGTGCTGCTCGCCCTGGCCGTGCCCGCCCGCCGGCCGCGCACTCATCCCGGGCGCGGAGCCTGCCGCACAGGTGAGGTCCGCGCGCTCCGCGGTGACCGGCGAACTGCACCAGGGCAGCGCCGCGCGGCCGGGAGGTGTCACCACCACGACGGCTGGAAGCTTCACCGATGTCCTGCCTCACGACACGGGGACCCGTCACGGCGGTCTACTCTCGAACGTGTGTTCGAGATGAGCAGGCGGCACGGACCACCGGGGTGGCCGCAGGAGGTCCCGCCCCCGGACGTGGAGGACTGGCAGGTCCCGGCCGCGGCGTGGCTGCTGGACCAGGCGCCGCCCGAGTACCGCACCTACCCCGCCGTCCGCAACCACCCCCTGCTGCTGGTCTGGCTGGTCGGCCACCACGTCGCCGCGCAGCAGGACGCCGTCACCCGGGCCCGCAGCACCGCCCGCCACGACCTGGCCCGGCACCTGCCGCCGGAGGCCGCACCGCAGGTCTTCGACGTCCTGGACCGCGAGGAACTGCGGCTGCGGCGGGTCGCTCGTGCCGTCGACCTGCTGCACCAGGCCGTGCAGGGCAAGAGGTTCGTGCCCCGACTGTGAGCCGCTGGTGAACGCTTGAGCCGCCCGGGCGGGTTCGGGACGCTGCCGTTCGCCGGGGCTCCTACACTCGCCCGAGTCCGTCCGCTCCACCGCCGCGACACAGGAGGCCACCCCGCATGGGGCTGCTCGAGAAGATCCAGGGGCCGCAGGACCTCAAAGCCCTCGCCCCGGAGGAGCTGCCCACGCTGGCCGGCGAGGTGCGCGACTTCCTCGTCGCCGCCGTCAGCCGCACCGGCGGGCACCTCGGTCCCAACCTCGGCGTCGTGGAACTGACCATCGGCCTGCACCGCGTCTTCGACTCCCCGCACGACCGGCTCGTCTTCGACACCGGCCACCAGAGCTACGTCCACAAGCTGCTCACCGGCCGGCAGGACTTCAGCCGGCTGCGCGAGGCCGGTGGCCTCGCCGGCTACCCCAGCCGCGCCGAGAGCGAGCACGACGTCGTCGAGAACTCCCACGCCTCCACGTCCCTGTCCTGGGCCGACGGGCTGGCCAAGGCCTTCGAGCTGCGCGGCGAGAACGACCGGCGCGTCGTCGCGGTCATCGGCGACGGCGCCCTGACCGGCGGGATGGCCTGGGAGGCGCTGAACAACATCGCCGCCGCCGACCGCCCCGTCATCATCGTCGTCAACGACAACGAACGTTCCTACGCCCCCACCATCGGCGGCATGGCCTCGCACCTGGCCACCCTGCGCACCACCCGGGAGTACGAGAAGCTGCTGGACTGGGGCAAGCAGTCGCTCCGCCGCGGCGGCGCCCCCGGCCGGCTCGCCTACGAGACGTTGCACGGCATGAAGAAGGGCCTGAAGGACATCGTCGCCCCGCAGGGGCTGTTCGAGGACCTGGGCCTGAAGTACGTCGGCCCCGTCGACGGCCACGACACCGAAGCCGTCGAGCACGCCCTGCGCCGCGCCCGTTCCTTCGGCGGACCCGTCATCGTGCACGTCATCACCCAGAAGGGCCGCGGCTACCAGCCGGCCCTGGCCGACGACGCCGACCACTTCCACGCCGTCGGCGTCATCGACCCCGAGACCGGGGAGGCGCAGGCCAGCTCCGGCCGGTCGTGGACCAGCGTGTTCTCCGACGAGATCGTCGAGGTGGCCGCCACCCGGCGCGACGTGGTGGGCATCACCGCCGCCATGCGCATCCCCGTGGGCCTGGAGGAGTTCGCCCGGGCCCATCCCGAACGCGTCTTCGACGTCGGCATCGCCGAACAGCACGCCGTGACCTCGGCGGCCGGGATGGCCGCCGGGGGACTGCACCCGGTCGTGGCCGTGTACGCCACGTTCCTCAACCGCGCCTTCGACCAGCTGCTGCTGGACGTCGCCCTGCACCGCGCCGGGGTGACCTTCGTGCTCGACCGCGCCGGGGTCACCGGCCCCGACGGCCCCAGCCACCACGGCATGTGGGACCTGGCCATGTGCCGGCTGGTGCCGGGACTGCGGCTGGCCGCCCCCCGCGACGCCGTCACCCTGCGCGAGGAACTGCGTGAGGCGCTCGCGGTCCAGGACGCTCCCACGGTCGTGCGGTTCGGCAAGGGCAAGGTTCCCGCGCAGATCCCCGCGATCGCGCGGGCCGGGCAGGCCGACGTCCTGGAGGGCCTGGACTGGGCCGCCGGCGACGACGTCCTGCTCCTGGCGGTGGGCGCCCTGGTGCCCCGGGCGCTGGACGTGGCGCAGCGCCTGCGCGCGCACGGCGTCGGCGTGACCGTCGTCGACCCCCGCTGGGTCGTCCCGGTCGACGAGGCGCTCGTGGACCTGGCCGCCCGGCACCGGCACGTCGCCGTGCTCGAGGACGGCTGCGAGGTCGGCGGTTTCGGCTGGGCGCTCGCGGCCCTGCTGCGGGAACGGCGCCTCACCACCCCGGTGCACGTCTTCGCCCTGCCGCAGCGGTTCCTGGACGTCGGCACCCGCGACGACATCCTCGACGAGGTGGGTCTGGCGCCGCAGGACGTCGCCCGCGCCCTGGTCGAGGCCGTCGCCCAGGGCCTGCCCGGGGTGCGGGCCGAGGCCACTCAGCAGGTGCGCCCGGTCGAGGAGGCGGTGAGCACGCCCTCGTCGCCGACGACGATCGTCCCGCGCAGGTAGGTGTTCGCGCTCAGGTAGGCACCGGTGCTCGCGGGCGTGCAGGTTCCCGGGACCAGCAGCAGCGGTGCGGAGTTGACGGCCGCTGCGGGTACGGCGGCCAGGGCGTCGGGGAAGTTCTGGCCGGTGGCGAACACCGCCACCTCCGCCTCCGGGTGACCGCTGCGGGCGACGGCCGCGGAGGTCTCGTACCGGTCGCCGCCGGCCAGCCGCTGCACCGCGTCGACCGCGGACAGGAACAGGTCCACCTCGCGGACCACCTCCTGCGGGACCGAGCTCGTGCCGCCGACGACGGTGACCCGCCCGGCGTCCACGTCGCTGAGCCAGGAGGCGAGCACGTCGGGCACGTCGGTGGGTGCGGTCAGCAGCAGGGGCTCGGCACGCCCGCCGGCCAGGGCCGCACCGGAGACGGCGTCGGCGAAGGCGTTCCCCTGGGCCAGCACGAAGGAGTCCTGCTGCCCGGGGAAGAACGTGCGGGCCACCGCGACCGCCGTGGCGTACCGGTCCCCGCCGGCGGTGCGGTCCACGCTCGCCCCCGGCAGCACGGCGCGGACGGCGGCCAGCACCTCTTCCCCGACCCGGCCGACGCCGCCGATGACGTGCACCCGCTCCGGTCGCAGCCGGGTGAGTTCGGCGCGGGTGGCCTCGGGCAGCGTGCGGGCGGCGGTCAGCAGCAGGGGCGCGTCCTCCACCGCGGCGGCCGGTCCGGCGGCCAGGGCGTCGGCGAAGTCCTCGCCGCTGGTGAGGAACACCGACGAGCCGGGCGAGGGGGCGAAGGAACCGCGCGAGAGGGCGGCGGCCGTGGCGTACCGGTCGCCGCCGGCGGCGCGCACCGTGCCCTCGTAGGCGAAGGGGGTGCTCACCGCCTGTGCCGGCTGCGCCCCGAGCAGGAGGGCGCAGAGCACACCTCCGGCAACCGCCATATGACTCTTGGTACGCATGTGGTGACCCTACGCGGTCACTCCCGGAGGTCCACGAGCCCGTCGGGCACGGAAACTCCGCCACCACCCGCACCTGCACCCCGCCGGAACTACTGGCGCGAGCCCACCGCGAGAACTCCTCCGGCGGCCGCGAGCAGACCGTCGCGCAACCCGGTCAGGTGCTCGGCGGTGCTCGCCCGGTTCAGCAGGCGCGAGATCCTCACCAGCCGCGCGGTCGGACGGCGCCGTGCGCGGTCGTAGGCGCGCAGTGCGGTGGCCACGTCGGGGGCGCAGTTCAAGCGGTCGGCCAGGACGACCGCGTCGACGAGGGACTCGCAGGCGCCGCGGCCCAGGTTGGGTGCCATGGCGTGGGCGGCGTCGCCGACCAGGACGGCGTTCCCGCGGGTCGTGCGGGGCAGCGGACGCAGGTCCTGCAGGGCTCGCACGTCGAGCGAAGCCGGGTCCAGGGTCTCGATCGCCGCCCGCACCGCCTCGTGCCAGCCGGCGAACACCCGCCGCAGCAGCGCGACCGGATCGGCGGCCTCGGCCGGTGCGGCCAGCGTGCCGCGGAAGCAGGCGTACACGTTGGTGCGCCCGTCGACCCGGGCGGTCAGGCCGAACATCCGTCCCTCGCCCCAGGTCTCGCTCAGGTCCGGGCGCGGCAGGTTCGCGGTGCCGCGCACCGCGACGGTGCCCAGCCCGCGCGGCGCCGTCGCGGGCCCGAACACCTCGCGGCGCACGACGCTGCCGATCCCGTCGGCGGCCACGAGCACGTCGGCGGCCGGTAGTCCGGCGACCGAGGACGTCCGCACACCCCACCGGACGACCCCGTCCGGCAGGCTGTCGGCCAGCGCGGACAGCAGGTCGGGGCGCCCGACCAGGCGCATCGCCCCCGGCGGCTCGACGCGGGCCAGGCGCCGGCCGTCGGGCCGCAACAACTCACCCGAGGCCGCGACCACCGTTCCGTGCCGGACGAGTTCGCCCAGCCCCAGCCGTTCCAGCGCGGTGACCGCGTGCGGCCACATGCCCAGCGAGGCTCCCGTGCCCGGCGGTGCGCCGGCACGTTCACGCACCTGCACGTCCCAGCCACCCGCGACCAGCCCCCGGGCGACGGCCAGGCCGGCGATGCCTGCGCCGACGACCACCGCACGTCCTCGCACACGGCGAGGGTACTCAGCCCGCGGGTGGCCGGTACCGCAGCGGCGTCGAGGCCGCGTACCCGACGAACACCACCAGCCAGACGACGAAGGCGACCAGGGCCCACCCCGGCAACCGGTCGGTTCCCGAACGCGCGGCGTCGACCACTGCGGACGTCACGGCGATCTCGAACAGCGACATCGCCGAACCCGTCCACAGCACGTCCGTGCGCAGCCGGCGCCGGACCTCGTCCTGCAGACCGAGTTCGGCCCACCGCTGCTTGGCCGGCAGGTTGACCCACTCCCAGCCCACGCGCGGCATCCACCACGCCAGGCCCGCGAACAACGCCGTCATCCCCGCCGTCAGGAGGCTCAGGAAGGTGAGCGCCCCCGCACGGCTGCTCCAGTCGTCGGCCGCGCCGCTGCCGCCGAAGTGCGTCGGCACGCGGTCGGGCAACAGGAACGCGGCCAGCACCACGGCCGCGAACGCCAGCACGGTCGTGCCGACGAAGACCGGCAGCGCAGGGTTTCGGCGGGGCCTCGGCACCTGCTCCACGGTAGCCACCGCGCCCGCGGTGGCGGTGCCCCGGGGCGGGGCGGGTCAGGCGCCGGGTCCGCTCTCGTCGACCACGGCACCGCGCAGTCGATCGAGCGCCCGCGCCGGACGCCGTGACCCCGCCCTGCCCCCCGCTGCAGCAGATCCCGGCGGCGTCGTCGCAGGCGTCGAGGAAACTCCGAGCGACCCGGCCCCGGGAGGTGAGCCGCTGCCCGGCGCTGGTTCCCGCCTGCGTCACGCGCCGGTGGCATCCTGGGCGCGTGGACGCCCCTGTGCGCTGGGCCCTGTCGGTCCTGGGTGGGCCGGCGGGCCCGTCCGCCGAGGTCGAACTGGTCAAGGACCGCCCGTGGTCGAGGGTGTGGCGGATCGCGACGGCCTCGGGCCCGGTGTGGTTGAAGGCCTGCCCACCGCTGACCCGGCACGAGGTGCTGCTGCTCGACGCGCTGGCGGGCTGGGAGGTTCCGCACGCGCTCGTCCCACTGGCCGTGGAACCCGACGAGGGCTGGATCCTGCTGCCCGACGGCGGGCCGACGGTCCGGGAGGTTCCCCTGCCACCCGCCGCCGCCGCCCGCCGGTGGGCCGAGGTGCTGGTCGGGTACGCCCGGACCCAGCGGGCCACCGAGGCGCACGCCGACGACCTCGTGGCCCTGGGGGTGCCGGACCTGCGACCGGCCACGCTGCCCGCGGTGTTCGCCGGGCTCGCCGACCGGTGGGCTCCGGAGGCCCTCGCGGTGCTGTCCCGGGTGAGCGAGGAGGCGGCCGAACTCACCGAGCTGGGCCCCTCGCCGACGCTGCAGCACGACGACCTGCACGACGGCAACGTCTTCCAGCGCGGCGGACGGCCCTTCGACTGGGGCGACGCGTGCGTCGGGCACCCCTTCGCCAGCCTGCTGGTGGCCCTCGACGTGCCGGAGCTGCGCGAGGGCCGTGCAGCGGCCCGCGAGGCCTACCTGTCCGCCTGGCCGGAACTGGCCGACGCCGACGCGGCCCGGGCGGTCGAACTGGGGGTGCGGCTGGGCCGGGTGACCCGCGCCCACAGCTGGGAACGTGCGCTGGAGGCCTGGCCCGATCCTCCCGAGGACTACCGCGGAGCGCCCGGCTGGTGGTTGCGGACGTTGCTGGACTGACGGGTGGGCGAGAACCCCGCGCGCCCTAGTGCCCGCGCCCCTCGGAGAACTGGGACGGCCGCAGCGGCCGGGCCTGCGGCAGTTTCGTCCCGATCACCTGGTCGATGACGTCGCGCGCGATGGCCTGGGCGGTCAGCCCGGCGTCGGCGAGGATCTGCCCGCGCGAGGCGTGCTCGAGGAACTCGTCGGGCAACCCGAGTTCGGTCACCGGGGTGTCGACGTCGGCGGCGCGCAGGTCCTGCCGCAACCGGGTGCCGATGCCACCGACCCGCACCCCGTCCTCGATGGTCACCACCAGACGGTGCTCGCGCGAGAGCTCGACGAGCGAGGTGGCGATGGGCACCACCCAGCGCGGGTCGACCACGGTCGCGCCGATGCCCTGCGCCTGCAGCAGGGCCGCCGCCTCCAGCGCGGTCGTGGCCATCGCCCCGACGGCGACCAGCAGCACGTCGCGGGCGCCGTCGGCGGCCTCGGACAGCACGTCGACCCCGTCGGGCAACCGCGAGGACCGCGGAACGTCCGGTCCCGCCGCGCCGCGCGGGAAGCGCAGCACCGTGGGGGCGTCCTCGACGGCGACGGCCTCGGCGAGTTCCTCGCGCAGCGTGGCGGCATCACGCGGCGCGGCGATGCGGATGCCGGGAACGACCTGCAGCAGGGCCAGGTCCCACATGCCGTGGTGGCTGGGGCCGTCCGGTCCGGTGACGCCGGCGCGGTCCAGGACGAAGGTGACACCGGCCCGGTGCAGGGCGACGTCCATGAGCACCTGGTCGAACGCGCGGTTGACGAACGTGGCGTACAGCGCCACGACCGGGTGCAGACCCCCGTAGGCCAGGCCGGCGGCGGTCGTCACCGCGTGCTGCTCGGCGATGCCCACGTCGAACACCCGGTCGGGGTGGCGTTCGGCGAAGCGGTGCAACCCGGTGGGACGCAACATGGCCGCGGTGATCGCGACGACCTCGGGGTGCCGGTCGCCGACGTCGGCGAGTTCGTCGGCGAACACCGACGTCCAGGACCGGCCCGAGGAGGCCTCGAGGGGTTCTCCGGTCGTGGGGTCGATGCGCCCCACGGCGTGGAACTGGTCGGCCGCGTCGCGCAGGGCCGGCTCGAAGCCGTGGCCCTTCTCGGTGATGGCGTGCACGATCACCGGGGTCCCGTAGTCGCGGGCCTGTTCCAGGGCCTGCTCCACCGCCTGCTGGTCGTGCCCGTCGACGGGCCCGATGTACTTGACGTCGAGGTTGGAGTACAGCGCCTCGTTGCCGGTGAACCGCGCCAGGAAACCGTGCGTGCCGCCGCGCAGACCGCGGTAGACGGCCCGGGCGCCGGCGCCGAACCGGTTGGCCGCGGCCTGGCTCTTCTCGTGCAGGGTGCGGTACTCGCGGCGGGTGCGCACCGAGTTCAGGTACCGGGCCATCCCGCCGATCGTCGGGGCGTACGAGCGGCCGTTGTCGTTGACGATGATGACCAGCCGGCGGTCGTTGTCGTGGGAGATGTTGTTCAGCGCCTCCCACGTCATGCCCCCGGTCAGGGCGCCGTCGCCCACCACGGCCACCACCGTCCGGTCGGTCTGGCCGCGCAGCTGGAAGGCGCGGGAGATGCCGTCGGCCCACGACAGCGACGAGGAGGCGTGCGAGGACTCGACGATGTCGTGCTCGGACTCGCTGCGCTGCGGGTAGCCGGCGATGCCGCCCCGTTCGCGCAGCCGGGAGAAGTCCTGACGGCCGGTGACGAGCTTGTGCACGTACGACTGGTGACCGGTGTCGAAGACGAACGGGTCCTTGGGCGAGTCGAACACCCGGTGCATCGCCAGCGTCAGTTCCACCACACCCAGGTTCGGGCCCAGGTGCCCGCCGGTCTTGGCGACCTCGGCGACGAGGAACCGGCGGATCTCGGCGGCCAGCTCGAGCACCTGGGGGTGCGAGAGGCGTTTGAGGTCGCTGGGGGACTGGATCGACTCGAGCAGGCTCACGAGTGCTCCTCTCGGCTTGCGGGCACCACGACTTGCGGGCACAGCCAGGTCAGTCTGCCAGCACGTTCTCCACCAGGCGCGGGCTCGTCGGGGCCAGCGCCACCTCCGAGCGGGTCACGAACACCGCGCGCCGGAACCCGCGCGAGGCGGGGTCGGTGGCCGTCCACGCCGCACCGACGTAGGCCGGATCGATGCGGGCCAGGTCGAACCAGCCGCGGGTGCGGTCGGGGACCGCCACGGCGCGGAACACCGACCCCTCCGTCTCGGCGACCAGGTGCTCACGCAGGGTCGCCGCGGTCAGCAGGGTCGGCACGTCACAGCCACCCACCGGACGCAGGACGCCGTTCCCGCGGCCGCAGGCGTCGCGGCGCAGCCGCTGCACGACGAGGTCGCCGAGTTCCTCCAGCCGCGCCAGGTCCTGCGCGCCGGGCTGGGCGGGACGCCCGGTCGCCCGGGCCGAGACCACCGGCAGCGGCAGAGCCCGTTCGGAGCGCCCCCGCACCACGACGACGCCGAGCCCGAGGTGCACGGCGCCGCCGAGGAACTCCCGGTGCGACCAGCCGAACCGCGGGTGCCGGTCGGCGCCGACCGGAACGGCCAGCGGGACGACGCGCGCGCGGGACCGGTGCAGTTCGAGGTGGGCGTGCAGCAGGTCGGCCACCCGCAGCCGGACGGCCTCCTGCGGCGAGTCCTCGCCGGCGGCCCGCGCCAGGTCCGCCCACTGCAGCGGGGCGCAGCCCGGCATCCGCACGCCGTCGTCGTCCAGGTCGACGTCGAGGTCGTCCAGGACGCTGGCGGCGAGCACGCTGCGTCGCAGGACGGCCCGGACGGGGCGCGGCTGATCGGTGCTCACCTCACCGACGGTAGGCGAGCGCGGGGCCGCCTCCCCCTCGGCTTCCCCCGGACGGGCCAGTCGGCCACCTCCGGTGAGCACCCCTCAGGTGGCGGCGAGGTGGAACCACACGGTCTTGCCCGAGGACCCCTCGTCGCGCGGCCGGGGCCAGCCGCCGTCGTCGTCGGCCGGGGAGTCCTCGCTGCTGTAGACGCCCCAGGTGGTGGCCAGCGCGTCCACGAGGGCGATGCCGCGGCCCTCGGTGGCCTGGGGGGTCTGGTCGCGCAGCCGGGGGGTTCCGTCGTCGCTGTCGGTGATGCCGACGAGGATCCCCTCCTCGTCGTGGGTCAGCGACAGCACCACCGGACCCCGTCCGTGCTGCACGGCGTTGCGGACCAGTTCGCTGGTGAGCAGTTCGGCGATCCAGCGACGGGCGGCCGGGAGGTGCTCGTCGGGGCAGTGCTCGCACACCCAGTGCCGGGCCATCGCGGCCGCCGACAACTGCTCGTCCAGGGTGAGACGCTCCACGTCCACCTCCGTCGCCTTCGACACCTGACGTCACCACTTCGTGACGTGGTTCCGACCTTGACGCACGCGGGCCCGTCCGGCAATTCGAGACGTGTGCGGAGGTGCCAGGACGCTCAGCCGGTGGGGGAGTCGGCGCTCTCCTCGGGGCGCGCCGCGAGCACCGCCTCGGCGACCGGGCCGCTGACCAGGTCCAGCTGCCAGGGCCGCGCTCCGCGGGCGGCCAGTGCGGCGCGCACCCCGGCGGCGTCCAGCGGCTCCGGCGGCGTCCACACCACCCGGCGCAGCGCGTCCGGCTGCAGCAGGTTCTCCACCGGCAGGCCGTGCTGCTCGGCGATGGAGGTCACCGCGGCGCGGGCGGCGCTCAGCCGGGCCGCGGCCAGCGGGTCCTTGGCCGCCCACACCCGCGGCGGCGGCGGGCCGTCGCTGCGGGGGGACTGGGCCGGCAGGTCGGCCTCGGGCGTGGCCAGGCCGCGGGCGACGGCCTCGGCCCACGTGGTCAGCTTCGTCCGCGAGGCGCGACCGGTGAAACCCGGGGTGCCGGCCAGCGTCTGCGGGGTGCGGGGCAGGGCCCGGGCCGCGGCGACGATGGCCGAGTCCGGCAGCAGCCGCCCCGGGGAGGTGTCCTTGCGTCGCGCCTCGGCGTCGCGGGCCAGCCACAGCTCACGCACGACGGCCAGTTGCCGCCGCGACCGGACCGCGTGCAGGCCCGAGACCCGGCGCCACGGTTCGGCGAGCGGGACCGGCGGGGGAGTGGCCGCGACGTGGGCGAACTCCTGCAGCGCCCAGTCGAGCTTGCCCTGCGCGGCGAGGCGTTCGGCGAGGGCGTCGCGCAACTGCACGAGGACCTCGACGTCGAGGGCGGCGTAGTTCAGCCAGGGTTCGGGCAACGGCCGGGTCGACCAGTCGACCGCCGAGTGCTCCTTGGCCAGCCGCAGGCCCAGCAGTTCCTCCAGGACGGCGCTCAGGCCCACCCGCGGCAGCCCGGCGATGCGGGAACCGAGCTCGGTGTCGAACAACCTGCTGGGGCGCATGCCCAGTTCGGCCAGGCACGGCAGGTCCTGGTTCGCCGCGTGCAGCACCCACTCCACGTCGGCCAGGACCTCGCCGAGGGCGGACAGGTCCGGCAGCGCCGCCGGGTCGATCAACGCCGTCCCCGCACCCTCGCGGCGCAGCTGCACCAGGAAGGCGCGCTGGCCGTAGCGGTAGCCCGAGGCCCGTTCGGCGTCGACCGCGACCGGCCCGGTGCCGGCCGCGAACGCAGCGACGACCTGCGCCAGCGCGGCCTCGTCGGCCACGACGGGCGGCAGGCCGTCGGCGGGGGCCGACAGGAGCGGGAGCTCAGGTTCCTGCACCTGGTCCGGCTCCGTCGGGGTGGATGTCACCGCACCACCGTACGTGACGGGTGGTGCGTGCGAGTCACGGCATCGTCACCGGAACGTCACCGCATCACTGGATGACGCCGGCGCGCAGGGTGATGGCGACCATCTCGGCGCGGTCGCCCGTGCCGAGCTTGCGGGCGATGCGGGCCAGGTGGCTCTTGACCGTCAGCGCGGACAGCCCCAGCAGCGCGCCGGTGTCCTTGTTGGACCGGCCGTCGGCGACGTGCTGGAGCACCTCGATCTCGCGCTCGGACAGCGAGTCCACACCGGACTCCCCGCCGCGGCCCTCGAACCCGACGCCCTCGGGGCGGGTCGTCACCAGGTAGCAGCGCACGCCGGCCGCGACCGCGCCGCGCACGGCGAACGGGTCGGCGTTGGAGGACAGCACGACGCAGCGGTTCCAGCCCGCCGCGCGCAGCTCCGAGACCAGCTGGGCACCGGAACCGTCCGGCAGGCCGGCGTCGGCGATGAACAGGGCCCGCGGGCCCGTGCGGGCCATGGCGCGGGCCTGGGCCACGCTGGTGGCGTGCTCGACGTTCACGGCGCCGAGCATGCGCAGCGTGCGCGTCACGGATTCGCGGACCGCGGGGTCCGCGACAGCGACCAGGGCCGCGAAGCGGCCGAGACGGGAAGGAACAGCCATCCCGGGGCGTTCGACGAGCGCAGTCACCGTCGTCCTCCTGCAGCGATCGGCGAGCGCCGTGTGCGGCCCGCCTCTGAAGTGCTGAGGAGGTGATCGGCCTTCGGAGGATGCGCCTTGAACGATTCGTGATCGCCCGCACGGCTCGTCAGCCGGACGGCCCAACGGCCCGGCTCAGCGGGTGCGGCGGCCGAGGGACACCACGCCCTCGGGCAGCGGGGGCAGGCCCGCCACCGTGCACACCAGGACGCCCCAGGCCTGCAGGTGCGCGCTCAGCTGCGCCGGATCGCCCGGCGTCCACGACGCCCGCAGTTCCACGTCCACCGACGGCGGCCGCCCGGCCAGCGCGCCGTAGCCCTCCGACAGCACCCGCGTCACGGTGCCACCCACCCCGCTGGCCGAGGCGCCGGCCGCGGCCAGCCCCTCCTCCAGCCAGGACCACCCGACCTGCCCCAGCAGCGGGTCACCGCCCAGCTCGGCCTCCAGGTCGGCGCGCACGTACGTCACGACCCGGAAGTCCCCGCCCCACTCCTGCGGGCTCGAGGGATCGTGCAGCAGGATGAACCGGCCGGTCGCCAGCTCCTCGTCCTCGACCACGACGTCCCCGGCCACCGCCCACGCGTACGGCGCGATCCGCGCCGGCGCGGGCACCTCGGTGAGCGAGACCTCCGAGCGCAGGCGGACGTCGCGCACCTCGGCCACCGCCGCCTCGAAGGCGGGCGGGACACCAGGCGCACCCGGTGTTCGGTGCACGGTCACGGCGGCGAGCCTAGGCACCCACGCCCCCCGGAGGGGTGCAGCCACGCCGTGGGACGATCGGCCCGTGCCGCTCGCCAGCTCCCCCTACCTGCACGCCGCCCGCGGGGGCACCGACCCCGCACGCACCCCCGTCTGGTTCATGCGCCAGGCCGGCCGCTCGCTGCCGGAGTACCGCAAGGTGCGCGCCGGCACGACGATGCTGGAGTCCTGCCGGCGTCCCGAACTGGTCGCCGAGATCACCCTGCAGCCCGTCCGGCGCTACGACGTGGACGCCGCGGTGTTCTACTCCGACATCGTCGTGCCGCTGGAGGCCGCCGGGGTCGGCGTCGAGATCGTGCCGGGCACCGGCCCCGTCATCGCCGAGCCGGTCCGCACCCGCGCCGACCTGGACCGGATCCCGGAACTGTCCCCCGACGCCCTGACCCACATCACCGACGCCGTGCGGCTGACGACCGAACAGCTCGCCGGCATCGGCGACGGGGTGCCGCTCATCGGTTTCGCCGGCGCCCCGTTCACCCTCGCCAGCTACCTCGTCGAGGGTGGACCCTCGCGGGACCTGCTGCGCACCAAGGCGATGATGCACGCCGATCCCGAACTCTGGCACGACCTGGCCGCTCGCCTGGCCCAGATCACCGGAACGTTCCTGCGGGCCCAGGTGCAGGCCGGCGCCTCGGCCGTGCAGCTGTTCGACTCCTGGGTCGGGTCGCTGTCGCTGGCCGACTACGAACGCCACGTCGCCCCCCACTCGGCCGCCGCGCTCGCCGCCGTGAAGGACCTGGGGGTCCCCCGGACCCACTTCGGCACCGGCACCGGGGAACTGCTCGGCGCCATGGCCGCCGTCGACGGTGGCGTCGACGTCCTGGGCATCGACTTCCGGGTACCGCTGGACGTCGGCGCCGCCCGCGGCCGCGCCGGGACCGGCCGGCCCCTGGCCGTCCAGGGCAACCTCGACCCCGCGCTGCTGTTCGCCCCCTGGGAGGTGCTGCGCGCCGACCTGCACCGCATCCTGGCCGAGGGCGAACGCGCCGGCGGCGGGCACATCGTCAACCTCGGGCACGGCGTCCCGCCCAGCGCCGACCCCGACGTGCTCAAGCGGGTCGTCGACGAGGTCCACGCGTGGCGCGGGTAGTGGTGGTCGGCGGCGGGATCTCCGGTCTCACGGCCGCCTGGGAACTCGCCGCCGACTCCTCCGCCGACCACGACGTGGAGGTGCTGGAGGCCGCGCCCGTCGTCGGGGGAGTGCTGCAGCGCACGGAGGTCGGCGGCCTCCTCGTCGACCTCGGCGCCGAGTCCATGCTCGCCCGCCGCCCCGAGGGTGTCGCCCTGGCCCGCGAACTCGGGCTGCCGCTGGAACACCCCGCCACCACCCGCGCCGCCGTCCGCTCGCCCGGCCGGCTCGACCCGCTGCCGGCCGGCACCGTCATGGGCGTCCCCCGCTCGGCGGACGGCCTGGAAGGCTTCCTGCAGGCCGCCGACCTCGAGCGCGTCCGCACCGAACCCGACCGCCCGGCCGCACCGCTGACCCACGACGTGCCCGTCGCCGACTACGTCGCCGAGCGCGTCGGTCAGGCCGTCGTCGACCGCCTCGTCGAACCGCTCCTGGGTGGCGTCTACGCCGGCCACGCGGCCCGGCTGTCCCTGCAGGCCACCGTGCCCGCCCTGTGGGCCCACGCCCGCGCCGGCGGCTCCCTGCTGCAGGCGCTGGGCCCGGCTCCCGAACCCGGCGCGCACCCCGTCTTCGCCGGTCTCGACGGCGGCCTGGCCCGCCTGCCGCAGGTCCTGGCCGCCCGGCTGGCCGCCCGGGGCGTCACGGTCCGCACCAGCACGCCCGTGACCCGCCTGGAACGCACCCCGCACGGTTGGCTGGTGGACGACCAGCCCGCCGACGCCGTCGTCCTGGCCGTCCCCGCACCCGCCGCCGCCCGCCTGCTCGCCCACGCCGCGCCGGCCGCCGCGGCCGAGCTGTCCGACGTCGAGACCGCGAGCATGGTCATCACGGCGCTGGCGGTCCCGGCCGCCGAACTGGCCGGCCTGGGCGGTTCGGGAGTTCTCGTCCCGCCTGTCGTCGCCGCCGCCGAAGGCCTGCGCGCCAAGGCGTTGACGCTGTCGGGGAACAAGTGGGACTGGGTGCGGGAGCAGTCCGCCGACCTCGCCGTGCTGCGCGTGTCGCTCGGGCGCGCGGGGGAGACCGAGGCGCTGGAGGCCGACGACGCCGACGTCCTGGGCTGGGCCACCGCCGACGCGTCCCGGCTGCTGGGCCGGGAACTGCACCCGGTGGACACCGCGGTCGTGCGCTGGTTCGACGGTCTGCCGCAGTACGCCGTCGGGCACGTCGACCGGGTCGCGCGGGTGCGAGCGGCCGTCGCGGCGGCCGGGCGGCTGGCGATCTGCGGGTCCGTGCTCGACGGGGTGGGGGTGCCGGCGTGCATCGGCGCGGCCCGCCGGGCCGGTGCCGAGGTCCGCGCCGCCCTGTCGAACGGCTGAGGGATGATTGGGGGCATGTCCGACCAGCGAAGCCCAGCCCCCACCGCCGACGAGATCAACCAGACCATCGCGTACACGATGTGGTCGGTGTTCGCCGTCGAGACGCCCCTCGGTGACGCCGACCGCGCCGAGGTGGCGCAGGAGGTCAGCGACCTCCTCGACGAACTCACCGGCAAGGGCCTGACGGTGCGCGGGTCGTACGACGTCGCCGGTCTGCGCGCCGACGCCGACCTGATGTTCTGGTGGTACGGGCCGACGATCGAGATCGTCCAGGAGGCCTACCGCCGGTTCCGCACCACGCGCCTGGGCAAGCACGTGACGCCCGTCTGGTCCGTCGTCGGCCTGCACCGGCCGGCGGAGTTCAACCGCGGCCACGTCCCGGCGTTCATGTCCGGGGAGCGGGCCCGCGACTACATGACCGTGTACCCGTTCGTGCGGTCCTACGACTGGTACCTGCTGCCCGACGACGAACGCCGGAAGATGTTGCGGGACCACGGGCTGGCGGCCCGTCCCTACGAGGACGTGCGCGCCAACACCGTGTCCGCCTTCGCGCTGGGCGACTACGAGTGGATCCTGGCCTTCGAGGCCGACGAGCTGCACCGCATCGTCGACCTCATGCGCGACCTGCGCGCCACCGAGGCCCGCCGGCACGTCCGCGAGGAGGTGCCGTTCTTCACCGGGCCCCGGGTCGCGCTGGCCGACCTCGTGGCCGCCCTGCCCTGAGGTTCAGACCTCGCGGACCTCGTGCTCGGCGTCGACGGCGCCCCCGCGGCTCACGTCGACGTCGGGCTCCTCCTGGGCCAGGCGCTCGGTGAGCGTCTCGTTGTCCGGGTCGTCGCTGGTGATCAGCTCCGCCGTCGCGTTGGTCAGGTTGTAGTCCGGCTCCCAGCCGGACTCGTCCTGGTCGTCGCGCATCAGCGTGTCCGTCGTCAGCACCTCGGAGTCGTCCTGGGGGGCGGCGTCGGGGTCGACCTGCTGCAGGTCCGGGTCGTCCAGCGGGTCGAGGTCCGGGTCGTTCGCTTCGTAGGACTGGTCACTCATGGTTCCAGCCTGCCCCCTCAGAACTCCTCGTGCACGGCGGGATCCTGTCCGCTGGTGCGCTCACCCCGTTCGAGGGCGTCGATCGCGGCGACCTGCTCGGGGAGGAGTTCGAAACCGTGCACGTCCAGGTTGGCGACCAGCCGTTCCCGGCTGGAGGCCTTGGGGATCGTCACGACGCCCCGCTGCAGGTCCCAGCGCAGCACGACCTGCGCCGGGCTGACGCCGTGCGCGTCGGCGATCGAGACGATCGCGGGTTCCTCCAGGATCCCGGTCCCGGCCCCCAGCGGCGACCACGCCTCGGTGACGACGCCGCGCCGGGAGTTCTCGGCGACGACGTCGGCCTGCTGCAGGCGCGGGTGGAACTCCACCTGGTTCACCGCCGGCGTCGGCAGCCCCGCGTCCGCCAGCGCCTGCAGGTGCTCGGGCAGGAAGTTGGAGACCCCCACGTGCCGGGTCAGGCCCTCGGCCTGCATCTCGACCATGGCGCGGTAGCTGTCGACGAACTTGCCGAGCCGGGGCAGCGGCCAGTGGATCAGGTACAGGTCGACGTGGTCGAGCTGCAACCGGTCCAGGCTGGCGCGCAACGCCTTCCGTGCCTGCTCGTACCCCTGGTCGGCGCCGCGGAGCTTCGTCGTGACGAAGAGTTCGTCACGCGCGAGCCCGGCGTCGGCGATGCCCTGCCCGACGCCGACCTCGTTCTCGTACTTCGCGGCGGTGTCGATGAGGCGGTAACCCACCTCGATCGCCTCGGCGACGACGCGGCGAGTGGTCGCGTCGTCGTTGCGGGCCGTGCCGAGGCCGATCTCCGGCAGGTCCAGCATCACGCCTCCGTGGGTCGCAGGGTCAGGCTGATCGAGTTGATGCAGTAGCGCTGGTCGGTCGGCGTCGGGTACCCCTCGCCCTCGAAGACGTGCCCGAGGTGCGAGCCGCAGTTGGCGCAGCGCACCTCCACCCGGCGCATGCCCAGGGAGTCGTCCTCGAGCAGTTCGACGGCCTCGCTCTGCTTGGGGTCGAAGAACGAGGGCCACCCGCAGTGCGAGGCGAACTTCTCGTTGCTGGTGAACAACTCGGCGCCGCAGCCGCGGCAGGCGTAGACGCCCTCGGTGGTGGTGTTCTCGTACTCGCCGGTGAACGGACGTTCGGTCCCGGCCTGGCGCAGCACGTGGTACTCCGCGGGGTCCAGCTCGGCCCGCCACTGCTCGTCGGTCTTGCTGACGTTGTAGGACTTGGTGCTGGTCTGGGGTGTGTGCGCGGTCATGTCCCGATCAACCTCCTGCCGGTGACGGCTGTTCCTCAGCCCAGTCTCGTGGTGCCCGCGTACACGTGCAGCACCGGCACGCCCAGGCTGTCGCGGGCCTTGGAGGCCCAGTCGGCGTGGAAGGTGTCCTCCACGGCGTGCGGGCGGGTCACCACCACCAGTTCGCGGGCGTCCGGCTCCTCCGCCAGCGCCTGGCGCACCGCGGGCAGCGGATCGTCCTCGGTCGTGCGGCCCTGTGCGGTCAGACCCTGCGCCCGCAGCCTCTCCAGCGTCACGCGCAGCGCCGTCTCGGCACCGGCCCGGGCCTCGCCCGCGTCCGGCTGGCCCTGGCGCAGGTCGGCCAGGGCCTCGCGCAGCTCGCCCAGGCTCAGCCGGTCCACGACGTCGGCCAGCAGGCTGCGGTGGGTGTCGGCCGGCACGAGGACCAGGTGCCGCACGTCCTGGCCCTCGGCACGCTCGGCGGCGTGCAACTGGGCCACGTTGCGGGCGTCGACCTCGCCGAACGCCGCCTCGGTGAGCACGACCACGGTCCAGGGAGCTGTTCCAGGCACGACCGCGACCCTAACGGGGCTGCCCGCGCCGGGCAGCGCGAGCGCGATCGCGGCACCGGCGGGGGTGCCGACGCCGGGCCGCACGACGTCGGGCAGGATCGGGACGTGATCAGCGCCGTGTCCCCGCGCGTGCCCCCGCGGTGGGTCCCGCTCACGGTGCTGTTCGGCGCGGCCGGACTCGCGCACCTGCTGCGGCCGCGGGGGTTCGACGCCATCGTCCCGCGGGTGCTGCCCGGCAGGGCGCGCGCCTGGACGACCTGGTCCGGCGTCGCCGAGCTCGCCCTCGCCGCGGGGTACGCCGTCCCCGCCACCCGGCCGCTGGCGTGCCGCGCCGCCGTCGCCTTCCTGCTGGCGGTCTGGCCGGCCAACGCCCAGATGTGCGTGGACGCCTGGCGCACCGGATCGCCCGCCCGCCGCGCGGTGACCACGGCCCGGCTGCCCCTGCAGGTCCCGTTGCTGCGAGCGGCGTGGCGGGCCGGGTCGTGATGATCAGCGGAGGTCGCAAGGTGGCCGCCCTGAGCGCGGTCGCCACGGGAGTGGCCGCCACGCTCACCGGCGCCGCGCTCACCGGCGTGGCCGCCGGGTTCGCCCGCGCCGTCGTCACCCCGCGCCGGCACAAGCCGGACGACCTGGAGGTCCTGCAGGCCGGTCCCCGCCGGGTCGTGCTGACCGCCACCGCCGACACCGTGGTGCCGGGCCGGTACGGCGTGTGGACCGAGGCCGGCCGCGGGCACTTCCGGGTCGGGGAGGTCCTGGAGGCGACGCCGGAACGGGTCACCCGCGAACTGCTCGGCGTGGACTCCGGGACCGTGGTGCCGGGCTCGGCGCGCTGGAACCAGTACTACTACGCCGGGAACCCGACCCGGGCGCTCGGCCTGCCCCACGAGGACCTGCTGGTCCCCAGCGAGGTCGGCGACCTGCCGTGCTGGTTCGTGCCGGGTGGCCCGGGCAGCTCGAGCGACACCTGGGCCGTCCTCGTGCACGGCCGCGGCGCGACCCGCGAGGAGGCGCTGCGGGCCGTGCCCGTGCTGCACGAGCTGGGCCTGCCGTGCCTGGTGCCCAGCTACCGCAACGACGCCGACGCCCCGGAGGCGGGACCCGGCTTCTACGGTCTGGGCGACACCGAGTGGGTCGACGTGGAGGCCGTCGCCCGGCACGCCCTCGACCACGGCGCGCGCCGGCTGCTGGTGGTCGGCTGGTCGATGGGCGGGGCGATCCTGCTGCAGTTCGTCGCCCGTTCGCCGCTGGCCGAGAAGGTCGCCGGCCTCGTCCTGGACGGCCCGGTCGTCGACTGGTACGACGTCCTGGACCACCAGGCCCGTCAGCGCGGGGTTCCGGTGCGCCTGGGGCGCTACGGGTTGCAGTTGCTGGCGCACCCGCTGGGCCGGCGGCTGGTCGGGGTCCAGGGGCCCGTCGACCTGCGGAAGATGGACTGGGTCACCCGCGCCGAGGAACTCGTGCTGCCGGTGCTGCTGGTCCACTCCGACGCCGACGACTACGTGCCCTCGGGTCCTTCGCAGCGGCTGGCGCAGGCCCGCCCGGACCTGGTGACGTACGTGGCCAGCGGCACCGCCCGGCACACCAAGGAGTGGAACGTCGATCCCGGTCGCTGGGAGAGCGCGGTCCGCGAGTTCGTCACGGCCAGACTGGAGGCGGGTTCGTGAGCGTTGCCCGGGCGTTGTGGACCACGGGGCCGGGACGGGTGGAACTGCGTGAGGAGTTCCTGCCCGTCATCGGCAACGCCGACGTGGAGGTACGGACCGAGTTCTCCGCCGTCAGCCGCGGCACCGAGGCGCTCGTGCTGGCCGGCGCCGTCCCGCAGAGCCAGCACGACACGATGCGGGCCCCGTTCCAGGCCGGGGAGTTCCCGTACCCGGTCAAGTACGGCCACCTGTCGGTCGGGACGGTCACCCAGGCGGGCCCGCGGGTCCAGGACATGGTGGGCCGCAGGGTGTTCTGCCTGCACCCGCACCAGGACCGGTACGTCGTGCCCGCCTCCTCGGTGCTGGCGGTGCCCGCGGCCGTGCCGGCCGGGCGCGCCGTGCTGGCGGGGATGCTGGAGGCGGCGGTCAACGGTGTCTGGGACGCCGGACTCGGCATCGGGGACCGGGTCAGCGTGGTGGGCGCGGGAGTTCTGGGGCTGCTCGTGGCGACGCTGGCGGCGCGGACGCCGGGTACCGACGTCGAGGCCGTCGACGTGCGCGCGGACCGCTCGCGCACCGCCGCGGCGCTGGGTTTCCAGCTGGTGGCCCCCGACGACGCGCGTCGCGAACGGGACGTCGTCCTGCACACCAGCGGGACCGGTGCCGGCCTGACGACCGGGCTGGGTCTGCTCGGCGACGAGGGACTGCTGGCCGAACTCAGCTGGTACGGCGACCGCAGCGTCGAGGTCGGGCTGGGGGAGGGTTTCCACTCCCGCCGGCTGACCGTCCGGGCCTCGCAGGTCGGGCGGGTGCCCCCCGCGCGGGCGCCGCGGTGGACGACGCGCCGGCGACTGGCCCTGGCGCTGGACCTGCTGGCCGACGAACGGTTCGACGCGCTGCTGGACGGCGAGACGCCGTTCGAGCAGGCCGCCGACGTCCTGTCGCAGATCGCCGCGCCCGGCGCCGACGCCCTGTGCCACCGCTTCCGCTACTGAACGTCGTCGAGGGGTTCGCGTGGACTCCCCGGCCGCCCGCGAGCCGAGGGGGGCCGGTCGCGGGGTTCGAGCGCGATGTCACCGCGTGCGCGGTGATCGGGCGTGAGGTCACCGCGCGCCGAACGGGGGCGTCAGGGGGTTTGAGCGCGATGTCACCGCGTGCGCGGTGATCGGGCGTGAGGTCACCGCGCGCCGAACGGGGGCGTCAAGGGGTTTGAGCGCGATGTCACCGCGTGCGCGGTGATCGGGCGTGAGGTCACCGCGCGCTGGAACCGCCCGCAACTCAGACCTCCCGGTTCGGTCCGGAGTTTCGAGCCTTCCGCGCTGTGACGTCCCTCACCCACGGTTCGCCGCGGCGCGTCGGGTCGGGTTCTAGGCCGTTCGGGTGATACCCAATGATGTCGATTTGTAGAAGCTTCGTCACTGCGTGTAACGTCACTGGTTGTCGACGACCCCCTGTCGGCTCCCCCTCGAGTTTGTAACCCCCGGACTCGGGCCCCCCGCTCGAAACGCGAGACCATGCGAAGCCTCCCCACGACCGGATTCGCCCTGCTCTGCGCTGCAGGGTTGATCACGACGACGGCCGGTGCCGCCGAAGCAGCCACGTCGTACAGCGCGAAGAGTTCCGTCAACGTCTCGGGAACCACCGTCACCGCGACGACCACGTTGTCCGCCAGCCCCACCACGGTCGCCGAGGTGGCCGGCGTCTGCGCCCGCGACGCGCAGGGCCGCAACGTCGACTTCGGCAAGTGGCGCAACGTGCGCCTCACCACCAGCGGCACGAAGATCACCGCTGACCAGAAGCTGCCCGCCGGGACCTACAGCTACTTCTCCTGCGTCTACGCGGGCGGGCAGTGGCACAACGTGGGTGCGACCAAGACGTTCACGGTGCCGTCATCGTCCACCCCGGCGCCGACCCCGACGCCGACCCCGACGCCGACCGCGACGCCGACCGCGACGCCGACCGCGACGCCCACCCCGACGCCCACCCAGACCTCGGGTGGAACGGCGATGCCGTCGGGCACTTCGCCTGGCTGGCAGCAGGTCTACGCCGAGGACTTCACCGAGGACGCGCCGGTCGGGAGCTTCCGCAGCACCTACCCCGAACTCGGTGACTACGGCGACGCGACGCCGGACACCTCGAAGAACGGCTGCTACAACAACGGCGCCAACGTCTCCGCGCACGACGGCATGGCCGACATCCACCTGCGCACGGTAAACGGCTGCCCCTCCGGTGGCGTTCTCGTCCCGAACAACTGGGGCGCGCAGACGTACGGCAAGTACTCCGTCCGCTACCGCGCCGACGCCGCGAACGGGTACGGCTCGGCGTTCCTGCTGTGGCCCGCGTCGAACAACTGGGCCGAGGGCGAGATCGACTTCCCGGAGAGCCCCTTCAACGCCAAGCAGTACATGGTGACGTTCAAGGTCGGTTCCCCCGGAACCGTCGCCTACAAGAACTACTCCGACGCCTCCTGGCAGGACTGGCACGTGGCGACCACGGAGTGGACCCCGGGCCTCATCGTGTTCAAGATCGACGGCAAGGAGGTCGGCCGGACGACCCAGGGCGTTCCCACGACGCCGTTCCGGTGGGTCATCCAGGCGGCGACCGACGGCGCCAGCAAGCCGTCGGCCGACGTCGAGGGTCACCTGCTCATCGACTGGATGGTGCAGTCGAAGCGCGCCTGACCGCGTGGCAGGAGGAGTCGTTCCGCGTCGCCCCGACGCGGGACGGCTCCTCGTCGTTCACCGGAGGCGTCGTTCACCGGAGGCGTCGTGCGCCGGCGGCCGGCCGGGCACGTCTTCACCCACCGTTCACCCTCCGGCCGGGTCCTGCGGGGAACGGCCGGCTCCGTCGCGGCGTTGCTCCAGCCACAGGCGCCAGAGTCGGGCCTGCGCCCGTGACGTCGCGGGCGACCGACGTCACGGAGGACACGATGGTCAAGCAGCGCATCGGGCGGGGACCGCTGACCGTGGCCCTGGAGGAACACGGGACGACCGAGCCCCGGCTGTACGTGCGCGACGGCAAGGGGATGGTCGTCGTCATGCCCGTCCCGGCCGACACGCTGCCCGACGTGCGCCGCCACGTGCAGGACCCGGGGCCGGCGCAGGCGTGCGACGTCGAGCTCGTCGACGACCACGGGCAGCCGGCGTCGCGGTGGGGGAGTTTCGCCTACCGCGGGGCGGCCGCCGCCCTCGCCGCGGTCCTGATGGGGATCGACCGCAGCCTGGCCGGGGTGCGGTTCGTGGCTCCGACGCTCGCCGTGGCGTGACGGCGGACCCCGGCGCCGCGAAACCCCTCGCCGGTTCCCGGCAGCGGCACCGGACTGCTCGGCGACTCACCTCGGCCCCGCGACCCGGTCCGCGGGCCGGGCGGTCCACGGCAGGGACAGCTCGCTGAACAGGGCCCGCCGCTCCACCGCCAGGTGGACGGCCTCCTCGACCCCCGGCAGTTCCACCCGCTCGTCCCCGTCGGCCAGACCGACGGTTCGCGTCCAGCGCCCGTCGACGGCGCGCGGTGGCGTCCCGGTGACCACGGCGTCGAGCACCCGGACGAACCCGCCGGAGTCCTCCAGCGCGGACACCGGTGGCCGTCCCTCGGACACGGCGGCCAGCAGGTCGTCCAGCAGGTTCACCCGGGTGTGCCGGGTGACCAGCGGAGGACGACCGGGACGTTCCTCCACCGCGACGTCGAGCGTGTAGTACAGGGTGATCCGCCCCTGGCTCCCCTCGACGCGGACCCAGGGCTCACCGCGCTCAGCCGCGGCCAGCGTCACGGCCGCCAGCACGTCCGGTCCCGCGACCAGCCGGATGCGGGCCGTGGAGGTGTCGTCGGCCTCGATGTCGTTGACGTGGAACAGGTCGCACTGGACCTCGGCGACGTCCTCGACGCGCCGCGCACCGGCCAGGGCAAGGACGGTGGCGACGGCGTGGGACAGCGGGTTCGTCAGGACACCGTCCCCCACGACGTGCCCGTCGAGGACGCGGTGGCCGGCCCACGGGGTTCGCCGGTAGTAGCTGCGGGGCCGTACCCAGCACCCTGCGGCGGAGTAGCCGGTGACCTCACCGATGCGCCCTTCCGCCACCCGCGCCCGCACGTGCGTCACGGCCGCCGAACCCAGGCTCTGGAAACCCACCTGGCACGACCGGCCGGTCTCGGTCGCCGTGCGCAGCAGCGCCTCGAACGAGGGCAGGTCCGACGTCGGGGGTTTCTCGACCAGGACGTGGGCACCGGCCCGCATCGCGTCCTGCGCGAGCGCGGCGTGCGTGTGCAGCGGTGTGCTGACCACGACGACGTCCGGTTCCTGCGCCGACAGCAGCGCGCCGAGATCGGCGTGCCGCGCCGTTGAGGCCGGCAGCGGGCCGGTGCCCGGTTCGTCGATCCGGGGATCGGCGACGCCGACGAGGTCCAGCGCCCCGTCGCGGTGCCGCGGGAGGAGGACCTCGAGGTGGCGGGCTCCGTAGCCGTGCACGCCGACCAGGGCCACGCGGGGGGTGCTCACCGGACGTTCCCACCTTCCACCAGTCGGGCCGCGAGCTGCTCGAGCTCCTCGCCCCTCGGGGCCGGGCCGTCGCCGACGAGGACCGAGACGTCCTGGACGAGCGGCGCTGCCGGCGCGATGCGGAGCCGTTCGCCCACGGCGAGCGCCGGCCCGAAGCCCACGTACCCCGAGCTCCTGACGAACCACGGTCGCGGCACGCCGTGCTGCACGGCCAGCAGGTGCGCGGACGTGGAGGCCACCAGGAGCCACGGCGAGGCGGAGCCGTGGGCACCGCCGGTCCGGCGGTCAGCGGATCCGGTGCCGACGCGCACGGTGGTGCGCGCCCCGTCGAACCCGGTGCGCCAGAACCAGCCGCCGTAGAAGGCTCCCTCGCGGCCGTTGGTCGCCGGACTGCCGATGGACAGTTCTCGCACGGGTTCCACGACGCTGCGCCACTCCAGCACCCAGCCGCGGTCACCTGGTGCGGGGGAGGCGGTCAGCGCACGGTCCTCGACGGCCTGAAGTCGCGCGTGCTCGTCGCACCACTCGACCCTCTCGCGGCGGGTCGCCCCGTCGATGGCGACGTCGGTGGTCCGTTGCCGGCCGTGGTTGGGCAGCAGCGTGGAGCCGGCTCCCCGGACGTGGGTGCGCCCGCCCCAGTGGTTGGTTCCGGCGAGGTCCGGAACGGCCATGCTCACCCCCAGGTGGTGGCGGTGGTCGCGCGGGGCGACGTCGGTGACCACCGTTCCCCCCAGGGTGCGCACGGGGTGCGCGAAGGGCCGTGGGGAACTCCGGCCGGGCACCCGGTCCCCGGGGTCCACGGTGAGCAGCGGGCACCCGTCGGCGTACGCGACCGGCCCGTCCCAGCGGGCCGCGCCGAGGCGGGTCACGAGGCTGTCCGCGGGGCCACGCCGGTGCTGCCGCGCACGATGAGCTGCGGGCGGAACACCGTCGAGGGACGCGCGGCCTGCCCGTCGATGGCGGCTCGCAACGTGGCCCAGACGACACGTCCGGTGCCGGGCAGGTCGACCGAGACCGTGGTGAGGCTGGGCGAGCTGAACCGGGCGAACATGATGTCGTCGAACCCCGTCACGGACAACTGCTCGGGAACCCGGACACGTTGCTCCCCGAGCCGGCCGAGCAGCCCGAGGGCCACGACGTCGTTGAAGGCCATCACGGCGCTGGCCCCGGACGCCTCGACCGCGGGCCAGGCCTGGTACCCGTCCTCCATCGTCGACCCGCACGGCAGCTGGACGACTGCGACGCCCGGGTGCTGCGTGGCGATGCGCGCCAGACCGCGTTCGCGCGCGCGCTGGGAGGCGCTGCGCGACGGGCCGGCCAGGTAGGCGAGCCGCCGGTGGCCCAGGGAGATCAGGTACTCGGCCACGGCGACGATCCCCGCCTCGTAGTCGACGCTGACCGAGCAGACGCCGGGAACCCCCGACTCGCGGTTCACGACCACGGCGGGCGCCAGGCCGGCCAGGACGTCGGCCAGTTCGGCGTCGCCCATGCGCGGGGCGCACAGGACGGCGGCGTCGCACCGCTTGCGGGCGTCGCGGACCAGCACCGCCTCCTTGCCGGCGTCCTCCTGGGAGTCGGCCACCAGCACCAGGTACCCGTCGGCGGCGGCGGCGGTGTGCAACCCCTGGAAGACCTGGTGGAACATCGGGTTGCCGAGGTCGGGGACGAGCATGGCCACGGTGCGGGTGACGCCCGACGACAAGGACCGGGCCGTTCCGCTGGGGACGTAGTCGAGTTCACGCACCGTGGCCCGGACGCGTTCGGCGAGGACCTCGTTGACGCTGGGGGTCCCGTTGACGACGCGCGAGACCGTGGCGCTGGAGACACCGGCCGCACGGGCGACGTCCAGGATGGTCGGGGGTCGTGACCCGGTGCGCCGCGTCCGCGGCGCCCGCCTGGCGGCGCTGTCCACGCCGTCCGTCACGGCCGGTCCTCCGGCTCGGCCAGGAGCGCCGTGTCGAGTCGGAACGGCCCGAACTCGGCCGTTCCCGGTGCACCACCGAGGGGTGCGGCGGCGAACAGTGCCAGTTCGGCACCGATCCAGTGGCCGGCTTCGGGCCGGACCGCGTCCAGGACCGTGACCCAGCGCTGGTCCTGCTGCCACCGCAGGGCGACCGTCACCCTCACCGGGTCCTGCTCGTCGGATCCCGCGTGCGCTCGCACGTCGAGCCGCACCTCGAGCCGGGTGCCGGCCGGGACGGCGGCGATCTCGCGCACCGTCTCGTCGAAGGACCCGGCTGAGCGCTCGGCAGCCACGACGACCAGCCGGTCACCGGAGCGCGCCAGCCCGGCCCACAGGTAGGCCCGTCCCAGGACCGTGAGCCCGGCGCGGGCTCCGTCCGGTCCCTCCAGGCGCAGCGACGTCGTGGCCACCGCGTCGATCCCCGGCAGGGGCTGCCCCAGGACCTGCGGCAGGGACCGGAGGTTGCCGGTGTCGTTGGGCAGTGCGGTCAACCGCAGTCGCCCGTCGCCGGTCTGCGCCCACCGCCGGCCGGGATTGGCCTGCCAACGCCACTGTGGACCGGGTCGGCCCGAGGCGTCGGCGCCGGGGGTCGTGAAGTCGTCGTCCCCGCCGGGGTAGCGCGACCCCTGCGTGGTGCCGTGCGGTGTGGGGTGGCGCGCGACGGGGACACCGCACGTTCCCGCGTCGGCGGCGTCGCCGATGACCGGCCAGCCGTCCTCCGCCCAGCGCAACGGCTGCAGGTGCACCACCCGGCCCACGGGGCCGAGGTCCTGGAAGTGCAGGAACCAGTCCGTCCCGTGCGGGGTGTCGATCCACGCGCCCTGGTGCGGGCCGTTGACGGTGGTCCCGCCCCGGGTCATGACGATCCGGTGCTCGTAGGGTCCGCGCACGTCACGGGCCCGGAACACCGACTGCCAGCCCGTGGCGACGCCGCCCGCGGGCGCGAAGATCCAGTAGTACCCGCCGCGCCGGTGGACCTTGGGCCCTTCCAGGGTGTGGCAGCCGGGGACGTGCTCGCCGTCGACGACGGTGGTGCCCGGTCCGGTCGCCCGGGTCAGCCCGGGATCGACGGGGACCAGGGTCAGCCGGTTCTTCACGCCGCTGCGGCTGCGGGCCCAGCCGTGGACGAGCCACGCGCTGCCGTCCTCGTCCCAGAACGGGCAGGGGTCGATGATGCCCAGGCCGGGCAGCAGGTTCCGAGGCGCGCTCCACGGGCCGGCCGGATCGGTCGCGCTCACGACGGACACCCCGCGGTCGGGGTCGGGGTAGGTGATGTGGAAGGTGCCGTCGTGGAACCGGATCGCCGGGGCCCAGACCCCGCCGCCGTGCCGCGGCAGGGTGAAGGCGTCCGCAGGGGGCACGGCCGGCAGGGCGTGCGTCAGCAGGTCCCAGTTCACCAGGTCCCGCGAGTGCAGCACGGGCAGGCCCGGGGACCGGTTGAAGCTGGAGGTGACGAGGTAGTACTCGTTCCCGACCCGGACGGCGTCGGGGTCGGGCCAGTCGGCGGCCAGGACCGGGTTGCGGTAGAGGGGGTGCTGGTCGGGGACGCTCACTTCAGGCCCGTCGTCGCGATGCCGTTGAGGAGGTAGCGCTGACCGATGAAGAAGAAGGCCACGACCGGCAGCAGGGAGACGACCGACATCGCGAACATCGGCCCCCAGTCGCTGGCGCCCTCGGCGGACATGAACTGGCGCAGGGCCAGCGGGACCGTGAACAGGTCGGAGTCGGTGAGGTAGAGCAGGGGGCCGAAGAAGTCGTTCCAGCTGGCGATGAAGGTGAAGATCGCGACGGTGGCCATGGCCGGGATCGTCAGCGGCATGATGACGCTGAAGTAGGTGCGGTAGGGGCCGCAGCCGTCGATCTTCGCGGCCTCCTGCAGTTCCATGGGCAGGGCCCGCATGAACTGCACGAGCAGGAAGACGTAGAACGAGTTCGTCGCCAGGAAGGCCGGGACGGTCAGGGGCAGGTAGGTGTTGACCCAGTCCAGCTTGGCGAAGATGACGTACTGCGGGATGAGCACCACGTGCGCGGGCAGCAGCATCGTGCCGAGCATCGCCGCGAACCACGTGCGGCGGCCGCGGAAGCGCAGCCGGGCGAACGCGTACGCCGCCATCGAGCAGGACAGCAGGTTCCCGGCGATGTTGGCCACCGCCAGGATCAGCGAGTTCACCAGGTACAGCTCGAAGGGGTGTTCCAGTGCGTTCCAGCCCGCGGCGTAGTTGCCGAGTTCGGCTCGGGCCGGCAGGAGGCCGGTGTCGGAGAAGACGTCCGTGCTCGGCTTGAACGACGCCGAGAGCATCCACAGCAGCGGGTAGAGCATCACGAGGCCGACTCCGACCAGGATGCAGTGACGCAGGAACCGTGTCCGCGCGGTCCCGGTCAGCTCCTCCTGGTAGCCCTCGGTCCGCAGTCGGGACGTCGCCGAGCGCAGTCCCCGCCCGAACGCCGAGCGCCTGGCCGGTCGCTCCACCACCGTCTCGGTGGTCGCTGTGTCAGTCATCGTAGAACACCCAGTACTTGGAGACGAGGAAGTTGAGAGCCGTGAAGAACGCGATGACGATGAACATCACCCACGCCAGGGCGGAGGCGTACCCCATGTCGAAGCGCTGGAACCCCCACTGGTACAGGTAGAGGTTGTAGAACAGCGTCGACTCGGCCGGGCCGCCGGTGCCGCCGGAGAAGACGAAGCCCTGGGTGAAGGTCTGCAGCGACCCGATGAGGCCGAGGACGAGGTTGAAGAACATCACCGGGCTCAGCAGCGGCAGGGTGATGGACCGGAACTGGCGCCACCAGCCGGCCCCGTCGATCGAGGCCGCCTCGTAGTACATCGCGGGGATCTGGCGCAGGCCGGCCAGGAAGATCACCATCGAGGCGCCGAAGGACCAGATGCTCAGCGTCACCAGGGTCACCAGCGCCCAGTCGGGGTCGGTGACCCAGCCCGGCCCGGTGATGCCGAAGACGCCCAGGAACTTGTTGACCACACCGTCGTAACCGAAGATCGACCGCCAGAGCATGACGATCGCCACGCTCGTGCCGATGAGCGAGGGCAGGTAGAAGGCCGACCGGTAGAACTTCAGCCCCCGCACACCCTTGTTGAGCAGCATCGCGACGGCCAGGGCCGACACGATGGAGGCGGGGACGGAGAGGAACGTGTAGACGAGCGTCACCTTCGAGGCCGTGACGGCCTTCGGGTCGTCCAGCATCCGGGTGAAGTTCTCGGCCCCGATCCAGGTCGGGGACTGCAGGAGGTTGTAGTCCGTGAACGCCAGGTACAGCGACACCCCGAACGGGATGACCGTGAACCCCAGGCCGAGGAACCAGGGGAGCAGGAAGACGTAGGCCGCGCGTTCCTCGCTGGCCGCGGCCTGGTTGACGGGGCCACTGCGTCGCCACCGCGTCGGTCGTGGTGGGGACGGATCGGGCGGCAGGGCCTGGACCGATCCGACGGTCGTGCCACTCATGGTTCCTCCGGGCGATCGGGTTCAGGCGCTGAGTTCGGACTCACCAACGCGGATGAGGGCGTCGGCCGCCTGCTCGGGCGTCATGCGGCCGAACTCGATCTCCACCGACACGGTGCCGATCTCGTCGGCCATGGCCGTGGCTCCGCGAGGGTAGACGTACATCGTCGGGAGGTCCTCCTCCTGCAGGGCCAGGAGGTACTCGGTCGCGGCCAGGTCGTCGGGGTGCAGGTCCGCCTTGATGGACTCGGTGACCTCGCGGTTCGGCGGGACCCCGCGGGTCGTCATCATCTCGGTGTAGGCCTCGGGGTCGTTGACCAGGTAGTCCAGCAACGCCGCGGCCTCGGCGGGGTGATCGGTCTGGGACGACAGCGACCACAGCATCGAGCAGTCGATGGAGTGCCCGCGCCGCACCCCCGTGGTCTCCCCGGGCATGCGCAGGATGAGCAGGTCACCGTCGCTCGCGGCGTTGTAGGCCTTGAAGTTGTTCGTGGCGAAGAACTGCGAGGCGACCTTGTTCTGGGAGATCAGTTGCTGTTCCGCGCTGTTGCCCTGGACGTCGGAGTACCCGGGCGGGGGCAGGGCGCCGCTGGCGCGGAAGCGGTTGTTCATCGCGTACCAGGCGGCGATGCTCTCGCGGGAGGCGCCGAACCCGGCGTCGGCCGTGTAGAAGTCCTCGCCCTGCTGCCGGGTCCAGGTGATGTTGGTGGTCTCGGCGACCGTGGAGTAACCGGAGCCGTAGACGGTGGCCCCGGTGTTCTCGGTGATGCGCCGGCACATCTCCTCGTAGTCCTCCCAGCTCCAGTCCAGGCCGTCCGGCAGTTCGAGGCCGGCGTCCAGGAGGTGCTGCTTGCGGAACACGACCCCCAGCGTGTTCAGGCCGGCGGCCACGCCGTAGAGGGTGCCGTCGACGGTGCCGAGGTCCAGGACGCTGTCCTCGACCGTCGTGGTGTCGACCTCTGCGGTGGACAGGTCCATGAGCGCGCCGCGCGAGGCGTACTCGCGCAGGCCGCGGTTGGGCACGGCGAACAGGTCGGGGGCGTCACCAGCGGCGATGCGGGTGGCGAGCTTGTCCTGGTAGGGGCCGGAGTCCTGGTACTCGGTGCGGACCGTGATGCCGGGGTTCTTCTCCTCGAACCGTCGCACGGCGGCCTCGGTGGCCTCGGCGCGGGCGGCGTCACCCCACCACACGAAGGACAGTTCCACCGATCCGTCGGAACTGCCGCCGCTGTCGTTGCTGAAGCGGCCGCAGCCGGCCAGGGCCGTGGTGCCGAGCGCGGCGGCGCCGAACGTGAACGCGCGCCGGCCGACGGCGCGGGTTCCGGTGACGCGGGAGCCGGTCACCTGTGAGTGGTCGGTGCGGGGGGAGGGTCGTTCGGCGGGTGTCGGCATCGACGTCCTGTCCCTTCCAGGGGATGGGTCGCGCACGGGGCTGCGTGCGACGGATGTGCGGGCTCACGGGTGGGCGGCCGGTCCACTTCGACCGGCGGCGTTTCGCAGTGCCGGAGAGGCCGGACCGCGGTCGTCCGGTCTCTCGTGCCAGGACAGTAACCGCTTCCCGAAAGCCGCGTCCAGACCTCCGAGCAACCGCTTTCCGCCGAGGTGCCGAAGAGTCTTCCCAAGCGGCGATGCCCCGTGCGACAGTGGGCCGCGACAGGGAAAGCGGTTGCTCCCGGTCGGTGGAACGGCGCGCCGGATGCCGACCCGCGGAGGACGTCGACGACGGCGCGCCCTCTGGAGCGACCGGCAGCGGGGCGGCCGTGGACGGGCCGCGACGTCGGGCGACACGGAACTCCGAGATCGGATGGACTGGATGAAGCGCTACGTGGTGGTCGGAACCGGCGGCCGGTCGCAGATGTACGTCGAAGCCCTGCTCACGACGCACTCCGACGTCGGGCAGGTCGTGGGCTTCGTGGACACCAACGCGGTGCGGATGTCGTACTACGACGAGCTGGTCGCAGCGCACGGCGGCGCACCCGTCCGCCACGCGGCACCGGAGGGTTTCCTCGAGCTGTTGCGCGAGGAACGGGCCGATGCCGTCATCGTGACCAGCCCCGACGTCACCCACGCGCACTACGTCGTCGCGGCCCTGGACGCAGGCGTCGACGTGGTCTGCGAGAAGCCCCTGACGATCGACGCGGCCGGCCTGCGGGCGATCGTCGACGCGGCCGAACGGTCGACCGCCCACCTGACGGTGACGTTCAACTACCGCTACTCACCGAGGAACTCGGTGGTACGCCGACTCCTGCAGGAGGGCGCGATCGGCGAGGTGACCTCGGTCCACTTCGAGTGGTGCCTGGACACCGTGCACGGTGCGGACTACTTCCGCCGCTGGCACCGGGAGAAGGAGAACTCCGGTGGTCTGCTCGTCCACAAGTCCACCCACCACTTCGACCTCGTGAACTGGTGGCTGGACGACGTTCCCGTCAGCGTCTACGCCCGTGGCGGCCTGCGCTTCTACGGCGCGCAGAACGCCGCCCGGCGTGGGCTGCCCCCACGGCCGGAACTGGGCCGGGACGCGCTGGGCCGCGAGGATCCCTACGTCCTGGACCTCGACGCCGATCCGAAGATGCGGCGGTTGTTCCTGGCCGGCGAGCACCTCGACGGTTACCACCGCGATCGGGACGTGTTCTCCGAGGGCATCACCATCGAGGACAACGTCAGCGTCCTCGTCGGGTACGCCCGAGGGGCGTCGCTGGCCTACACGCTGACCGCCCACGCACCCTGGGAGGGCTACCGGGTCGCCTTCAACGGCACCGGCGGGCGCCTGGAACTGGAGGTGGTGGAGCGCAGCCGGGTCGACGCCGCGGCCGTGGCCGCGGGAGCGCGTCCGGGCAAGGACGCACCGGCGGTGGACCCCAGTGCCGCGGCGACGGACGGGACGCACGGGTCCGGGTCCGGCGACCACCGCGAGCGCCGCCCGTGGGGGTCGCGGCTGGTTCTGCAGCCCCTGTGGGAGGCGGCTGCCGAGGTGCCGATCCCGACCGGCGGCGGAGCGCACGGCGGCGGTGACGCGATGCTGCTCGACGACGTCTTCCGCGGCCCCGGCCACGACCCGCTGGGTCGTCCGGCCGGGTACCTCGACGGTGTCCGCAGCGTCCTGGTGGGCGTTTGCGCGAACGCATCGCTGGTCAGCGGAGGAGCCGTCGACACGCGCTCCCACGCGCTGCCCCTGGGGGACGCGCCTCACCTCGTGTGAGGCGACGCCGCCCGGGAGCCTCACTCGTCCGAGACCTGCAAGGGCAGCAGCCGCGTCCCGGTCGCTCCCCGGGCGGCGGCGACGGCCGGCAGTTCGTCCTCCAGGGCGCTCAGCACGTGCGCCGACAGGTCCGTGAAGGATGCCACCGTCACCTCCAGGCGCCGGCCCTTCGTGCCGGCTCGCCACGTGCCGACGACTTCACCGTCGACGAGCAACGCACCCGGCGGAGAGATCGACTTCCACACGGCGGAGTGCCGTTCCTTCGGCACGAGGAAGGCGCGGTCGCGGGCCTGCAGCCAGGGATCGCCCGGCGGCAGCAGGCGCACGCCCCGCGCCGTCGCCCGCGAGCGCAGCGAGGCCTCGTCGTCCGCCAGGGCCGTCACGGTCCGGCCGGCCACCACGAAACCGGCGACGTCGTCGGGCCAGACCGAGCGCACCTCGGCGACGGCGACGCCGAAGTAGGCGGCCACGTCCGCGGGCGCGGCCGGCCCCAGCAGGTGCAGGTAGGAGCGGACCAGGGCGTCGAACCCGGCGCGCGCCGTCGGAGTGCGCAGACCCGGCAGCAGCCGGAACGCCGTCCCGCGGCCCACCCGGACCAGTTCGGCACCACCGGCGAGCCCGGCGTCCTGCAGCACCGACCCGAACACGTGCCGGGCTCCGCACGGCGGGCAGTCGTAGTTCAGGTCGTCGGGGATCCTGTCGCTCACCCCGCGCGACAGTTCCGCCTTGGACACCAAGCCGTCGGCACCGGTGAGCACCTCGCGCACCGCCTCGGCCACGGCGCGGAAGGAGGCGATCCCGAGTTCGGCGCCCTGTCGCATGCGGGAGTTGGCGACGCGCCGGGTGGCGTCCTCGTCGGAGGCGGGCCACAGCGCGTCGGCCACGGCCTGCAGCGACGCGCGCCGGTGCAGGGCGGGGGCGCCGCGGGCCCCCCACACCAGAGCGAGGGTGTCGTCGGGCGCCTGGGCGCCCCGGATCGCCAGCGCGGTCGCCGCGGCGGGGGTGGGCACGTCGGCCACGCCCAGGTCCAGCACGGGCAGGTCGACCGCCAGCACGTCGGTGTGCCGGCGGTCGAGGCCCTGCGCCCGCCAGCGGTGGGCGAGCACCTGGGCGCGTGTCAGGGTGGTCACCCACCCATCGCACCAGTCAGGACGGGACGTAGTCCATGGTGTCGGGGTGCCCGCCGATGCGGCCCTCGTCGCCCTGGTCCAGAGCGGTGATCATGGCCAGGTCCTCCCCGGTCAGCTCGAAGTCGAACAGCGCGAAGTTCTCCTCCATGCGCGAGGGGGTCACCGACTTGGGGAAGACGATGTCGCCGCGCTCGATGTGCCAGCGCAGGACCACCTGGGCCGGCGACTTGCCGACGCGCTGGGCGACGTCGGTGATGGTGGGGTCGTCCAGCACCTTGCCCTGGGCGATGGGCGACCACGCCTCGACACCGATCTGGTGCTCGCCGCAGTAGGTGCGCACGGCCTCGTTGCCGAAGTACGGGTGCACCTCGATCTGGTTGACCGCCGGGACCACGGTGGTCTCGGCCGCCAGCCGCTGCAGGTGGGGGACCTGGAAGTTCGAGACGCCGATCGAGAGCAGCTTGCCGTCGGCGCGCGCCTCCTCGAGCACCTTCCACGTCGAGACGAAGTCGCCGCCGTACAGCGTCGGCAGCGGCCAGTGGATGAGGTACAGGTCGATGGGGCCGCCGAGCTTGGCGACCGAGGAGTCGATCGCGGCGCGGGCGGCGTCCGGTTCGTGGGCCCCGTTGTTGAGCTTGCTGGTGATCCAGACGTCCTCGCGGGCGACCCCGGAGGCCTTCAGCCCGTCGAGGACCTCGGCCTCGTTGCCGTACATCTGCGCCGTGTCGATGTGCCGGTAGCCGAGGTCGAGGGCCTTGCGCACCGCGTCGGCGGTCTCGGCCGGGTCGATCTGGAAGACCCCGAAGCCCAGCTGGGGGATCTCGCGTCCGTCGTTGAGGAGGATGGTGGGAACAGTCACGGGGGACACGCTGGTACGCCCCGGCGGCGTGCGCATCCGGAACCGGGGGTCTAGATTCCCTCGGGTGGGGCTCAAGACATTCCTGGAGGGCTGGCCGGTCTACCGCCAGCTGACCGGCGACGATCCGCTCGGTCGCGGTGCGGCGACGCAGTCGGCGCGCTCGAAGTCCCTGACGCCGCGCACCGCCACGGCCGACCGCGTCGCCAAGTCGGTCTGCCCGTACTGCGCCGTCGGCTGCGGCCAGCGCGTCTACGTCAAGGACGAGAAGGTCGTCCAGATCGAGGGCGACCCGGACTCGCCGCACTCGCGCGGCCGGCTGTGCCCCAAGGGCTCGGCCAGCGAGCAGCTCGTCAACGGCGACTCGCGCGCCACCAGGATCCGCTACCGCGCCCCGTACGCGACGGAGTGGACCGACCTCGACCTCGACACCGCGATGGACATGATCACCGACCGGGTGATCGACGCCCGCCGCCGCGGCTGGCAGGACAGCGACGCGCAGGGTCGCCGGCTGAACCGCACGATGGGGATCGCCAGCCTCGGTGGCGCCACGCTGGACAACGAGGAGAACTACCTCATCAAGAAGCTGTTCACCGCCATGGGCGCGATCCAGGTGGAGAACCAGGCGCGCATTTGACACTCCGCCACGGTGCCCGGTCTGGGTGCCTCGTTCGGTCGTGGTGGAGCCACCGGTGACCTGCAGGACCTGAGCAACGCCGACGTCATCGTCATCCAGGGCTCGAACATGGCCGAGTGCCACCCGGTCGGGTTCCAGTGGGTGATGGAGGCCAAGGCGCGCGGCGCGAAGGTCTTCCACATCGACCCGCGCTTCACCCGCACCAGTGCGCTCGCGGACACGTACGTCCCGATCCGCACCGGCACGGACATCGTCCTGCTCGGGGCGATCATCAACCGCGTCCTGACCCAGGAGCGGGACTTCCGCGAGTACGTCGTGGCGTACACCAACGCCTCGCACCTGGTCAGCGAGGACTTCCAGGACACCGAGGACCTCGACGGGCTGTTCTCCGGGTTCGACCACGAGACGCGCTCCTACGACACGTCCAGCTGGCAGTACGCGGGCACGGAACAGCAGGGTGACGAGGAGGAGGAGACCGCCGAGTCCAGCGACAGCGAGTCCGGCCACGCCCTCGGCTCCGGTGGCGCCGCGATAGAGCACCGGAACATCCAGCGGGACGAGACCCTGCAGGACCCGCGCTGCGTCTACCAGGTCCTCAAACGGCACTTCGCCCGCTACACCCCGGAGATGGTCGCCGAGGTGTGCGGCATCCCGGTCGACCTGTTCGACGAGCTCGCCGAGGCCTGGATCACCAACTCCGGCCGGGAGAAGACCGGTGCGCTGGTCTACAGCGTGGGCTGGACGCAGCGCGGCACGGGCGTGCAGTACATCCGCACCGGCGCGATCCTGCAGCTGCTGCTGGGGAACATGGGCCGCCCCGGCGGGGGCGTCATGGCCCTGCGTGGGCACGCCTCGATCCAGGGCTCCACGGACATCCCGACGCTGTACAACCTGCTGCCCGGGTACCTGCAGATGCCGCACGCCGAACGGCACCCGAACCTCGCGGGGTACATCGACGCCATCAAGGGCACCAACCAGAAGGGTTTCTGGGCCAACGCCGACGCGTACACCGTCAGCCTGCTCAAGGCCTACTTCGGCGAGAACGCCACGGCGGAGAACGACTACCTGTTCGACGACCTGCCCAAGATCACCGGTGACCACGGCACCTACAGCCAGGTCATGGACATGATCGAGGGCGGGAAGATCTTCGGGTACTTCCTGCTGGGGCAGAACCCCGCCGTCGGCTCGGCCAACGGCCGCGCGCAGCGGCTGGGGATGGCCAACCTCGACTGGCTCGTCGTGCGCGACCTGGTGATGATCGAGAGCGCGACGTTCTGGAAGGACGCGCCCGAGGTCGAGACCGGCGAGATCGTCCCCGAGCAGTGCCGCACCGAGGTGTTCTTCCTGCCCGCCGCCTCCCACGTGGAGAAGGAGGGCACGTTCACCCAGACCCAGCGGTTGCTGCAGTGGCGCGAGAAGGCGGTCAGCCCGCCGGGCGACGCCACCAGCGAGTTGTGGTTCTTCTACCACCTGGGCCGCCGGATGCGGGAGAAGCTGGCGGGCTCCACCGATCCCCGTGACCAGCTGCTGCTGAAGCTGGCCTGGGACTACCCGCTGCACGGCGAGGAGCAGGAACCGTCCTCCGAGGACGTGCTCAAGGAGATCAACGGCTACGACCAGGGCACCGGGGAACTGCTGCCCGGGTACACGGCGCTGAAGGCGGACGGGTCCACCTCCAGCGGCTGCTGGATCTACTCCGGCGTCTACGCCGACGGCGTGAACCAGGCCGCGCGGCGCAAACCCGGCCGTGAGCAGTCGCTGCACGCCCCCGAGTGGGGCTGGGCGTGGCCGATGAACCGGCGCATGCTCTACAACCGGGCCTCGGCCGACCCCGACGGCAGGCCGTGGAGCGAGCGCAAGGCGCTCGTGTGGTGGGACGAGGACGCCCAGCGCTGGGTCGGCGACGACATCGCCGACTTCGAGGCGACCAAACCCCCGTCGTACCGTCCTCCGGAGGGGGCGACGGGCGTCGAGGCCATCGCCGGCGACGACCCGTTCATCATGCAGAGCGACGGCAAGGGCTGGCTGTACGCGCCCAAGGGCGTCGTCGACGGCCCGCTGCCGGCGCACTACGAACCGGCCGAGTCGCCGTTCCGCAACGCCGTCTACACCCAGCAGGCCAACCCGGCCCGGGAGATCTACACCAACCACCTCAACGAGGTCCATCCCTCGCCGCCGGAACTGGGCAGCCAGGTGTTCCCGTTCGTGTGGCTCACCTCCCGGCTGACCGAGCACCACACCGCCGGCGGCATGAGCCGTTACCTGCCCTACCTCGCCGAACTCCAGCCGGCCCTGTTCATGGAGGTCTCTCCGGAACTGGCGCGGCTGCGGGGGCTGGAACACCTGGGGTGGGCGCACGTGGTGACGGCCCGCGCCGTCGTCGAGGCACGGGTGCTCGTGACGGACCGGCTCACGCCGCTGAAGGTCCAGAACCAGCTGGTCCACCAGATCTGGCTGCCCTACCACTGGGGACAGGGCGGCCTGACCACGGGAGACGTCGTCAACGACCTCATGCACCTCACGCTGGACCCGAACGTGCACATCCAGGAGTTCAAGGCCGGGACGTGCGACGTGCTGCCGGGCCGTCGGCCGAGGGGCGAGGCGGTGCTGGAACTGATCGACGAGTACCGGCACCGGGGTGGCGTCACGATGACCTCCGGGTCGGTGGCCGTCACCGCCGACCTCATCGCTCGCGGTGGCCGGGGGCTCGCCGACCTCGCCGAGGGCGGTGCGACCCAGGTGGGCGCGGGGCACCAGACCGACCTGCTCGAGAAGGTCGTCGGTGTCCGGCACGACACGCGGTCGCGCCCCGGTGATCCGCAGCAGCACGGTGTGGATCCGGCGGTGATCGACGCGCACCCCGCGGAGGGGCTGGACGAGGAAGGGGGCCGCTAGTGGCCGCGCTGGAGAACCTGTCGAGCAGCTTGTACGGGCGGCTGGACGACCCGGCGCGCGACGCCGGGTACGCCGACCCGCCACCGCGCAAGGGGTTCTTCACCGACACCTCGGTCTGCATCGGCTGCAAGGCGTGCGAGGTGGCCTGCAAGGAGTGGAACGCCGTCCCCGAGGACGGCATCGACCTGCTGGGGATGTCCTACGACAACACCGGCGGGCTGGGTGCCGACTCCTGGCGGGCGGTGGCGTTCATCGAGCAGTCCCGGCCCGTGGGGAACCAGACCTCGCCCTTCGCCGGTGCGGCGACGGGACCGTCCTCCGAGCAGCTGCAGCAGGACGCCGTGGCCGCCGGGTTCGACGCCTTCGCCGAGGCCGAGCGCCTCGGTACCGCGGTGGCTGGAGGGCACCCCCTGGCCGAGCGGGCGCACGAGAACCGTGCGGGCGGAGGCTGCGGTGGAGGGTGCGGCGGCGGCTCGGCCTCCGCGGCGCCCGCGAGCCCCGCGCCCGCGGCCGAAGGACCTGGCGGTCAGTTCCTCGGGATGCCGGGGATGCTCGCTCCCGCGCCCCTGCCCGACCGCGACGGCCGCTCGGACGTGCGGTGGCTGATGATGTCCAACGTCTGCAAGCACTGCACGCACGCCGCCTGCCTCGACGTCTGCCCGACGGGCGCGCTGTTCCGCACCGAGTTCGGCACCGTCGTCGTCCAGGAGGACGTCTGCAACGGGTGCGGGTACTGCGTGTCGGCCTGCCCGTACGGCGTCATCGACAAGCGGGAGGTCGACGGCCGGGCCTGGAAGTGCACGCTGTGCTACGACCGCCTCGGCGACGACCAGACCCCGGCGTGCGCCAAGGCGTGCCCCACGGAGTCCATCCAGTACGGCGACCTCGACGAGCTGCGGGAACGCGCCGAGCGGCGCAGGCAGCAGCTGCACGACGTCGGTGTGACCGAGGCGCGGCTGTACGGCGAGAACCCCGAGGACGGCGTCGGCGGCGACGGGGCGTTCTTCCTGCTGCTCGACGAACCCGAGGTCTACGGCCTGCCGCCGGACCCGGTCGTCACCACGCGCGACCTGCCCTCGATGTACAAGCACATGGTGGCGGCTGCGGGGTTCATGGTCCTGGGTGCCGTCGCGGCCGCGGTGGGGCGACGGTGAACGCGCCGAAACCGTCGCAACAGACCCCGCACCAGCCGGGGCAACCCGGTTTCGAGCACGTTCCGGGCACCGATCCCGTCGGCGGCCAGGCGGCGCGGATGTGGGACGCCGGCATGGGGCGCCGCGAGAAGAAGGGCCGCAGACGCGGCGACGTCAACGCCGTGGTCCCCGAGGCCGAGTTCCGGTCCTACTACGGGCGGGCCGTGCTCAAACCCCCGGTGTGGACGCACGAGATCGCCTACTACCTGTTCACCGGTGGGCTCGCGGCGGGTTCGTCCATGCTGGCCGCGGTCGCCGACGTGCGCGGGGACGTGGCCGCGCGCCGGGGGTTGCGCCTGACTTCGCTGGGCGCGGTGGGCGCCAGCGCGTACTTCCTCATCGCCGACCTCGGCCGGCCCGAGCGGTTCTACAACATGCTGCGCGTGGCCAAGGTGACCTCGCCGATGTCGGTCGGGACGTGGATCCTGTCCGCGTTCGGGCCGCTGTCCGGGGTCGCGGCGGTGCTCGAGGCCGCTGACCTGCTGCCGCGCCGCGGGGTGTGGGGGCTCGCGCGGCGTCTCGCCCGCCCGGTGGCGTCCGCGGCGGGGGTGGGTGCGGCCCTGACCGCCCCGCTGCTCGCGACGTACACGGCGGTGCTGTTCGCCGACACGGCCGTTCCCAGCTGGCACGAGCCCTACCGGGAGCTGCCGTTCGTGTTCGGCGGCAGCGCACTGGCGGCGAGCGCCGGCGCGGCCCTGGTGCTGGCGCCGGTGTCCCAGACCGGTCCCGCCTCGCGCCTGGCGGCGATCGGTGCCACCGTGGAACTCGCTGCCGCGCACCGGATGGAGACCACGCACGGGCTGGTCAGCGAACCGTTCCACCTCGGGCGGCCGGGGAAGTTTCTCAAGGCCGCTCGCGCCCTCACCGCGGTCGGAGCCCTCGGTGCGGTGCTGGGGCGCCGGTCCCGGGTGGTGTCGGCCGCCGCGGGGGCGAGCCTGCTCGCGGGTTCGTTCCTCACCCGCATGGCGGTCTTCGAGGCGGGAGTCGCCTCCACGAAGGATCCCAAGTACGTCGTGGTTCCCCAGCGGGAACGACTGGAGGCACGTCAGCGCGCCTCCTGAGAGCGAGGAGTGCGCCATGGCGTTCAAGACGCCGGACCAGATCGCCGTCGCGGCCGCCGCCGCGGGGGAGAAGAAGGCCCACCTGCCGGTGTCGAAGATGGTCGTCGGCGGTTTCCTCGCCGGCGCCTACATCGCCTTCGCCGGCCTGCTGGCCGTCGACGTCACCGCCGGGCTGGACCCGGCGATCTGGGGCGGGGTGACGACCCTGCTCACCGGCGCGGTCTTCAGCCTCGGGCTGGTGCTGGTCATCATCGCCGGGTCCGAACTGCTCACCGGGAACATGGCCCTGGTGCCGATCGCGTTGCTGCACCAGCGGGTCCGGTTCGGGCAGCTGGTGGCGAACTGGGCGGTCGTCCTGGTGGCCAACCTGCTCGGGGCGTTGTTCGTCGCCTACGTCCTGGCCGTGCAGACCGGGGTGATCGGGGAGGAGGGTTCGGCCACCTTCACCCGGCTGGCCGCCATCGCGACCGGCAAGGCCGTCACCGAGGACGAGCTGACGATCTTCCTGCGCGCCATCGGCTGCAACTGGCTGGTCTGCCTGGGGGTCTGGATGGCCATGGCGGCCGAGGACGTCGCCGGCAAGGTCCTGGCCATCTTCTTCCCCATCACCGCGTTCGTGGCCCTGGGGTTCGACCACGTCGTGGCGAACATGTTCTTCCTGCCCGCGGCGTACTGGGCCGGCGTGCCGGGCTTCGGGTGGGGCGACATCCTCAACAACTGGCTGTTCGCCTTCTGCGGGAACGTGATCGGCGGTGGCGTGTTCGTCGGGCTGGCGTACTGGTTCCTGTACCTGCGTGGCCGGGCCGCCGACTGACCTCCCCGGGCGGTCGGGGAAGCGCGCCGCCCGCCGACGGCGAACTGTGCTTGATCACGGAAGTGCTTGATCACGGTGGAGGGGTCGCCCGCCCGCCGTGATCAAGCACTCTCGTGATCGAACACTGTCGCGGGCACCCACCGTCGGGTCAGCGCACCACGAGGGTCGTGCCCTTCCGGGCGGGGACGAGCTCGCCGACGACGGGGTAGCCGGGGACCTCGCCGGCCACCAGCAGCCCACCGGAGGTCTGGGCGTCGGCGAGCAGGACCAGCTCGTCCTCGCCGAACCCGCCGGCGTCCAGGTGCGGGCGGACCCAGTCGAGGTTGCGGCGGCTGCCGCCGGGCACGAAACCCTCGGCCAGCGACCGGCGGGCCCCCTCGACGTACGGGACGGCGGCGGCGTCGACGACCGCGGTGACACCGCTGGCGCGGGCGACCTCGTGCAGGTGCCCGAGCAGCCCGAAGCCGGTGACGTCGGTGGCGCAGCGGGCACCGGCGGCCAGGGCGGCCGCCGAGGCGTCCCGGTTCAGGGTCGTCATGACGGCGATCGCCTCCTCGAAGACCTCACCGGTCTGCTTGTGGCGGTTGTTCAGCACCCCCAGGCCGAGCGGTTTGGTGAGGGTCAGGGGCAGCCCGGCCCTGGCCGCGTCGCCGCGCAGCAGCCGGGCCGGGTCGCCGATGCCCGTCACGGCCATGCCGTACTTGGGTTCGGGGTCGTCGATGCTGTGGCCGCCGCCGAGGTGGCAGCCGGCCGCGGCCGCCGCGTCGGCGCCGCCGCGCAGCACCTCACGGGCCAGCTCGCGCGGCAGGACGTCCCGGGGCCAGCCGAGCAGGTTGACCGCGACCAGCGGGGTGCCACCCATGGCGTAGACGTCGGACAGCGCGTTGGTGGCCGCGATCCGGCCGAAGGTGTAGGCGTCGTCGACGACGGGGGTGAAGAAGTCGGCCGTGGCGATGACGGCCTGCCCGCCCTGGATCCGGACCACGGCCGCGTCGTCGCCGACGCCGACGAGCAGGTCGTCCGCGGGCGGCGGGGTCAGGCCGGCGACCATCTCCTCCAGTTCGCCCGGGGGGATCTTGCAGGCGCAGCCACCGCCGTGGGCGTACTGGGTCAGTCTCACGCGGGTGACCCTATCCGGGACCCGTGTGGCAGGGTGGGCACCGCGTGAGAGGGAGGCGTACGGGTGCCTGGTGGCCCCCGCGGTCTTCAACACCGTCGTGACCGAGCACCTCGGTCAGGTGGGTTCGATTCCCATCCGCCTCCGCCACGCGCCGCCGACCGCCCGGGTGGGTAGGTTGCTGCCTCGTGCACCACGACTCCCGGCGGACCGTCCCGCGCACCGACGCCCTGCTGGCCGAGCCGCGGGTGGCGCAGGCCGTCGACGAGCGGGGACGCGAGGCCGTCAAGGACGTCGTGCGGGCCGTGCAGCAGCAGGTCCGGGAGGGGCGGCTGGCCCCCGAGGCCGCTGTCGAGGCCGTGCTGGCGGGATTGCCGCCGGCCGGGACGACGCTGCGCCGGGTCCTCAACGCCACCGGCGCGATCCTGCACACCAACCTGGGCCGGGCCCAGCTGGCGCCCGCGGCCGTGGACGCCCTCGTCACCGCAGCCGGCGCGACCGACGTCGAGATGGACCTGCGGACCGGACGACGCGCCCGGCGCGGGCGGGGCACGATGGCGGCGCTGCGCGCGGCGGTGCCCGCGGCCGGCGACGTCCACGTGGTCGGCAACGGCGCCGCGGCGCTGGTGCTGGTGGCCACCGCCCTGGCCGCCGGCAAGGAGATCGTCGTCAGCCGCGGCGAACTCGTCGAGATCGGTGACGGGTTCCGCCTGCCGGACCTGCTGAAGTCCACCGGCGCACGGCTGCGTGAGGTGGGCACGACGAACCGCACCTCGCCGGCGGACTACCGCGACGCGGTGTCGGAACGGACGGGGTTCATCCTCAAGGTGCACCCGTCGAACTTCGTCGTCTCCGGGTTCACCGCGGGCGTCGACCCGGGGGAGCTGACCGGGCTGGGGGTTCCCGTCGTCGTCGACATCGGGTCGGGGTTGCTGACGCCCGACCCGCTGCTGCCCGACGAACCGGACGCGACCTCGGTCCTGGCGACCGGGGCGGACCTCGTCACCGCCTCGGGGGACAAGCTCCTCGGGGGGCCGCAGGCGGGTCTGCTGCTGGGGTCGGCCGACCTCGTCGAGCGGTTGCGGCGCCACCCGCTGGCCCGGGCCCTGCGGGTCGACAAGTTCACGCTCGCCGCGCTCGAGGCGACGCTGCGCTCGGCGGCCAACCCGACGCGCGACGCCGTGCACGCCGACGTCGGGCAGCTGCGGTCGCGGTGCGCGGCGGTGGTGGAGGCGTTGCGCGGCGAGGGGGTCGACGCCCGCCTCGAGCCGTCGGTGGCCGTCGTCGGCGGCGGCGGGGCACCGGGGGTGGAGTTGCCGTCCTGGGTCGTGTCGCTGCCGCCGGGGCTCGTCGTGCCGTTGCGGACGGGGGAGCCCCCGGTCGCCGGGCGGGTCGAGGGCGGGCGGTTGCTGCTGGACCTGCGCACGGTCGCGCCCGAGGCCGACCGGGCGGTCCTGGACGCCGTGCGGAGGGCGTCCTGATGTTCGTCGTGGCGACCGCCGGGCACGTCGACCACGGGAAGTCCTCGCTGGTGCGGGCGCTGACCGGTCGCGACCCCGACCGGTACGCGGAGGAGAAGCGGCGCGGGCTGACCATCGACCTCGGCTACGCCTGGACGGAGCTGCCGGGGGTGGGGGCGGTCGCCTTCGTCGACGTGCCCGGCCACGAACGGTTCGTGCCGACGATGCTGGCCGGGGTGGGGCCGGTGCCGGTCGCGGTGTTCGTCGTGGCCGCCGACGGCGGGTGGATGCCGCAGTCGGCCGAGCACCTCGCGGCCCTGGACGCCCTCGGGGTCCGGCACGGGGTGCTCGTGGTGACGCGGGCCGACCTGGCCGACCCCGAACCGGCGCGCCGGGCCGCGCTGGCCGAACTGCGCGGGTCCTCGCTGGGGGACGTGCCGGCGGTCGCGTGCAGCGTCGTGACCGGGGCGGGGCTCGAGGACGTGCGCCGCGTCCTGGCCGACGTGCTGCGGTCCCTGCCGGCTCCCGACGCCGGCGCGCCCGTGCGGTTCTGGGTGGACCGCAGCTTCTCGGTGACCGGCGCCGGGACGGTCGTCACCGGAACCCTGCCGGCCGGCTCGATCGCGGTGGGCGACGAACTGGTGCTGGGCGAGCGGACGGTCCACGTCCGGGGCGTGCAGTCGCTGGAGCAGCCCGTCGAGCGCGCCGCCGCCGTGGCCCGGGTGGCGCTGAACCTGCGCGGTGTCGACCGGCGCGACGTGCGGCGCGGGGACGCGCTCCTGACGCCCGGCACGCACCTGCCCACCGACGTGGTGGACGTGCGGGTTCCCGGTGAGGTGCCGGCCGAACTGGTCGTCCACCTGGGCTCGGCGGCCGTCCCGGCGCGGGTGCGCCCGCTGGAGGGGGACCTCGTGAGGTTGCAGCTGCGCACCGCGCTGCCCCTGGTCGTGGGCGACCGGTTGCTGCTGCGCGACCCCGCCCGGCACGAGGTGCTGGGGGCCGCGGCCGTGCTGGACGTCGACCCCCCGCCGTTGCAGCGGCGGGGAGCGGCGCGCGCCCGGGCCGCCGAACTGGCCGACGTCACCGGTCCGGACCTGGCGGGGGAACTGCGGCGCCGCCGGCTGGTCCGCGGCCGGCGGCTGCGGGCGATGGGCGTTCCCGTCGCCGGGACACCGGTGGCCGGTGACTGGTACGCCGACCCCGACTTCTGGGCCGGACGCCGTGAGCAGCTGCGGACCGTCGTGCGGGCCTTCGCCGCCGCGAACCCGTTGCAGCCCGGCCCGTCCCTGGAGCAGACGCGCCGGCTGCTGGGCCTGCCCGACTTGGACCTGGTGACCGCGCTGGTCCAGGACCCGTTGCGGGTGCGCGAGGGCCGCGTGGTGGAGCGGACCGACGACCTGCCGCCGGCGGTGGAGAAGTCGGTGGCGGCGGTGCTGACCGACCTGGCGCGCGAGCCGTTCCTGGCCCCCGACGTGGAGCGGCTGCGGGACCTGCGGCTGGGCCGGTCGGAACTGGCCGCGGCCGTGCGGGCGGGCCGGCTGGAGCGGGTGGCGGAGGGGATCGTGCTCGCGCCGGGTTTCCGCGACCGTGCCGTCGAGGCGCTCTCGCGGGTGCCGCAACCGTTCTCGACGAGCGAGGCCCGCCGGGCGCTGGGAACCTCGCGGCGGGTCGCGGTGCCGCTGCTGGAGGCGCTGGACGCCGCGGGACGCACGGTGCGGGACGCCGACGACCGGCGCCGGCTCACGGGGCGCTGACGTGCGCGTCCTGGGGATGCTGTCGGGAACCTCCCACGACGGCATCGACCTGGCGGTGGTGGAGTTCTCCGTGGCCGGCCAGGTGTTGCAGGCGCGGCTGGGGGAGCACCGGACCGTGCCGTACTCCGACGAATTGCGCGCCGACCTCGTCGCCGCGTTGCCGCCCGGGCGGATCGGGATGGCCGAGGTGTGCGCGCTCGACGTCCGCACCGGGCAGGAGTTCGCCGCCGCGGCCGCCTCGGTGACCGAGGAGTTCGACCTGGTCTGCTCGCACGGGCAGACGGTGTTCCACTGGGTCCAGGACGGAGCGGTGCGCGGGACCCTGCAGATCGGCCAGCCCGCCTGGATCGCCGAGGCGACGGGGGTTCCCGTCGTCTCGGACCTGCGGACCGCCGACGTCGCCGCCGGCGGTCAGGGCGCGCCGCTGGTGCCGCTGCTGGACCGGATGCTGCTGGCGCCGTTCGTCGCCGACGGCCGGCCCGCGGCCGCGCTGAACCTGGGCGGCATCGCCAACGTCACCGTGTGCGTACCGGGCCGGCCGGTCAGGGCGTGGGACACCGGGCCCGCCAACGCCCTGCTGGACGCGGCGGCCGGTGGCCTGGACCGCGACGGGGAGCTGGCGGCCGCGGGAACCGTCGACCGCGGCCTGCTCGCCGAACTGCTCCGGGAGCCGTTCTACGCGCTCGACCCGCCCAAGAGCACGGGCAAGGAACTGTTCACCGCCGGCTACGTGCAGCAGTTCCTGACGCGGGACGTCAGCCGCCCCGACCTGCTGGCCACGCTCACGGCGCTGACCGCCCGCACGGTCGGTGACGCCCTGCGGGGGGTGGACGTCGTGGTCGCCTCCGGCGGCGGGCTGCACAACCCCACGCTCGTGCGCGCGCTGGCCCAGGAGCTGGGCGAGACGGAACTCCTGACCTCCGACGCCCTCGGGTGCCCCGGCGACGTCAAGGAGGCGGTCGCGTTCGCCCTGCTGGGTTTCGCCCACGTCGCAGGGCTGCCGGGCAACGTGCCCGGTTGCACCGGGGCGCGCGGGGAACGGGTCCTGGGACGACTGGCCCCGGGCCGGCGGGGGGTGCCCACCGTCCCGGGCCTTCCGTCGTGGCCGGCGCGGCTGGAGTTCGTCAGCCCAGCGGGATGACGCCCGTCGCCACCGCGGCCACCAGCATCACCAGCGAGACCACGACGGCCCGCCAGATGACCTTGCGGTGGTGGTCGGCGAGGTCGACCCGGGCCAGCGAGACCAGCAGCAGCATCGCCGGCACCAGCGGGGAGGTGAAGTGCACGGGCTGGCCCACGATCGAGGCCCGCGCCATCTCCACGCCGGAGATGCCGTACTCGGCGGCGGCCTGCGACAGGATCGGCAGGACGCCGAAGTAGAAACCGTCGTTGGACAGGAAGAACGTCAGCGGCATCGACAGCACCCCGGTGATGACGGCCAGGTGCGGACCCCACGCCTGCGGCACCACGTCCACCAGCCAGTTCGCCATCGCCGTGTCCATCCCCGTCGAGGACAGCACCGCCGTCAGCACGGCGGCCGCGAACACCATCGACACGACGGCGACGATGCTCGAGGAGTGCTCCTTGATCCGCTCGACCTGTTCGGCCGGTTTCGGGAAGTTCACCAGCAGCGCGATCGCGGCGGCCACCATGAACAGGAACGGCAACGGCATGACGTCCAGGCCCAGCAGCACCAGCAGGGCGGCGGTCAGGGTCCCGTTGAACCAGATCAGCTTCGGGCGCAGGGTGGGACGGCCCGGGTCCAGGGCGCCGCCGGGGGTTTCCCCGCCGGTCGCGCCGGCGCTGGCGCCGGAGGTGCGGCGCGTCCTGCCACCACCACCGGCCAGCACGAGTTCACGGGTCTCGACGGTCTGCACGACCTGCACGACCTGCACGGTCTCCAGGGTGTCCAGGGACAGTTCCCGGCCGGCGCGCTGCAGGCGGCGCTTCTCCGACAGGCCCAGGGTCCAGGCCATGACGACGACCGCGGCCATCCCGGCCAGCATGCTCGGCACCATCGGGTTGAACAGTTCCGACGGGGAGACGCCCAGCGCGGTGGCGGCGCGGACCGTCGGCCCGCCCCACGGAATGATGTTCATGACGCCCGCGGACAGGTTCGCCACGACGGTCAGCACGACCGGGGACAACCCCAGCCGCAGGTACAGCGGCAGCATGGCCGACACCGTGATGATGAAGGTCGTCGACCCGTCCCCGTCGAGGGAGACGATCGCGGCCAGCACCGCCGAGCCGACGACCACGCGGACCGGGGAGTTCCCGCAGATGCGCAGGATGAGCCGGATGAGCGGGTCGAACAACCCCACGTCGATCATCAGCCCGAAGTAGACGATCGCGAAGAACAGCAGCGCCGCGGTGGGGGCGAACTGGCCGACCTGGTCCATGACGGCGTCCCCCAGACCGGTGCCGGTTCCGGCCAGGACCGCGAAGACGAGCGGGACGAGGATCAGGGCGACGACAGGGGTGAGCCGCTTGGTCATGATGAGGGTCATGAACGCCGCGACCATGGTGAAACCGAGGGCGACAAGCATCGTTGCTCCGTGTTCTCCGTGGGTTCTCCGTCGAACTGGTGACCTGGCTCACGTTAGGCAGGCTGCGGCCCCGGCGGCGGGTTGCGCGCACTGAGCGCGGCAGTGGGCGTTCCGCGCCTTGTGCGCGTTGTGCTCACCGGCCTGCGACGGGTTACGGTGCGGACGTGGACCCGAGGAGGTGGCCGTTCAGCCGGCAGGTGCTGGCCGTGCTGCTGCTGCTGGTCGCCGTCGTGCTGGCCGTCGGGTGCGGCGGCTCCCTGTACCTGCTGCACGCCCAGGCGGTGGCCGAGTCCCGCGCCCGCAGCCTCGACGTCGCCCGCACCCTCGCCGAGGACGACGCGGTCCGCGCCGCGGTGACGGCCGCCAGCGACGCCCCACCCGCCGACGCCCCCACGCTGGCCGCCGGGCTCGTGCAGGCCGAGGCCGAGGACGTCCGCGGGCGCACCGGGGCGTTGTTCGTCGTCGTCACCGACGACCGCGGGCTGCGGCTGGCGCACCCCAACCCCGAGGCGCTCGGGCAGCGGGTCAGCACCGACCCCACCCAGGCCCTGGCCGGCCGGGAGGTCGTGGAGGACGAGACCGGCACGCTGGGAGCCTCGGCGCGGGCCAAGGTGCCCGTCTTCGCGCTCGGGTCCTCCCGGGTGGTGGGGGAGGTGAGCGTCGGGATCGGCGCGGCCGCCGTCGCCGACCGCGCCCGGGACGCGTTGTGGCCGGCCCTCGCGGTGGCCGCCGGCGCCCTCGTCGTCGGCCTGGCCGGCGCCGCGGTCCTGGCCCGCCGGTTGCGGCGGCTGACCCTGGGCCTGCAGCCCGAGGAGCTCGGCGGCATCCTGCAGGCCCACGACGCCGTCCTGCACGGCATCGCCGAGGGCGTCGTCTCCCTCGGGCCGGACGGACGGGTCGTCCTGGCCAACGGCGAGGCCGTCCGGCTCCTGTCGCAACCGGTGCCCTCCGGGGCGGGGCTGCAGGAACTGCCGGCGGCGGTCCAGCAGGTCGTCCGGGAACCACCCGCGGTGCCGGCGCTCGCCGTCGTCGGCGACCGCGCGCTGCTGCTGTCGGCGCGGCGGGTGGACCGCGACGGCCGGTTGCTGGGGCACGTCGTCACGGTGCACGACCGCACCGACGTGGAACTGCTGACCCGCCAGCTCGACGCCGTGCAGGCCGTCGGGCAGGTGCTGCGCGCCCAGCGGCACGAGTTCGCCAACCGGCTGCACCTGGTGTCCGGGCTGCTGGAGACCGGCCGGCCCGACGAGGCCGGGAACTACGTCCGCACGCTGCTGGCCACCGGCCCGCTGGGCACCCGGGTGGAGGGGCTGGACGCCGTCGCCGACCCGTACCTGCAGGCGTTCGTGGCGGCCAAGGCCGCCCACGCCCGGGAACGGCAGGTGTCGCTGGTGCTCGGCGAGGTGTCCGTCGCCGGCCGCGTCGCCGACCCGGTCGACGTCACCACCGTGCTGGGCAACCTCGTCGACAACGCCGTCGCGGCCGCCGTCGGCAGTTCCGCGGCCAGCGTCGAGGTCGACCTGGTGCAGGAAGGGGCCGACCTGGTCCTGGCCGTCGCCGACTCCGGCCCGGGGGTTCCCCAGGCGTTGCGCGACAGCGTGTTCGAGACCGGCGTCACCACCCGAGACGACGGCCACGGCATCGGCCTGGGCCTGGTGCGCCAGGTCGCGCGCTCCCGCGGTGGCGATGCCTGGCTGGCGCCGTCGAACCCCGGGTCGGGCGCGGTGTTCGTGGCGCGGCTGCCCGGGGCGCTGACGCCCGTCCACGAACTGGAGGTCCCCTGATGCCCACGGTCCTGGTCGTCGACGACGACTTCCGCGTCGCCTCCCTGCACGCCGGCTACGTCGAGGCCGTCGCGGGTTTCTCGGTGGCCGGGACGGCGGGAACGCTGGCCCAGGCCCGGCTGGCGGTCTCGCGCTGCCGGGAGGCGGGCGAGCCGGTCGACCTGGCCCTGCTCGACGTCTACCTGCCCGACGGCTCGGGGCTGGAACTGCTCGGCGAGTGCGACGCCTTCGTCGTGACCGCCGCGGGGGAACCGGAGACGTTCCGGCGCGCGGTCCGTTCCGGAGCCCTGGGGTACCTGGTCAAACCGTTCGGTGAGGCGCTGCTGCACACCCGGCTGCGGGCCTACGCCCGGTACCGGCGGGTGCTGGCCACGGCCGCCGAGCACGGCCAGCCGCTGGACCAGGACCTGGCCGACGCGGCGTTCCGGGCCCTGCACGCCGACTCCTCCGGCGTCCGCGGCGCCAGCGCGGCCGCCGGCGCCACCCGCGACCTGGTGCTGCGGGCGCTGGCCGAGGCGGCCGAACCGCTGTCGGCCGCCGAGGTCGCCGCCGCCACCGGGATCTCCCGGGCCACCGCGCAGCGCCACCTGGCCGCCCTGGACGGGGAGGGGCGGCTGGCGCTGCGGCTGCGGTACGGCGCGACCGGGCGGCCCGAGCAGCGGTACGCGCCGCTGTCGACGTCCTGAGGCGTCACCGGCCGGCCGGCACGCACCGGTCGCGGCCGGCGGCCTTGGCCGAGTACAGCGCCCGGTCGGCCGCGGCCAGCACGTCCACCGCCGGCCGCGGTCCCCGGGCGGTGGCGATCCCGATGCTGCAGGTCACCCGGGGCCGGGTGGCCGCGGCCACGGCGGCGCGCAGGCGTTCGGCCACCAGCAGCGCCGCCGCCTGGTCGGTGCCGGGCAGCAGGACGGCGAACTCCTCCCCGCCGTACCGCGCGACCAGGTCGCCCTCCCGGGCCGTGGTCGACAGCGCCGCGGCGGCCGCCCGCAGGACGTCGTCCCCGGCCTGGTGACCGTGGGTGTCGTTCACGGCCTTGAAGTGGTCGAGGTCGATGAGGGCCAGCGACCACACGGTGTGGTCCTGCTGGGCCAGCGCCTCGTCCAGCGTGCGGCGGTTGGCGACGCCGGTCAGGCCGTCGGAGGTCGCCGCCCGGCGCAGGTCGGCCACGGCCTCGGCGCGCGCCAGGGCCAGCGCCGCGTGCGACACGGCCTGTTCGGCGGTGCGCAGGACGCGTCGCTCCAGCCCGCGCCGGCCGCCGAAGTCGACGACGAGCCAGCCCTCGGCCGTTCCGACGGGCAGCGGCAGGACCGCGATCCCGCGGGCGTCGGGCCAGGTGCGGGCCAGCCACGGGTCGACACCGGGCTCCGGGCTGCGCAGCAGGACCGGGCGGCCGCTGCGGCGGGCGCGCACGAACGAGGCGTCGGTGACGTCCCCGCGCACCAGCTGCGCCCGGCGGGCCGGCAGCTCGGTGCGGGCGAACGACGTCAGCAGGTCGGCGACGGCCGGCGCGTCGGCGGCGGTGGCCAGGTCGGACAGCAGCCCGTGCAGCGCCTCGGCGTCCAGGCGGCGGCGCCGCAGTTCCCGTTCGTTGACGGCCGCGAACGTCGCCGTGCTCAGCGTCGCCACCCACAGCAGCGCGGCGAAGGCCACGAAGTTCCGGGGGAAGGCGCCGAGCCGTCCTCCGAGGTCGGCCACGCCGGTGACGTCGGCCTGCAGCAGGCACAGCACCAGGACGGTGTGGGCGCCGGCCACCTTCACCCCGGTGCGGAACGAGGTCGCCAGAGTCACCCCGGCGGCGTGCACGGCGAACAACGCGACGCCGAGTTCCCCCAGGGCGGGCAGGGCGATCGTCAGGGCGACGCTGTCCAGGAGCAGGCACAGGTCCAGGCCCCGGCGCGCCGCGCGACGACCCGCGCGCGTCAGCAGCACCAGCACGCCGGTCACCAGCAGGTGCCCGCCCGCCAGGACGAGCAGTTCCCGGCCGTCCTGCGGCCGGGCGCCCGCCGCCCACCACAGCACCACGGCCACGGTCACGAGCAGCAGCCGGAGCACGGCCGTCCAGCGGATGCGGTCGGCCAGCGGGATGAGGCTGCGGTCCTGCGAGGCGGTGCTCACGTCAGGCCCCGTCCGCGCGGGTCCTCGAAGGTCAGCCGGTCGTCGGGGACGACGGGTGCCAGGGCGAGCTTCGGGTCGTTGCGGTCGATGCGGTTCTGGACGAGGAGGAAGAATCCCGCCGCCACCGCGATCGCCACGGGGTACTGCGCGTCCCGACCCACCGCCGCGCCGACCGTGACCATGGCCCCGACGGCGGTCCGGACTGCTTGCGGCAGGTGCGTGATCCGCTCCCGCACGCTCGCGACGACGGAGGCGTCAGCGTGTCGCCGCGGTGCGGCGGGTGCCGACGCCACGCGGGGCGTGCCTCCCGAGGAGGTTCCCGCTGCGCTCGGCAGCGCCTCCTCCGGCGGCGACTGCTCCTGCAGCCCGGAGGCTGCAGGAGCCTCCGGCGCGGTCACCGAGGCGGCGGGTGTCGGCGTCGACGACCCGGTGCGCGGGGGCGCCGCCGTGGCCGGCGACTGGGCCGGCGACTGGGCCGGCGTTCGCTTCGGGGTGGCAGCGGAAGCAGGCGTGGACGCGGTGGGTGCGGCGGTCGTCGGTACCGGTGCGACGGGAGCGACCGTCGGTTCCGACGTGGGTTCCGACGTGGGTTCCGACGTGGGTTCCGACGTGGGTTCCGACGTGGGTTCCGACGTGGGTTCCGACGTGGGTTCCGACGTGGGTTCCGACGTGGGTTCCGACGTGGGTTCCGACGTCGGAGTGCCCGGCGGGGGCGCGGCCGGGGTGTCGACGGGGCTCGGCGTGGGCGGTGTGACGGGTTCACGAGTCGGGACGACGACGGGCGCGTCGACGGGCTGCGTCACGGGGGTCTCGATGGGGGTCTCGTCGGCTGGATCCTCCTCGCCCGAGGTTCCCTCGACCGGAGTCTCCTCGACCGGAGTCTCCTCGACCGGAGTCTCCTCGACCGGAGTCTCCTCGACCGGAGTCTCCTCGACCGGAGTCTCCTCGACCGGAGTCTCGTCGACCGGAGTCTCCTCGACCGGAGTCTCGTCGACCGGAGTTTCTTCCTCGGGGGGCGCGGGCAGGTTGAGAGTGGTGGGCTCCGACGGCGAGCCGGTGCCGGCGCTGTTGTGGGCGGCCACGGCGAACGAGTAGCGGTGCCCGGCGCTCGGCGTCGAGAGGGTGAGCGTCGTGCCACTGGCGTCCAGCGTGGTGGTTGATCCTGCGGTCTCGTCCCGAACCGTGACGGTGTAGCCCCCCAGGGTGTCGCCTCCGTCGTCCTCCGGTGCGGCCCAGGCGAGTTCGACCGTGCCGTCGACGGGGGTCGCGGTCAGATCCCTGGGAGTCCCGGGAAGCACGGCCGTCGAGTCGAGCTGAACCGTCAGGCGGGTGCACGCGCGGGAGAGGAAGGCGCAGGCCTGGACGGTGACGGCACCGGTGCCCGCCCGCTGGGGTGCCCAGGTCAGCTGGTCGCCCGTCAGGGAGACCTCCGCCGGAACCGAACCCACCAGCGACCAGTGGCGTGCCGCGGTACCGGTCAGTGTCGTCGTGGTGGTCAGGCGCACCTGGGAGGTGAGCCGTGACGGCGCGGTGATCGACGCTCGTTCGTCGAGGGACCACCGGACGACGCGCTTGTTGAGCTGGTCGGCGATGAGGACCGTGCCGTCGGGGGCGGCGGCGACCCCGGTGGGTTCGTCGAACTTCTTGGCGTCGAGGGTCACGTCGAGGGCCCGGATCGAGCCGTCGGAGTCGACCACGTCGATCGAGTCGTTGCCGGCGTCGGCGATGTAGAGGTTGCCCTGCTCGTCGAGGGCGATGCGCTCGGGGTGGTTCAGCCCGCTGGCCGTGGCCGGCCCCTTCACGACGGGGCCGACGCGGCCGCCGGCGACGACGGTGATCTGGTGGTCGCGGATCGCGACGACGTTGTGCGAGAACTTGTTGCTGACCAGCAGGGTTCCGTCGGCGCGCACGACCAGACCGCGGGGGCCGTTCAGCGGCCGGCCGGTGATGCCGAGGGTGGTGTTCAGTTCCTCCTTGCCCGCCACCAGGCGCAGCACACCGTCCTGGACGGCGACGACGAGCTGGGAGTCCTCGTCGATGACGTAGACCGTGCCGTCGGCAGCGACCGCGACCTCCACGGGAGACAAGGGGGTGTTCAGCGCGGGGCCGGCCTTGACGTCGGTGCCCGTGCTGCGCTTCCTGTTCCCGGCGACAGGGGTGAGCTGCCCGGAGGTGTCGACCTTCACGAGCCGGCCGCCGGCCAGGTCGGTGATGTAGACGTTGTCCTGCGCGTCGACGCCGAGGCCGTAGGGCTGGTCGAGGTCCACGGCGGTGGCCGGGCCGCTCGTGAGGCTCGAGGCGGTGGGCCAGCGTCCCGTTCCGGCGAACACCGTCCGCGCGCCGCCCGGCGCGATCTTGAAGACGCGGCGCGCGCCGGCGTCGGAGACGTAGGTGTTGCCCCGGCTGTCGACCGCGACGTCGACGACGCGGTCCAGGAGGAGGTCGCCGGTGTAGCCGACGTTGTCGGCGACGGCGGAGGCCGTGTACCCCACGCGCACGTCGTCGGCGAGGGCCGGCAGCGGGGTGAAGACGAGGAGCGCGGCGGCCAGCACGGGAGCGACGCGGGCCGCACTCGGTCTGGCCCACCGGGAGAACTTCACCGTTCAACCATCGGTTGCCGGTCGTCGTCGCTGGACCGGGGTCCTCCGGGCGGCCCAGCGTCCGGAACGTCGTTCCGGTCACCACGTTCGGCGCCGTCCCGCCGAACGGGTGACGTCCAGGGGCCCGGGAGGACGAGGGGTGGGAGGCCGTGGTGAGGTGAACACGCTGAGCAATCGGTCAGTCACCGTCCGAACGGGTTGCAGTGGACAGGCTGCGCCGAACCGGTGACTATGAGCAGTTATCTGATCGCTTTCAGTCAGATGGGTGCCGCACACGACGGAGGAAGGGGACCCGGGGATGAGCCGCTGGCCCTGGTCGGCCCGGCACCTGGCAGGTGACGACGTCCGGACGCGTGTCGTGCCCTGGGCGATCGCCTCACCCCTCGTCGTGGTGGGCGTGGTCGCCCTCCTGCAGGTCGCCCTGGACGGTCAGCCGACGCTCACCGAGCTGCTCACCGCGCTGCTGGGCGGCGGCGTTGCGGCGTGCCTGCTCCTCGTGCTGGCGCTGCAGTCTGCGGTCCGGCTGGACGTCGAGGGCCGCAACCGCCAGCGCGAGCTGGATGCCGCCCTGCGGCAGGCGCTGCACGACCCGTTGACCGACCTGGGCAACCGGCAGCTGTTCACCGACCGGCTGCAGCACGCGCTGGCCCGGCGTGAGTCCAAGGCGTGCGCCGTCCTCTACCTCGACCTCGACGGGTTCAAGGGCGTCAACGACACCCACGGCCACGCCGTCGGCGACACCGTGCTCATCGAGGTCTCGCAGCGGCTGCGCGCCGCGGTGCGCCCCGAGGACACCGTCGCCCGCTTCGGTGGCGACGAGTTCGCCGTCCTGTGCGAGGACCTCAGCGACGAACTCAACGCCTCGCGCATCGCCGAACGCGTCGTGAACTCCATCGCCGACCGGCCCGTGGAGTTCGGCGACGGGCGCAGGCTGCACATCACGCCCAGCGTCGGCATCGCGCTGGCCCGCGACGAGGCCGACGCCTCCAAGCTCCTGCGCCGCGCCGACGCCGCCCTGTACCGGGCCAAGGAGAGCGGCAAGGCCCGGTCGGAACTGTTCGACGAGCGCATGCAGGCCCAGGCGGTCGACGCCCTGCAGACCGAGGACGACCTGTCCCTGGCCGTGGCCGAGGGGCAGCTGCGGCTGCACTACCAGCCGATCATCGACCTGCGCGACGGCCACGTGCAAGGTGTCGAGGCGCTGCTGCGCTGGCAGCACCCGCGGCGAGGCCTGCTGCAGCCCGCGGACTTCGTCCCGCTGGCCGAACGCAGTGGTCTGATCGTCGACATCGGCAAGTGGGTCATCTGCGAGGCCTGGCGGACGCTGGAGAACTGGTACACCGCCGATCCGGACTGCGGTCTGACGATCGCGGTGAACGTGTCGAAGAAGCAGCTGGCCAACGCCGAACTCCTCGACGCCGTCGCCAACGCCCAACCCAGCGGCCCGGCCGGCAACGCGCTGCTCATCGAGGTCAGCGAGGAACTCCTCGTGGCCGACGCCAACGCGGGCTTCTCGACCCTGCACGCTCTGCGGATGATGGGGGTGCGGGTGGCCGTGGACGACTTCGGCGCCGGCGTCTCGTCGCTGGCCCACCTGCAGACGATGCCCATCGACCACGTCAAGGTCGACCGGCACTTCATCGCCGGACTGGGCCGGCACCGCCAGGACGAGGCCGTCGTCGCGGGCATCATCGGGATGGCCAAGAACATGGGCGTGGGGGTCGTCGCCGAGGGCGTGGAGTCCACCGACCAGCTCCAGGCGCTGAAACGGCTCGGCTGCGACTCCGCCCAGGGATACCTGCTGGGACGGCCGACGCCGGAGGTGGACGTCATCGACCTGCAGCAGCTCGAACGCGGCGCGCTGGACGCAGTGCCACGCCCGGCCATCGCGGGGTAGTTGCGGAAATCGGTCCCGGAGCGGTCAACTCCTTCTCGACACCTGCCGATGAAGTCGTGGACGGCGTGAACAGAGCACGCCGCGGGGACGGGGAGCGGGCGGACGATGGGCGAGGTCAAGCGCAAGCGGCAGACGACGCTGGCGACGGGGATCATCAGCGCGGCCGGTTCGGCGGCCGTCGTGGCGTGCATCCTGGGTGCCGTGGGGCTGCAGCAGAGCCACTCGACGGTCACGCAGCTGGAGTCGCTGAAGTCCGAGGCGCTCGTCGTGCAGCAGGCCGTGCAGAACGTCGCCGAGAAGCACGAGACCGAGGCGCTGAAGTCGCTCTCGGCGATGATCGCGCCGAACCTGGCCGACTCGTACAAGGCCCAGCAGGACGCCGCGGCGGCCTCCGTGAAGGAGAGCATGGCGGTCCTGGCCGACAAGGCGAGCGGTGAGCAGGCCGCGGTCGTCGCGGACATGCAGAAGCAGCTCGACGCGATGAACGCGCTGCTGGCCGCCGGGGCGAGCACCGCCGACCCCGACGAGATCGCCCGGCAGAACGACCAGTACAACGCCGCCAACGAGGCCTACACCCAGGACATCGCCGCGCTGAAGGACAGCTCGGACCAGGCCGTCGACGACCTCGTCGCCTCCTCCCAGGCCGCTTCCTCGCGCACGACCCTGCTGACCGTCCTGCTGCTCGTCGTCGGCCTCGCGATCTCCGCCGTCGTGTCCGCCGTGGTCATCCGCCGCGTGCGCGGGGACGCCAACCGCATCGCCGCCGTCGCCGAGTCGCTCGACCAGGGCGACCTGACGGTCTCCTCGGGCATCGAGCGGACCGACGAACTGGGCCGGATGGCCGCCTCGCTGGACCGCGCGATCGCCCGCCTGCGCACCGAGTTCGCCTCGGTCGCCGCCGGCGCCGAAACCCTCGGCCACTCCTCGCGCACCCTCGCCGACGCCTCGGCCGAGTCGTCCGCGGCCTCCGACCGCGCCGGGTCCGAGGTGCGTGCGGTGTCCGGCGACATCGCCGCCGTCTCGACGAACCTGCAGGCCGTCTCGGCCGGCTCCGAGCAGATGGGCGCCGCCATCCGCGAGATCTCCGCCTCGGCCGCCGAGGCCACCGGCGTCGCGGCGCACGCCGTCCAGGTCGCCGAGGAGACCACCGCCACAGTCGCGCGGCTGGGGGAGTCCTCCGTCGAGATCGGCAACGTCGTCAAGGCCATCACCGCCATCGCCGAGCAGACCAACCTGCTGGCGCTCAACGCCACCATCGAGGCCGCCCGCGCAGGCGAGATGGGCAAGGGGTTCGCCGTCGTGGCCGGTGAGGTCAAGGAACTGGCCCAGCAGACCGCGCAGGCCACCGAGGACATCTCCCGCCGCGTCAGCACGATCCAATCCGACACCACCGGCGCGGTCAACGCGATCTCCTCGATCAGCGAGGTCATCGCCCGGATCAACGACCTGCAGACCACCATCGCCTCGGCCGTGGAGGAGCAGACCGCCACGACGAGCGAGATCTCGCGGTCCATCGCCGACGCCGCCGGTGGCGCGGACCGCATCACCGCCGGCATCGACGGGGTGTCGGCCGCGACCGACGCGACCGACCGCTCGGTCGTGGCGACCCGCACCGCGGCCGACGAGGTGTCCGGGGTCAGCGAGCAGCTGCGGACGCTGGTGGGGCGCTTCCGCCTCTGAGGTACCGACTTCGGGGGCATGGTCTCGCGAGTTCCCTCGTGGGACCATGCCCTCCGGCGTTGGTGGGGTCAGGTGGACCCGTCGACAGGACGGGACTGGTGGGGTGGAACCCGAGCGGGAACCGGCGACGCTCGTCGACGTGCTGAGCGTCGCCGACGGCGCCGACCTCGAGTTCGACCCCGACCGCCTCGGTCTGACGCCCCGTCTGCCCGACCTCTGAGGCTTCCTGCATGGGATAGCGTTCCGGCGTGCCGCGGATCGACCTGACCGACCTGACCGATCCGCAGTACGCGGGTTTCCTGCGCGACTACACCTCGCTGCGCGACGTGCAGTTGCGGACCCGCCGGGAACCCGCCGAGGGGTTGTTCCTCGCCGAGAGCGTCGAGGTGATCCGCCGCGCCCTCGAGGCCGGCTACGTGCCGCGCTCGTTCCTGGTCTCGCCGCACCGCTACGCCGAGCTAGCCGACGACCTGCCCACCGACGCGCCCGCCTTCGTCGCGCCCGCCGCGGTCGTCGAGGAACTCACCGGCGTCGACCTGCACCGGGGGGCGCTGGGGTCGTTCGTGCGGCCGGTCCCGCGCACCGTCTCCGAAGTGCTCGCGGCGCTGCCGCCCGGCCCGGCGCGGCTGGTCGTGCTCGAGGACGTCGCCGACGCCACGAACGTGGGCGCCATCATCCGCTCGGTCGCGGCCTTCGGCGTCGACGGCGTGATCGTCAGCCCCCGGTGCGCCGACCCGCTGTACCGGCGCAGCGTGCGGGTGTCGATGGGCACGGTGCTGCACCTGCCCTGGGCGCGGGCGACGTCGTGGCCCGGTGACCTGGACCTGTTGCGCTCCAGCGGCTTCACCGTGGCGGCGCTCGCGCTGTCGGACGACTCCGTGGCGTTGGGGTCCTTCGAGGCGCCGCAGCGGCTGGCGTTCCTGCTGGGCACTGAAGGGGACGGGCTGAGCCGGCGCGCGCTGGCGGCCTCCGACCTGGTCGTGCGCATCCCCATGGACGCCCGCGTCGACAGCCTCAACGTGGCGGCGGCGAGCGCGGTGGCTCTGTGGGAGACGCGCGTCCTATCCTGACCGGGTGAGTCTCGGAGCGGCCCAGCTCGGTGTCCCGGTGGACACCTGGCTGAGCGCGCCCGCCGGCTTCCTCGAAGTGGTCGAAGTCGTCGACGGGGTACTGGTGATCAAGAAGGTCGGCGGCAACCCGCACCACATCATCGCTCGACGCCTCGCCGACGAGTTCGAGCGGCAGTGGGATGTCGTGGCGACGGCGCCGGGCAACTGGGCGGTCGAGATGGCGCCTGACGGCAGTGTGGTGCGGGGCAGGATCCCGGACGTCTTGGTGAACGGGCCCGAGCTCTTCACCGAGGACGTGCACGTCGGGGTTCCGGTCGCCGCCGTCGAGGTCTGGTCCCCGAGCAACATGCTGCGGGAGATGAACGAGAAGCGCGCCGAGTACCGGAACGCCGGCCTGCCGGTGCTGCTCGAGGCGTTCCTCAGCGACTCCGGCGACGTCCACCTGGACTGGATGGTGAACCTCCGCTCGCACTGGTCGACGGTCGCGGCCAGTGAGGGCGACACGATCCTGGACGTCCCTGCTCTGTCGGGGGTCCACGAGGCCTTCGCCGTGGTGCCGAACACGTTGCTGCGTCGCTGACGTGGTTTCGCACGTCGCCGTCCTGGGATCGGGAGCGTGGGGAACGGCGGTCGCCGGGATCCTCGCGGCCAACGCTGCCAGCGTCGGGTTGTGGTGCCGGCGGCCCGAGCTCGCCGCGCAGATCCGCGCGACGGGCCGCAACGAGCAGTACCTGCCCGGGGTCGCGTTGTCCCCGCGGGTCGCCGCAAGTTCCGACGTCGCCGCGGTGGTGGACGGGGCGTCGCTGGTCGTGCTCGCGGTGCCGTTGCAGCAGTTGCGGTCCCGCCTGCTCGAGTGGGCTCCGGTGGTGCCGTCGGTCCCGGTCGTGAACCTGGCCAAGGGGGTCGAGACGGCCACGGGGGAGTTCGGCACGGAGATCGTCGCCGAGGTCCTGGCCCCCGAGCACGTGCTGGCGTTGTCCGGGCCGAACCTGGCCGCCGAAATCGCGCGCGGGCAACCTGCGGCGACGGTCGTGGCCTGCGGGAACCCCGACGTGGCCCAGGAGGTCTCGACGAGTTTCACCACGCCGGTGTTCCACGCCCACCCGCTGACCGACGTCCTGGGCGTCGACGTGGCCGGGGCGTTCAAGAACGTCGTCGCCCTGGCCGTCGGGATGGTCGAGGGCGCCGGTCTCGGGGCGAACGCGCGCGCGGCCGTGCTGACGCTGGGGTTGAGCGAGATGTCGGCGCTCGGCGTGCGGCTCGGGGCGTCCCAGCAGACGTTCCTCGGACTGGCCGGGGCCGGCGACCTCGTGGCGACCAGCACGTCGACGTTGTCGCGCAACCACCGCGTCGGGGTCGCGCTCGGGCAAGGTCTGCCGCTGCCCGAGGCGGTCTCGCGCGCCGGGGGAACGGCCGAGGGCGTGGCCACCGCACCGGCGTTGCTGCGCCGCGACCCCGACCTGCCGTTCGTGCGCGACGTCGTGGCCGTCCTGGCGGGGGAGCGCTCACCCGTCGAGGCGGTGTCCCGGTTGCTGTCGGCGACCTGACACCAGCCGCCGCAACGCGATCCACGCGGCGGGCAGGTAGGGCAGCGGGCCCTGGAACGTCGTGAGGCAGCCGGCCGGGGTGGCCTGGACGCCGTGGCGCAGTTCGATGCCGAGGACCCGCCACGTCCACGTCATCGCGTCCTCGTCGACGTGGGTGATGGTGAAGGGCAACCGGATCGGGCCGCAGTGGACGCGCCCGGTGACGCCGTCGGCGATGCGGTCGCCGTCCGCCTCGACGCCGGTCATCTGCGGGGACCAGGTCGGCCAGCGGTCGATCCGGGCGTAGTCCTCCCAGACGTCCGCGGCCGACCTGTTCCCCCGGACGATCACTTCGCGGGCATGCTGATGTCGACGACCTCGGCGCCCGGCAGCGCGGCGATGTCCGCTCCCCGCACGACGAGTTTGGAACGGCGCAGCCCGGACCCGATGAGGACCCAGTCGGCCTGGGCGACCTTGGTGTCGACGAGGATGCGCCAGCCGTCCGGGAGCCCGACGGGCGTGATGCCGCCGTACTCCATGCCGGACTCCTCGACGGCGCGGTCCATCGGCAGGAACGACGCCTTGCGGACGGCCAGCGCCTTCTTCACGGCGTTGTTGACGTCCGCGCGGGTGCTGGCCAGGACCACGCACGCCGCGACCCGCTCCTCGCCTTCGCGCTTGCCGGCCACGACGACGCAGTTGCCGGAGGCCTCCAGGGGGGCGCCGGTGGCCTCGACGAGGGCCTGGGTGTCGGCCAGGTCCGGGTCGATCTCGGTGACCCAGGCGCCCTCGGGCAGTGCCTTGAGGACGGCCTCGGGCAGGAGGTCGGGGTGCTCGGCGGCGGGTCGCAGCTCGAGGGTGCCGGCCGCGTCCTGGGGCGCGCTCACCGCGAGTAGACGGGGCTGAGCGTCGCGCGGGCCAGGACGTGGCCCAGCGACATGAACGCCGCGACCGTGGGGGTGGCCTCGGCCGGAACGCCGAGGGACTCGACGTCGAGGGCGTGCACCGCGAAGACGTAGCGGTGCGGGCGGTCCCCGGGCGGGGGAGCGGCGCCGGCGAAGTCCGGGCTGCCGCCGTCGTTCTTCAGGGCGTAGGCGCCGTCGGGCACCTCCGCGCCCCGCTCCAGGCTCGTCACGCTCAGTGGCACGTCGACGAGGGTCCAGTGCCAGAAGCCGGCCGGCGTCGGGGCGTCCGGGTCGAAGCAGTTGACCAGGAAGCTCTTGGTGCCCTCCGGGAAGCCGTCCCAGCTCAGCTGCGGCGAGACGTTGCCGTCGGCGTGCCGGACGTCCATCTGCTCACCGGAGGTGACGTCGGCCGAGTGCAGGGCGAAGCTCGGGACACGGGGGAGCAGGGAGTAGGGCTCGGGGGCGAGGGGACGTTCGAGATCCATGCCGCGACTCTACGAGGGCTGGTGGGAGCGGCACGTCGACCCCACGGGTTCGATCATCGGCCCCGCGGGGTCAACGTGCCCTGCGCGTCGGGACTCAGGCGCCGGGGCGCTGGAGCGGCGCGTCGAGCGGAGAGTCGTCGGTGCCGTACTGCAGCGTCTGCAACGCCTTGTGGGACTTGGGGTTGACGACGATGGGGGCGAACAGGTTGATGGTGGCCTTCTCCATGCCCTGTGCCATGTTGACGATGGTCAGGACGGCCCCGTCGCCCTCGTCCTGGATGTCCAGGGCCTGAGCCGTCTCGTCGTTGATGACCGCGTCGTACTCGGGGTAGAACGGCGACGGGTCGGCGAGGACGAGGCGCAGGCTCGGGTCCGACGTCGACTGCATGGTGTAGAACATGCCGTCGTCGTCGAGGGCGTCGAGTTCGAAGCTGGTGTCCTCGAAGCCCATGAGGGGCGTCACGAATTCGATCTTGGGCTTGGTGTCGGAAGCGATGCTCACGTCAGGGATCCCTTCGTCTTCGGTTCCCGGGGATTCCGACCCGGGCCTGTCCTGGTCACCGACAGGCTCGTTGGGGGCGGCCTGGCGGCTTCTCGACCACTACAGACAGTAGCGAAGAAGGTGCAATCCGTCGCGCCAATCGTGTCGATCCCTGGACGCACGAACGCCCCGCCGGTGGCCCGGCGGGGCGTCTGTGACAGGTGTGACTCAGGCGGCCAGGAGAGGCGCCCGCAGCGGCAGATCGGTGCCGACCAGGACGGCCTGGGCGGCCCGCATCGTCCGGTGGTTGATGACGATGGGAGCCAGCAGGTTCACCGTGGCGTTGGCCGGGTCGTCCCCGATGTTCACCACGTTCAGGACCGCCGCCTCCGTGGCGTCCCGCAGGTCCAGCGCCGCGACCGTCTCGTCGTCGATCTCGGGGGAGTAGCCCGGGAAGAACTTCTGCGGCGCGACGACGACCAGGCGGATCCCCGTGCCGTCGACGGCCCGCAGCGAGTACAGCGTGCCCTCCTCGTCCAGGGGGACGAGGTGGAAGGCGGTGTGCTCGGCGAAGCCCATGATGGGCGAGACGAACTCGATCGTGGGGGCGGTCACGGGCGCGTCGGTCATGAGGGTCACTCTAGGAACTCCGGGGGTGGGGAACAGGGTGAAACGATGACGGGGGTGGTCGGCGCGTCGGTCGGGTCAGCGCAGGAAGTCGACCAGGCTGGACTGGATCGTCTTGGCGGTCACCTGCAGGGCGGCCTGGTAGGCGACGCTCTGTGCAGTGATCTCCATGTACGCCTTGGCGGTGTCGACGCCCGAGACGTCCTCCAGCTGGGTGGTGAGGTACTGCAGCTGGTTGGTGTTGACCTCTTCGGCGTGGTCGAGCTGGTTGGTCTTCGCGCCGATCGTGGCCATCGCGGTCGTGGCGAGGTTGATGCGCTTGTCGATCGTGGCAAGCGCGGCCGTGGCGTCGGCAACCTTGCCCAGGCTGATGTTCTCGGCGAGAACATCCAGCTCCTTGAAGACGCTGTCGTCTCCGGAGCCGTAGACGGCCTTGCCGGAGATGTTGACCTGCATCTCGACACCGGGGGAGATGGTCCGCGTGACGATGCCGATCTGCTTGCCGGCGAGCACGCCGGTGTCGTCGGTCGTCGCGTAGCCTTCCGGGTCGTAGGCCTGCTCGGCCGCCGAGGTGCCTGCGAACACGGCACGGCCCTGGTACTGGGTGTTCGCGTCCCCGAGGATCGTGTTTTTGAGCTCGCGGATCTCGGCGGCGATCGCCGCACGTCCCTTGTCGTCCAGCGCGCCGTTGCCGGCCTGGACGGTCAGGTCGCGGACCCGCTGCAAGGCGTCGGTGGTGCTCTGCAGCGCCGGTTCCTGCGTCGTCATCCAAGCGCGGGCCTCGGTGAGATTGCGCGAGTTCTGGGTGTTGACCGCGACCTGATCGTTCAGTCGCAGGGCGGCTGCTGCGCGAACGGAGTCGTCCGAGCCCTTCGACAGCGACGTGCCGCTGGTGATCTGCTCGCGCAGCTGAGCGCTGCGGGCCTGCATGTTCTGCAGATTGGTCAGCGAGTTCATGGCGATGCTGCGCTGGGTCACACGGCCGAGCATGGTCTTCCTCCGGTCAGGTCAGTCGTCAGCGGCCGACGAGGCCGGTGCGGGAGATCAGGGTGTCCAGCGCTTCGTCGATCGCGGTGAGGACGCGAGCAGCGGCCGAGTAGGCGTGCTGGTAGGCGACGAGGTTGGTCATCTCCTCGTCCAAGTTGACGCCGGAGACCCCGTCGCGGACCGCGGCGGACTTCAGCGACACCTGCGAGGCCAGGTCGGCACGGTTGGACGCGGACTGAGTTGAAGCAGCCAGGTTGGTGACGTTGGTCCGCCAGGAGGACTTGATGCCCTCGAACGCGGAGGTCACGGCCTTGGCGTGGACGCGGTCGGCCGACTGGGCGCCGGTGAGGTTGGTGCTGTCCCGCAGGTTCGCCGCGGTCTCGACCACGGTCAGCAGCTTGGCGTTGACCGGCGTGCTGCCGTCGCTGTTGGCGAAGAAAGGCTGCCCGTAGGCCGCGTTGGTGTCGTCGGCCAGCTGCTTGGCGAAGCCGTTCAGCTCCTCCTTCTGCTTGGCCAGTGTCGTGTTCGCGCCGTCCATCGTGGCCTTGAGCGAGCCGGCAGCCGGCGAGGCCACCTGGCCGTTGATCCTGGCGACGAAGTCGTTGTCGATGTTGGCTTCCTCGATCGCTTCGCCGGCCGCGTTGGTGGGCGTGACGGTCAGCTCGTAGGAGAAGTCCCCGGTCACAAGCGTGGCGTTGCCGATGAGGACGTCGACGGTGCCGTTGTCGCGGTTCACGACGCGGGACCCGGAGAGGTCGGCGAGCTGGTTGAGCAGCTGGTCGCGCTGGTCCATCAGCTCGTTGGCCGAGGCGCCGTTGGCCGTGGTCTCGCGGATGGACGTGTTGAGCTTGGCCACGTTCTGGGCCAGCGTGTTCACCTGCGAGGTGATGGCGTCGGCCTGCAGGTTGAGCTGGTCGTACTGCGCCTCGAGCTGGGTGTTCATCCCGTTGACCGATGCGGCGACCGCCTGGCTGCGCGTGATGACCAGCGAACGCGCGCCGTCCAGTCCGTCCGTGCCGCTCTTGGAGGCCAGGTCGTTCCACGCCGAGGACAGGTCGGCGAGGTTCTGCGACAGGCCGGAAGTGCCGGTGTCACCGATGGCGTTCTCAACGCCGGCCCAGATGGTGGCCGCGGTCGACTGCTCCTTGGCGTTGGCCGAGTCTTGGCGGGCGGTCGCGGTCGACAGCGCGTCGGTGATGCGGGTGAGGCCGTTGACGACGACCCCGTCACCCGGCGTGAACTTCTGCGAGAACTGGCCGGTCTGGTTCAGAACGCTGGCGCTCTGGTCGACCCGCTGGCGGGAGTAGCCCTCGGTGTTCGCGTTGGCGATGTTCTGGCCGGTGACCTCCATGCCGCGCTGCGAGGCGGACAGGGCGCGGGCGGCGGTGTTGATGCCGGAGAAGGTGCTCATCGTCAGCAGTTCCTTTCAGGGCCCGGTCAGAGGGCTTCGTCGACGAAGTGGGCGCGGGACCCGCCGGCCGACGTGGCCGTGTTCTTGCCCCGGGAGGTGTAGGTGTCGAGGGGCTGGTCCAGCCCGAGCAGGGTCTCGCGCAGGGCGCGGGAACCGGCGTTGAGAAGGTCTCGGTTCGCGTCGGCGAGGTCTTGAATCTCGGCCGTCAGCGTGAGGAAGGAGTCGCGGTGGCCGCGGAAGATGTCCCCCCACGGGTCCGGGGCGGCCTCGGCGATGGCGTTCAGGCTCGGGCCCGGCTCCAGCTCGAGCTCTGCCGCGATCGCGTCGACCTCGGTGGCACGCAGGAGCTCGGTCATCCGGATCTGCTCCATGACGAACTCGACCTCGCGGGTCGCGTGCGCCAGCCAGCGGGTCCGGCCGCTGGCCAGCACCAGCTGCTCCTCCTCGAGCTTGAACAGGAGCAGCTCCAGCAGCTCCCGCTCCTTCCAGAGGATGCCGGAGACCTCGGCGAGTCCCATGCGTGTCCTTCCTCGTGCCTTCAACGTGACGTGCTCGGGCTGTCCATCGGCTTCCGGTACCACGAGCTGAGGCGCCGGCGTGGGCGGAACGGGAGACTCAGCGCCCGGTCTTGCGGATGAACTGGGCGTTCTTGCCGGGCTTGCGCAGGGCGTAGGGCCGGCCGTCCTCGCGTGCGCTCCGCAGCTCCTGGTGCAGGATTCGCGCCTCTTCTTCCATGGCGCGGTCGACGGCTCGCTGGTCCACGCCCATCGTCCGCTCGCGGGCGATGTGGTCGTTGCGCCCGATCTCGTGCTCGACCTCGAGGAAGTTCTTCGCGCACAGGGCGTAGAGAGCACTGACGCGTTCACCGTGCTTGACCGCGTACTCGTCGATGAAGGTCGGCGTCAGCCGGCCCTTCTGGTGAGCGAACTCCAGGTCGCGCACGACCTCCCACAGCGGCTTCACGCCGTCCCTCCAACCACTCGAAACACTCCAGCGACGCTGGTCACGCCAGAAGATGCGCGCGACGTCACTCATTCGGCTGGTGGAACGTCTCAGCTGAAGGGGAGGGGTCCGTGGGTGACGGCTGTCACCCGTTCCGCGGTCGGTGACGACACGGCGTGGAACGATGCAACTCGATCGGCCCAGCGCGGTTGGGGTACGTTGACCCCCGATAGGCGCTCAAGTCCCATGGGGTGTCCTGCCGAGAAGGCGTGTGTGACCGCAGACACCGCCTCCGCCACCCGGGAGCTCCCCATCATCGAGCTTTCTGCTGCCCAGCGCCATGCGCTGGTGGAGAAGAACCTGCCGCTCGTCGGCTACATCACCAGCGAGTTCATCGGCCGTCTGCCGTCGCACGTGAGCCGCGACGACCTCACCTCGGCCGGTCTCATGGCGCTGTTCCAGGCCTCCCGGTCCTACGACCCCAACACGGGCGTGCCGTTCAACCGCTACGCCAACACCCGCATCCGCGGCGCGATCCTGGATGACCTGCGCGGCGCCGACTGGGCCTCCCGCGGTGTCCGCAGCCGCCAGCGCAAGCTGTCGCAGACCGAGGACCAGCTGACCGTCGAGCTCGGGCGCACGCCCACCGCCTCCGAGCTGGCCGCCACGCTCGGCGTCTCGGAGAAGGAGCTGGCCGAGACCCGCGACGAGGCGCAGCGCTCCATGGTCCTGTCGATGCAGGGCTTCACCGCCGACGGCGCCTCCCTGGACGACCACCTGCCCACGCACACCCCCGGCCCGGAGCAGGAGCTGCTGCACCGCGAGCGCATCGGCTACCTGCGCTCGGCGATCGCGGTGCTGCCCGAGCGCCTGAAGGTCGTCATCGAGGGCTACTTCATCCAGGAGCGGCCGATGGCCGAGCTGGCCGAGGAGCTGGGTGTCACCGAGTCCCGCATCTCGCAGATGCGCGCCGAGGCGCTGGTCCTGCTGCGCGACGGGATGAACACGCACCTCGCGCCCGAGATGGTCGTCGCCCCGAAGGGCGCCGGTGCCGCGACCAAGCGCAAGGAGTCCTACTACGCGGCCGTCGGGGCGCAGAGCGACTTCAAGTCGCGCCTGGCGCTGTCGGCCTTCGGGTCGTACGCCGCGCCGGCGGTGGCGCGCACCGCCTGATCCACGCCCCTTGAAGGCCCCGCTCCGACCTGGTCGAGCGGGGCCTTCGTCGTTCCTCACTTAGCGCGACAACTCGTCACCCTCTGTGGTTCCATGGAAGAGCAGTCGTGGGGGGGGGGGGGGGGGGGGGGGGGGGGGGGGGGGGGGGGGGGGGGGGGGGGGGGGGGGGGGGGGGGGGGGGGGGGGGGGGGGGGGGGGGGGGGGGGGGGGGGGGGGGGGGGGG
>NZ_JBJLSI010000005.1:0-205106 GCF_050871945.1 Kineococcus deserti | reverse complement strand
CCCCCCCCCCCCCCCCCCCCCCCCCCCCGCCCCCCCCCCCCCCCCCCCCCCCCCCCCCCCCCCCCCCCCCCCCCCCCCCCCCCCCCCCCCCCCCCCCCCGCCCCCCCCGCCCCCCCCCCCCCCCCCCCCCCCCCCCCCCCCCCCCCCCCCCCCCCCCCCCCCCACGGCCGGTTCGCCCAGCGGGGAGATCATCCGCGTGTACCCGGTGGGGGCCAGGCCCAGCGGAGCCGCGACGGGCCGCCCGAGGACCGTCGTGGTCAGGTCGGGTTCGGAGACGTCGACCAGGGAGTTCGGGACGAACCGCCAGCGGCGGAAGGCCTCGACGTTGCCGCGCAGGCTCTCCTCCTCGTCGGCGCCGCCGTCGACGTAGTCGAACACCGAGCGGGGCAGCGCACGCCGCGCGGCCCGGCGGAAGTCCTCGACCGTGCGGGCCCTGCCCAGGACCCGGCTGCGGCCGACCTCGGGCACCTTGAGCTGGACGAGTTCCCGGACCTCGGAGAACCTCACGGTGCGACGCTCCCCACCGGCTGGTCACCGTGCACGGCGACGTGCCCGCGGCGGACGGGGGCCACGCGCATGAGCACGTAGTACAGGCCACCGCTGAGGAAGATGCCCAGCAGCCAGGACACGTCCGCACCGCCGAGGGGTTCGACGAACGGGCCCACGTAGAAGCTGGAGTTCACGAACGGCAGCTCCAGGACGATGCCGACGACGTAGGCCGTCATGGCGCGCCAGTCGACCCCGGCGTACCGCCCGTGGGGTTCGAAGATGTCCTCGATGACGTACCGCTCCTTGCGGACCAGGTAGAAGTCCACCAGGTTGATCGAGGTCCACGGGATGAGGAAGTACGCCAGCAGCAGGATGAAGTTCGTGAAGTTGTCCAGGAAGTTCGCGCGGCCGACGATCGCGATGGCCGTGCCGACGACGGCGGCGACCAGGATGATCGCGGCCCGCAGCCACACCCCGACGCGCTCGCGGGAGAACACCGTCAGGGTCGTGGTCGCCGACATGAACATGCCGTAGAGGTTCAGCGCGTTGACCGCGATGTTGCCCGCGACGACGATGAGGAAGAACGCCCACGTCGCGGCGCCGGCCTGGCCGACGATGAAGTCGACGGAGCCGCCGTCGAACGCCTCGGCGGCCGCGGCCGTGGCGACCGCCCCGAAGGCGAACATCCAGGTGGCCGCCAGCACGGTGCCGGCGTACGTGTACCAGAACGACGCCCGGACCGGGGTGTCGACGGGCAGGTAGCGCGAGTAGTCCGCCACGTAGGGCGCGTAGGTCAGCTGCCAGGTCGCGGCCACGGCCATCGCGAGCAGGAACGGTCCCCAGGAGAACCCGGCCGTCGTCCACTCGCCGAACCCGACGTTGCGGACCAGCTGGACCGACAGGACCAGGAAACCGATCCCGGACAGCAGCGACAGCCACTTCTCGGTGGCGTGCAGCAACCGGTAGCCGTAGATCGCCAGGACGGCCGTGACGGCGTTCGCCAGCACGATGCTGGTGTCGACGGACAGTCCGAGCCAGCTGGCCACGGCCTGACCGGTCAGGACGGCGCTGCTGGCGAAGTAGCCCACGTACATCAGCAGCACGAGCACGAGCGGCAGCACCGCACCGACGAAACCGAACTGCGCGCGGCTCTGGATCATCTGCGGGATGCCCAGCAGCGGCCCCTGCGCCGAGTGCAGCGCCATGAACACCGCACCGATGAGGTTGCCGAGCACGATGGCCAGCAGCGCCCACGGCAGCGGAACCCCGACGGCGACCGTGACGGCGCCGGCGGCGATCGCGGTGATGGTCATGTTCGCGCCGAACCACAGCGTGAACAGGCTGCGGACCGAACCGTGGCGCTCGTTCAGCGGGACGAAGTCGATCGAGCGGCGTTCGACGCTCGCGACGGACCGTGCAGCCACCGGGCTCACGCCTCCAGCCGGGCGCGGACGGACGCGGCGTGCGCCGGGAAACCCTCGTGGTCGCAGAACGCGAACACGGTCTGCGCCGTGGCCTCCAGCGCGGGACGGTCGGCCTTGGCGACGGCCGTCCACTTGCGGAACGCATCGGCGGTGATGCCGCTGGAGACCTTGGCGTAGCCGCTGGTGGGCAGCGAGGCCGGGCAGCCGATGACGAAGTTCGCCATCGAGACCGTCGTGTTCTGGCCGAGCAGGACCTCCCCGGCGTCGACGACGAGGTCCAGGACGGCCTCCTCCTCGCGTGCGACCAGCTGCATGTGCTCGGGGGCGAAGGCGTTGGCGACCTCGGCGCCCTCGGCCATGTCGCGGGTCAGGACGACGCCACCGTTCACCCCCAGCGCCCTGCCGGCGTAGGTGCGGCGGGGTTCGGGCAGTTCCTGCAGCTGCCGGGCCAGTTCGGCCTGGGTGGCGGCCAGGAGTCCGGGGCTGTCGGTGACCAGGACGCTGGTGGAGTCGGGACCGTGCTCGGCCTCGTTGAGCAGGTCGGCGGCCAGCAGGCGCGGGTCGGCGGAGTCGTCGGCCAGGACCAGGCTCTCGCTGGGTCCGAGCAGCACGACCCCGACGGTGCCGAACCGCTGGACCTCGAGCTGCGCGCAGGCGACCGGCGGGCTGCCCGGACCGCACAGCTTGCGGACCTTCGGGACGGTCTCGGTGCCGAAGGCCAGCGCGGCGATGCCGGCGGGGCCGTTGGCGCGGAACACGTTCGTCAGCCCGAGTTCGTCGGCCACGACCAGGACGGCCGGGTCGACCTCGCCGCCGGAACCGGGGACCGGCGGGACGACGACCGCGATCTCGGGAACCCCCGCCACGACGGCCGGGACGCCGATCTGGACGAGGACCGAGGGGTAGGAACCCTTTCCGCTGGGGACGAACAGACCGGCGCTGGCGATGGGGCTGACCTTCTCCCCCACGGTCAGGCCGGGGGCGGTCTCGAAGCTCCAGTCGCCCTTGGCGACGAGCTGCTCGTTGAACCGGCGGACGTGGGCGATGGAGTCGCGGATCGCGGCGAGCAGTTCGTCGCTGACCTGCGCCCGGGCGGCGGCGAACTCGGCCGCGGTGACCTTGATGTCCTGCGGTGCGACGGTGCAGCCGTCGAACTTCTCCAGCGCCCGGACGAGCGCGGCGTCGCCGTTCGCGCGGACGTCCTCGACGATCTCCAGCACGCTCTCGCGCAGCTGGGGGTCGAAGATCGCGGACGTGCCGCGGGTGAGCAGGTCGTCGCGCTCGTCCGCGCTCAGGTCCGCCCAGCGGCCGCGCTCGCGCAGCACCTGCGCCTTCTCGGTCGTGGTGGTCACGGGGAACTCCTCGGGTGTTCCGTGGGTGGGGTGGGGGGACGTCACAGCGAGCGGCCACCGTCGAGGGTGACGACGCCACCGGTCATGAAGCGGGCGCTCGGCCCGAGCAGGAACTCGACGGTCTCGCCGATCTCGCGCAGGTCCCCGAACCGGCCGGCGGGGATGTGCGACAGCAGTTCGGCCGACGTCACCGGGTCCTCGAGCCAGGCGCTGGTCATGCGGGACGGGAAGTACCCCGGGCACAGGGCCAGCACCGTGATCCCCTCGCCGCTCCACTCCACCGCGAGCGAGCGGGCGAGGGCCACGGCGGCGGCCTTGCTGACGTTGTAGTCGGTGAAACCCGCCTCGGGACGCTGGGCGTTGACCGAGGCGCTGACGAGGATCGTGCCGGGACGGCTCAGCCGCGGGTACGCCGCCCGCGCCACCCGGTGGGCGCCCACGGTGTTGACGTCGAGGACACCCAGGAAGGAGGCGCTGTCGAGCTCGGCGGCGGGCCGGCCCGCACCGTCGACGCCGGCGTTGGCGAAGACCCCGTCCAGTCCACCCAGACCGGCCACGGCCTCGGCGACGGCGGAGTCGACGGCGGAGTCGTCGCGGACGTCGCAGACGCTGCCGCCCTGCACACCGTCCACCGCGGCCACGCCCTGCGCGGTCGTGCCGGTGATCCAGACGGAGTGGCCGGCGCGGGACAGGTGGTCGGCGCAGGCGCGCCCGATGCCGCTGGTGCCGCCGGTGACGAGGTACCTCACGGCCGGCCGCCCTCCACGATCACCTTGCCGGCCGTCCGGTGCCGCTGCTGCGTCAGGAACTCAGGGAGCTCCTGGAGCGGAACCCGGTGGGTGACGACGCTCGCGTATCGGTCGGGGTCGGCCGCCAGCGCGGCCAGCGCCCGCGGCAGGTGCGCGGTGTCGAAACCCACGCTGCCGGTGATGGTCACCGACCGTTCCACGACGTCGGCCGGTACCAGGCCGGCCGGTTCCTTCGACAGCGCCACCAGCAGCGTGGTGCCCCCGGAGGCGGTGCGGGACACCGCGTCCGGAAGGCTGCCGGGATACCCCGCCGCGTCGACGACGAGGTCGAAGGAGCCGTCCGCGGGCAGGCCGGCCAGGGTGTCGGCGCCGTGCGACCGGGCGAGCTCGGCCCGGACGGCACGGGGTTCCACGACCGTGACGGGAACCCCGGGCCAGCGCCGGGAGAACTCCGCGTGGGCGAACGCGCCGATCGGGCCGTGGCCGAGCAGCAGCACCGAGCGGGGGACGTCCCGGATCCGGTCGACGGCACTGGCGACGACCGCGACGGGTTCGGCCAGGACCGCCACCGCGAGGTCGAGGCCGGCGGGGACCTCGTGCACCGACGCGGCCGGCACCGTGAGCCGGTCGGCGTAGCCGCCGGGGATGCGCTCCCCCAGCCAGGCCATCGCGGTGCACAGGCGCGCTGCGCGGGAGCAGCCGTCGCACGTCCCGCAGGGGATCCTGGAGTCCAGGACGACCCGGGTTCCGACGGCCACGTCCGCACGGGACTCGACGACGGTGCCGGCGACCTCGTGCCCCAGCGTGGCGGGCCAGTACTCGACCCAGTCGCCGGTGGCCACGACGTGCAGGTCCGATCCGCAGACGCCCGTCCACGCGACCTCCACGACGACGTCTCCGGGGCCGGGTTCGACGTCCGGGCGGTCCCCGACCCTCAGGGTGAGGTCCTGGTCCAGGAGCATGGCCCTCATCACTGCCGTCCCCTCGCGTCGCGCAGAAACCCTTGTCGAGTCTGAGATACGAGACTAATGTCTCGGCTCGGAGAGAGAGTAGGGGGAACTCGCTCCGCTCCGGAAGACCTTCCGCAGGTTTCCACGCGTCGGGCGAGGTGGGAGTTCGTGTCCAGCAGCAAGGTGAAGTCCGCCGAACGCGTCATGGCCGTTCTCGACCTGCTCGGGAACCGGGCCTCTCCGATGACCGCGCTGGAGATCGCCGCCGCGCTGGAACTGCCCAAGAGCACCACGCACCACCTGCTCAACGTCATGCAGGAACGGCGCTACGTGGCGTACTGGCCGGATCTGCGCGTGTGGTCGCTGGGCACCAGCGCCCTGGAGATCGGCGCGGCCTACCTGCGCACCGGTCACCTGCAGCACGCCGGCCAGCGCCACCTGGCCGCCCTCACCGCGCGCACGGGGCAGACCAGTCACCTGGCGGTGCTGCAGGGCACCGACGTCCTGTACCTGGACAAGCGGGAACCCCGGGGTTCGGGGATCCGGCTGGTGACCGACGTCGGCACGCGCCTGCCGGCGCACCTGACCGCCGTCGGCCGCTCGATCCTGGCCCTGCTCCCCGACGCCGAACTCCGCGCCGTGTTCACCGAGTACGAGTGGCCACGGCGCACCGACGTGCAGATCAGCTCGCTGGAGGCGTTGCGAGAGGTGCTGGCCCAGGTGCGCGAGGCCGGACACGCGGTGGAGGTCGGTTCGACGACCTCGGGCATCGAGTGCGTGGCCGCACCCGTCGTCGGGCCGGACGGACGCGCGGTGGCGGCCATCGGGATCGCGATGGTGGCTGGAACGCGCCCCCGGCCGGCGGAGGAGTACGCCGCGGACGTGCGGGACCTCGCCCAGCAGTTCTCCCGGACGCTCAGCGGCGTCTGACCGGCGTTGCCGCGAGATGACCTGTCCAGCATCCTGGACGCCAGGTCCATCCGCCGGGTGTGCACCCCGGCTCGGGCCGGGTTGACTGGCCCCGTACGGAGGTGCGGCCGCCGCGTCGGACGGCGGACCGGCACCGGCACCGCCACGCGATCCGTCCGCCTGAGCCCTCCGAGGTGTTGTCGATGCACGAGACGACCGGAACGACCGGGACGACCGGGAAGCTGCTCGCGGCCATCGCCGGCACCGGGCGGGACGCCGTCCGCGGCGGGTACTCCCGTCCGGTGTTCTCCACCGCCGAGCGCGAACTGCTCGACTGGTACGTCGGTGAACTCGGCCGCCGCGGGCTGGAAGCCCAGACCGACCGCAACGGGATCGTGTGGGCCTGGTGGAACCCCACCGGTGCGCCGCCGGCCGGGGCGGTGGTGACCGGCAGCCACCTGGACTCCGTACCCGGCGGCGGTGCGTTCGACGGCCCGCTGGGGGTGGCCTCGGCACTGCGTGCGCTGGACCTGCTGCGCGAACGCGGCATCCAGCCGGCCCGGCCCCTGGGCCTGGCGGTGTTCCCCGAGGAGGAGGGCTCCCGGTTCGGGGTGGCCTGCCTGGGGTCGCGGCTGCTGACCGGGGCGATCTCCGCCGAGCGCGCGCTGGGTCTGACCGATCCGGAGGGGAACACCTTCGCCGACGTCGCCCGCGCCGCCGGGCTGGACCCGGCCGGTTTCGGTCGCGACGACGAGACGCTGGCGCGGATCGGCACCTTCGTCGAACTGCACGTCGAGCAGGGCCGCGGGCTGGTCGACCTCGACGCCCCCGTCGCGGTGGCGTCCTCGATCCTCGGGCACGGCCGCTGGAGGTTCTCCGTGCACGGCCAGGGCAACCACGCCGGCACGACGCTGCTGGCCGACCGGCGCGATCCGCTGCTGGCGGCCTCGCGGCTGGTGGTCGCCGTCCGCGAGGTCGCCGCGGCCCACCCCGGGACGCGGGCCACCGTCGGCCGGTTCCAGCCGGTGCCCGGCGGGACGAACGTCATCGCCTCCCGCGTGGACCTGTGGCTGGACGTGCGCCACCCGCACGACGCGGTCACCGCGGCCGTCGTCGCCGAGATCTCCCGCCGCGCCCAGGAGCTGGCCGCCGACGAGGGCTGCACGGTGCAGGTGCGTGAGGAGTCGCTCAGCCCCACGGTCGACTTCGACCCGGCGCTGGCGCGGCGGCTCACCACGGCACTGGGCGGGGTTCCGAACCTGCCGACCGGCGCCGGGCACGACGCCGGGGTGCTGGCCGAGCGGGTTCCGACGGCCATGCTGTTCACCCGCAACCCGACCGGTGTGTCGCACTCGCCGGAGGAGTTCTGCACCGACGAGGACGCCGAGCTCGGGTCGGTCGCCCTGGCCGACGTGCTGGCCGACCTGCTCACCGGGCACTCCTGCGGAACCCCACCCGGCTGACGGTCCGCCCGGGCCACCGGGCTCCCGTCGAGGGGCCGCCCGGCGGCTCAGCGACGGACGTCGACCTGCTGCGTGCTGCGCCGCTTCCACACGTAGGTGATCCCCCACAGCACGACGCCGAGCGCCACGAGGATCCCCGCGATCCGGTACTGCTCGGGATCGCGGCCGGACGTCCACGGCAGCACCAGGTACGCGCAGGCCACGGCGCCGACCACGGGCAGGACCGGTCCGGCGTGGAAGTGCCGCTGCGGCACGCGGTCCCGACGCAGCACCAGCACGCTGACGTTCACGACGCAGAACACGGTGAGCAGCAGCAGCGACGTGGTGCCGCCGAGGATCGCCACCACGGGCGAGTCCGGGGCCAGCGAGACGTAGGAGATGAGCGCGAGGGCGATGGCCGTCGTCAGCAGGATCGAGACCCACGGCGTGCGGCGGAACGGGTGCACGGCCGACAGGAACGGCGGCAGCACCCGCTGCCTGCTCATGCCGTACAGCAACCGGCTGGCCATCATCATGTTGATGAGGGCCGAGTTCGCGACGGCGAACATCGAGATGAACGGCAGCAGGTCCGACATCGGGAAACCCGGGGCGGCGGTCTGGGCCACCTCCACGAGCGGGGTCTCGCTCTCCCGCAGCACCCCCACCGGCACGACGGCCACCGCGCAGATCGAGACCAGCACGTAGATGACGGCCGTGATCGACAACCCCGTGAGCATGGTGCGGGGGAAGATCCGGGTGGGGTCCTTCGTCTCCTCGGCCATGTTCACCGAGTCCTCGAAACCCACCATCGCGAAGAACGCCAGCGACGTCGCCGTGCTCACCGCCAGCAGCACGTTCTTGTCCTCGGGCGTCTCGAACAGCACGACCCGGGAGAAGTCCGCCTCACCGCCGAAGATCGCGTAGAGACCCAGCAGGATCACCGTCAGCAGACCCGTGAGCTCCACCAGCGTGAGGACCACGTTGAGCTTCACGCTCTCGCTGACGCCGCGGAAGTTCACCGCCATCACCAGCAGGATGAAACCCATCGCGATGAGCAGGACCCCCACGTTGCCGAGCCCGAGGCCGAACCCCTCGACGAGGTTGGCCGCGAAGGCGCGGGAGGCGGCCGAGGCCGAGGTGATCCCCGAGCACATGACGACGAAGCAGACCAGGAAGGTGAGGAAGTGCACGCCGAAGGCCTTGTGCACGTACAGCGCCGCACCGGCCGCCTGCGGGTACTTCGTCACCAGTTCCATGTACGAGAAGGCGGTGACGGTGGCCACGGCGAACGCGACCAGGAACGGCAGCCAGGCCGCGCCGCCGACCTCGCCGGCGACCTGACCGGTCAGCGCGTACACACCGGTGCCGAGGATGTCCCCGACGATGAAGAGCAGCAGCAGCTTGGGCCCGATGACGCGTTTGAGTTCGGGCGGGGACTCGTTCTGAACCTCGGCGGCGCTCACGACGGCCTCCCACGGCGGTGCCACGGTCCGGACCCGTCTCATCGTGGCAGCGTCGGGGTCATCGGTCCACAGCGGCCGGGTGGGTCCCGGACCGGGAGGGATCAGGCGGAGACGCGCACGCTCCCGGCCGGGGCGCAGGTGCGCGGGAACCAGCGCTCCTCCGGGGCGGGAACCCCGAAGTGGAAGCCCTGGGCGTGCTGCCACCCCTGCGCGCGCACGTGGGCGGCCTGCGCCGGGGTCTCCACCCCCTCGCAGGTCGAGGACAGCTCGAAGCTGCCGGCCAGGCTCACGACGGCGGCGGCGATCCGGTCCGAACTGGTGTCCTCGGGAAGGTCCGCGACGAACGAGCGGTCGAGCTTGAGCCCGCTGACGGGAAGACGGCGCAGGTAGGACAACGCCGAGTACCCGGTGCCGAAGTCGTCGAGCAGGACGGCGACGCCGAGCTCGTGCAGGTCGCGCAGCTCCTGCTCGGTCACCGCGTCCCCCGAGACCAGGGACGTCTCCAGCAGTTCGACGGCCAGCAGCGAGGGGTCCAGTCCGCGCCGCCGCAGGCCGCGCGCGACCGAGGCCGCGAAGGTGCCGTCGAGGCGCCGGGCGGAGGTGTTGACGGCCACCCGCACCTCGGGGTGGCGGGCGAGGAACTCCAGCGCCTCCTCCAGGACGACGGCGTCGATGGCGGTGACCAGACCGCAGTCCTCGGCGACGTCGAGGAACTGCCCCGGCAGCAGCAGACCCCGGCTGGGGTGGGCCCACCGCACGAGCGCCTCGAAACCCGTGCGGTGACCGTCCCGCAGGCTGACGACGGGCTGGTAGTGCACGCGCAGCTCACCGCGCTCGAGCGCCCGGCGCAGGTCGTTCTCCAGGGTCAGCCGGCGGACGGCCCGTTCGCGCATGGCGTCGGTGAACAGCCGGCAGCACCCGCCGCCGGCCGCCTTGGCGGCGTCCAGGGCGGTGTTGGCGTCGCGCAGCAGCGTCGCCGCGTCCAGCGGCGGCGTCGTGCCCCGGCCCACCTGCGGGCTGGATCCGGCGCCCACCGCCGGAGGGGCCTGCAGGTCGACGACGACGAGGCCGGTGCTGACCGAGCGACGCAGCTCCTGGGGCCCGTCCTCGGTGTCCACCGACAGCGGCGCGGCCAGGCTGCGGGTGAGCCGGCGGGCCACGTCGGCGGCCTCCTCGCCGTCGGTCAGCCCGTCCAGGACCACGAGGAACTCGTCGTCGCCGAGCCGGGCCACGCTGTCCCCACCGCGGACCCCGGCCAGCAGCCGGCGGGCGATCCCCACGAGCACCTGGTCGCCCACCGCGTGGTCGTAGCTCTCGTTGACCACCCGGAAGCGGTCCAGGTCGACGGCGAGCACCCCCAGCAGACCGGAGCGCGACGCCAGCCGGTTCGTCAGGTCGGCCACCACCCCGGACCGGCTGCGCAGCCGGGTCAGCGGGTCGTGGTCGCTGCCGCGCCCGCGGCCGCGCTGGTCGGCGTCGACGAGCTGGACCAGGACGACCGGGGAACCGCCCCCGCGCCCCCCGTCGTGCAGTTCCGGCGGTGCGGAACGGGCCAGCGAGCACACGGCCTGGCCCCGCAGGGCGGTGCCGTCGGCCCGGCGCACGAGCAGTTCGGCCGTGACGGTCGGCGTCCCGGCGAGCAGTTCCTCGACCACGCCCTCGAGGTCGACGGCGCCCTCGGCGCCGCCGACCGCGCGGAGCAGCCCCCCGAGTTCGCGGCCCAGCAGGTCCTGGCCGCGGACGTGCAGCAGGCGGGCGAAGGCGTCGTTGACGCGCACGACCCGACCCCGCAGGTCGGTCACGGCCATGCCGACGGCCGCAGACATCACCACGTGGGCGAGGTCGGGCCCTGGCTCGTGCTGCACCGAACACCTCCCCTCGGGAAACTCATCAGCACAACTTCTAGAAGAATCCAGCCGAGCGATGAGTGTGTCGGGTTCCTGCCCAGGACACAAACGGGTGCGGGTCGGCCGCGGTCGCCTCGCCGGCGCCACCACCGGCCCGGCGCCACCGACCGCGCGGAGGTCACCGCGGACGTCCCGCGGACGGACGCTCAGGATCGACGCTCCGCGTACCGATCCACAACGGGTGGCGGACCTCCCCGAACAGCACGTGCGACGCGCGATCAGCCTGCGCGCCCGCCTGCTCGTGCTCGTGCTGGTCCCCCTCATCGGGTTCACCGCCTTCGCCTCGATCCTCGTCAGCCAGCGGTTCGAGCGCGCCCGGGCCGCCGAGGACGCCGTCCGCGAGGTCCGCGCCGCCGTCGCGCTCGACGCGCTGCGCGCCCGGATCGCCGAGGAGGCGATCCCCCTGGTCTCCGGCGTCGAACTGCTCGACCTCACGGCCGCCGAAGCCCCCGGCGCAGGCACCGCGGACGGCAGCGACCTGGCCGCCGACCTGCAGGAGCTGTACGACCAGGCCGTCGCCCGCACCGACGACGCCGTGCTGCGGGCCACGGACGTCCCGGGCACCGAGGAACTCGTGGGCCCGCAGGTCGAGGCGGCCGTCGAGCGCCTGACCGCCGTCCGCGCCTCCCGCGACGCCGGCCGGACCGCCAGCGCCCGCGAGACCAGCAACCGGATGCTCTTCGACAAGTACCGCTACCTCGTCTCCCAGCTGAGCGACGCCGTCGACGCGCACCTGGCCACCGCCGCCACCGAGGGCGCCGACGAGGACCTGCAGGACGCCGTCGCCGACCTGCGGCTCGCCGCCCGCGCCACCACGCTGGCCGGCGAGGAGGTGCCCTACTACCTCGGCTACCTCGCGGCCCCGGCCGGCACCGAGGACGCCGCGCAGCAGCTGTTCCTGCGCAGCTGGGCCGGGTTCAGGCTCGCCTCCGAGGACGTCTCCACCGCGCGGCAGGCCGTGGTCCGCTCCGCCTGGACGGCCGCCCTGGCCGACCCGGACACGCGCACCGTCGACACGACCCTGGCCACGGCCGTCGGCGGTGGTGCCCCCGCAGGGCCGACCTCGCAGGTCCTGTTCACGCTCAGCTCCTCCGTCGTGGGCCGCGACGACGCCCTGCGCGCCGTCCTGGACACCGCCGCCCACCAGGCGGTCGCCGCCGCCGAGGCCTACCGCGGCGCCGCCCACGCCGACCTCGTCGAGTACGCCCTGGCCACCGGCGTCCTGCTCCTGCTGTCCGTCGGCGCGACCCTGGTCACCAGCCGCTCCATCGGAGCCCCGCTGGCCCGGCTGGCCGAGGCGGCCGGCGCCATCAGCCGCGGTGAGCTCATCGACGTGCGGATCGAGGGACCGCCGGAGACCCGGACCGTGGCCCGCGGCCTCGGCGCGGCCGTCGCCAGCCTGCGCACCGTCCAGGCCCAGGCCCAGGCCGTCGCCGACGGGAACCTGCAGGACGACATCCTGCGCCGCCCGCTCGGCGGCCCCCTCGGCCGCGTCGTGCACGCGTCGGTCCTGCAGATCATCAGCGCGATGCGCGACCGCGAACGGCTGCAGGAGGACCTGGCCCACCAGGCCACGCACGACGCCCTGACCACCCTGCCCAACCGCGCCGAGGCCCTGGCCCAGGTCGACCGGGCCCTGCGCCGCGCCCGCCGCACGGGCGAGCGCGTCGGGCTGCTGTTCCTCGACCTCGACCAGTTCAAGACCGTCAACGACACCCTGGGCCACGGCGCCGGTGACGCCGTGCTGCAGGCCGTCGCGCAGCGCCTGCGTGAACGCGTGCGGACCGTCGACGTGGTCGCGCGCCTGGGGGGCGACGAGTTCGTCGTCCTCGTCGAGCACGTCCAGGACGAGCGCAACCTCGTGGAGTTCGGGCAGACGCTCGTCGAGACCGTCTCGGCTCCCATCGCGCTGCCCGGGTCCACCGAGACCCGGGCCGTCGTCGGCGCCAGCGTGGGGATCGCGGTCAGCCACCCCCCGGCCGACGACACCGACCCGCGGGTCGGCGTCGACGCCGACCGGCTGCTGCAGGAGGCGCAGACCGCCGCCCACCGCGCCAAGGCCGGGCGCACCGGCGGCGACGACGCGGGCCACCTCGGCGGGCGAGGCCGTGTGGAGGTCTACGACGACGCGCTGCGCGCCGCGCTGGCCGCGCAGGCCGCCGTCGAGGACGGGCTGCGGCACGCCCTGGCGAACGACGAACTGGTCCTGCACTACCAGCCGGTCACCGACCTGGCCACGGGCCGCGTCCGCAGCGTCGAGGCGCTCGTGCGCTGGGAGAAGCCCGGCGAGGGGCTGGTCCCCCCGGGCCGGTTCATCCCCGTCGCGGAGAGCTCGGACCTCATCTGCGACCTGGGCCGGTGGGCCCTGCGCACCTCGCTGGCGCAACTGGCCGCCTTCGACGCGGCCGGCGGTCCCTGCGCCGGGCTGCGGGTGGCGGTCAACGTCTCCGGCCGGCACCTGCGCTCGCCGCGGCTGGTGGACGACGTCCGCACGGCGCTCGCCGTCGCGGGCACCGCCCCCGACCGGCTCACGCTGGAGATCACCGAGACCGTCATGGTCGAGGACGCCGGCGCCTGGTCCCGCCTGGAGGAGCTGCGGGCCATCGGCGTGCGGGTGGCCATCGACGACTTCGGAACGGGCTACACCTCCTTCGGGCAGCTGTCCCGCGTCCCGGTGGACGTGCTGAAGATCGACCGCAGCTTCGTCGACTCCGACGACCCGCGCACGGTCGAGCTCGTCCGGCTCGTCGTCGGCGCGGCCCGCAGCTTCGGCCTCGGGGTCGTCGCCGAGGGCGTGGAGCAGGCCGCCCAGGTCCACGCGCTGCAGGCCACCGGGTGCGACACCGCGCAGGGCTTCTACTTCTCCCGGCCGGTGCCGGCCGGACGGCTGCCGGCGGCCGTGACGGGCTGCGCGGAGGTCTTCGACGCCACCTGCCGGTTCGAAACGGCGAGCTGACAGGCGTAGCCTCTCGCTGTTTTTGCCGCTGGAGGAGACGACGTGTCGACGACAACCGTGCGGGGGATCGACCCCGGTCACCTGACCGACGAGGCCATCCGCTCGACGATGACGAACTGCTCGCGGGGCGAGGCGCACCGGATGCGCGTGCCCGAGTGGGTGCACACCAGCGACCCCGTGCACGAGGTCGTCGGCTGGCGCGACCCCAAGGCTCCCGAACGCGGCTGGCTGCTGGTCCCGATGGGTGAGGCCGTCGTCGGCCTGGCGCTGCGGGTGACCCCCGGCAAGGGCGTGCGGACCACCGCGATGTGCGACCTGTGCCGCACGACCCGCGCCCCGGGCGAGGTGGCGCTGTTCGTCGCCGCCCGCGCGGGCGAGTCCGGCCGCAAGCTGAACACCGTCGGCACGTACGTCTGCAGCGACCTGGCCTGCGCCGACAACGTCCGCGTGCTGCGGGCCACGCCGACGCTGAAACCCGACCCGGGGCTGAGCATCTCCCAGCGCCGGGAGGCGTTGCGGGACCGGGCGGTCGCGTTCGCGCAGCGGGTCCTGGCGACCGCCGACCGAGGCACCCGCGGGGTGTGAGAGCATGAACTCCCCCGCGAGGGGGCCCGGGCGATTGGCGCAGCGGTAGCGCGCTTCCCTGACACGGAAGAGGTCACTGGTTCGATCCCAGTATCGCCCACCACCGGTTCCCGGCACCTCTGCCGAGGTCCGCTCCCGCGTCGATCCACCGCCGGTCCACCACCGGAGCGCTGACGCCCGCACCCCGTCCCGTTGCGCCGGGCGGGTCGTCCACGTCACCCGGGTGGCTCCTGCGCCTCCACCCCGGGTCGTCGCGACCGGCCGGACCGGGTTCCCTGGTCCTCCGGAGAGGTCGGGACGGGAACCGCGGGAGGTGGCGTGCGTCGGGCGGGTCTGCTCGGGGTGGTCGGCGGTCTCGTCGTGGCGCTGACGTGCACGGGAGCGAGCGTGGGAGAACCGACGTCCCGGCTGGGGGTCCGACCGCTGTACGCGTCCCCGGACACCCTGGCCCGGCAGCAGCTGGCCGTGTACGAGACGTCGGGGCAGACCGCGCTGGCCGAGGCGCTGCGCCCGCTGGCCGAGGCGCCGACCGCCACCTGGTTCACGGGCGGCCCGCCGCGGGCCCGCGCCGAGGCACTGACGAGCGCCGCCGCGACCGCCGGGCAGTTGCCCGTCCTCGTCGCCTACGCCGTGCCCGGCCGCGACTGCGGTCAGCACTCGGCGGGTGGGGCGGGTGACGACGACGCCTACCTGGCCTGGGTGAGCGAGCTGGCCGCGGGCATCGGAGACCGGCCGGCGGTCGTCGTGCTGGAACCGGACGCCCTGGCCCACACCGTCACCGGGTGCGCGGGCAGTTCCCCGGCGCGGTACGCGCTGCTCGCGCGGGCCGTCGAGGTCCTGACCGCCGGGGCGGGAACCCACGTCTACGTCGACGCCGGGCACGCCGGCTGGGTGGCCGACCTCGACGCGCTGGCCGCGGCCCTGCGCGCCTCCGGCCTGGACCGGGCGGCGGGTTTCTCCCTCAACGTCTCGAACTTCCAGTCGAGTGCGGCCAGCGTCGCCTACGGCCGCAGGCTGTCGGCGCTGACCGGTGGGGCGCACTTCGTCGTCGACACCAGCCGCAACGGCTCCGGCCCGCTGCCCGGGGACGACGGTGGAACCAGCTGGTGCAACCCGCCCGGACGCACTCTCGGGCACGTGCCCTCGACGCTGACCGGTGAGGAACTCGTCGACGCCTGGTTGTGGGTCAAGGCTCCCGGTGAGTCCGACGGTGCGTGCCGGCCCGGGGAACCGGTTGCGGGGCAGTGGTGGGGCGATTACGCCCTGGGTCTGGTGGGCGTGTAGAGTCGGCCACGCACGTTGCGGACGTAGCGCAGTTGGTAGCGCATCACCTTGCCAAGGTGAGGGTCGCGAGTTCGAGTCTCGTCGTCCGCTCTCTGGAGAAGTACCGTCGGTCCCGTGGACCGACGCACCGCCTGGATCGTCTACCGCGCCTGGCGGAACCTGCCCGTCAGCGTTCTCGCGCTGGCCTGGGCCCGGGCGCACGGCGCCACCACCACCCTCGGCAGCGACCTCTTCGTCGAGTGCTCCGGCATGCCCCGCGGCAGTTTCGGCCGCGGTGGGACGACCGTCGGGAACGTCTGGCTGTACGGCGACCTGGGCGGTGCGGACCGGCGGCGGCACGAGGTCAAGCACGCCGACCAGTACGCGCTCCTGGGGACGGTGCCGTTCCTGGCCCTGTACGGCCTGAACGCGCTGGTGACCCGCAACCGCCCGCAGCACAACGTCTTCGAACGCTGGGCAGGGCTGGCGGACGGCGGCTACGCCCCGGGCCGGCGCAGGGGTCAGGAGGGGAAGGGAACCACGAGGCGGGGTTCTTCGCGCACCCGCACCGCCAGGACGGCGACGTCGTCCTCGGCGTGACCCTCGACCAGCTGCAGCACCTGGTCGCAGATGTCCCCCGGCGCCATCCCGGCGCCGCCGGCCGCCGTCCGCGCCAGCCACTCCAGCCCGTCGTCGATGGAGGCACCGCGGCGTTCGATCAGGCCGTCGGTGTACAGCAGGACCGTCGCCCCCGGCGGCAGCCCGTGGACGTGGTCGGCGCGCACGAAGTCCGCCTCCAGGCCCAGCAGCAGGTCGGGGGCCGTCCTCAGCAGTTCCACCGATCCGTCCGGGGAGATGACCAGCGGCGGCGGGTGCCCGGCGTTGGACCAGCGCAACCGCCACGTCGCCGAGCCCTCGAGCGGTTCGACGGTGGCCAGGACGCTGGTCGCCAGCGCCCCCACGCCCAGGTCCCGCATGGCCCGGTCGAGGGCCGCGAGCGCCGACGCCGGGGAGACCTCCAGGGAGTACCCGATGCCGCGCAGCAGGTTGCGCACCTGGCCCATCGCGGCGGCGGCGTCCTGGTCGTGGCCGGTGACGTCACCGATGACCAGGCAGGCGGTGCCCGAGGCGGTGAGGAAGGCGTCGTGCCAGTCGCCGCCGACCTGGGCGTGCTCGGCGGCGGGGAGGTAGCGGACCGCGATCTCGAGGTGCTCCGGCTGCGGGGCGGAGGTCAGCAGGCTGCGCTGCAGGGTCTCGGCGAGGCTGCGCACGGCCGCCGCGGACTGCCGTTCGGCGCGCAGGGCGCGCACCTGCTGCACGGCCTGCGTCGTGGAGGCGGCCAGCGCGGTGAGCAGGTCGGCGTCCTCGGAGCTGATCTCCCGGCGGGTGCGCCAGGACAGGCCGATGGCGCCGACGACGCGGTCGGCCGAGCGCAACGGCCAGGCCGCGGTGGTGCGGTCGTCCCCGTCGACGACGGGAGTTCCGGTCAGGGCGCCGGCCAGGGCGCCCGCCGCGGGGTCGGCGGGGTCGCCGAGGATCTGCAGGCTGCGGTCCTCGAGGAGACCGAGCACGATGCCGTCGGCCGACAGCAGGGCCGCCGCTCCGCGACCCAGGACCTGCAGGACGGCCGACTCCTCGTCGGCGTCGGACAGGGCCTGCGCGACGGCGACCAGGCCGGCCAGGCGCTGGGCCTGCCACTGCTGCAGGTCGGCGCGGCGGCGTTCGGCCTCGTAGGAGGCGGCGGCCGACAGCGCGTCGCCGACGGTGGCGGCGACGAGGCGCAGGAAGTCGCGGTAGTCGGCGTCGACGCCGATCACGGTGCTCAGCCGGGCGGCCAGGACACCGGGGGACACCCCGCCGAGGGCGGCGGGGATGAGCACCCACGCCAGCGGGCCGCCGTCGGCGTCCTCCCGGACCAGGACCTGACGCGGCCGCAGCACCGTCGGCGGCGGTGGCAGGCGCACCGGGCCGCCGGGCAGTTGCAGGTCGACCTCCGGCAGGTCGAACACGGCCGTGCTCAGCACGTCCAGCGCCTTGCGGGCGAGCTCGTCGGGGGCCTGCAGCTCGGTGGCGAGGTCCCCCAGCCGCGACAGCAGTTCCAGCCGGCGGTGGTCCTGGACCTGGCGCGTCGTCTCGGTGGCGATGTCCATGATCCCGACGATGCGGCCCTCGTCGTCGCGCAGCGGGGAGTAGGAGAAGGTGTAGAAGCCCTCCTCGGGGAAGCCCCGGCGGTCGAGCAGCAGGGGCATGTCGACCGACCAGGTGGCCTCGCCGGTGAGCGCGGCCTCGAACAGGGGCCCGATCTCGCTCCAGGCCTCGGGGAAGACCTCGCGGACGGGCCGGCCCAGTGCGTCCGGGTGCTTGCCCTCGATCATGTCGGCGTAGGCCTGGTTGTAGACCATCCCCAGTTCCGGTCCCCAGCAGATCAGGACCGCGAAGCGGGTCTCGAGGGCGAACTCGAGGGCCCGGCGCAGGGACCGCGGCCAGCGCGCCGGCTCCCCCAGCGGGGTGGCGGCCCAGTCGACGGCCTCGTAGGCGGCACGGAGCTCCGCGGCGACACCGAACGGGAGACTCGCGACCACGGTCGAAATCTATCCGTGATCTACGGCGACGGCGCGTCGTCGCCGTTCAGCCCCCCGTGTCCGGCGTTGCGCAGCCACCGCGATCCGCTGCCCTCGCCGGCCGCGGTGTCGTGCGGGTTGAACAGCGTGCAGCGGCTGAGGGACAGGCAGCCGCAGCCGATGCAGCCGTCCAGCGACGTGCGCAGGGCCTGCAGCTCGCGGATCCGGGCGTCGAGCAGCCGTTGCCAGACCTCCCCGACGCGGGCCCACTCCCGGGCCGAGGGGGCGCGGTCGGCGGGCAACGTCCGCAGCGCCTCCCCGATGTCGGCCAGGGACAGCCCGACGCGCTGACCGGCGGCGATGACGGCCAGCCGGCGCAGCACGTGGCGGGGGAAGCGGCGCCGGCCACCGCCGTCGCGGACGGGGGTGAGCAGGCCGCGCTCCTCGTAGTAGCGCAGCGCGGGCACGGACAGCCCGGCGCGTGCGGCCACGGTGCCGATGCTCAGCAGGTCGTCCCGAGCGCTCACGAGGGACATCCTGACGTCCGGTCCGCTGCGGCTGTGGCCGGATGCGCCGGGAACCGGGTACGCTCGTCCCGTATCGTTGAGGATTCAAGCACTTGTCGGCGGAGCAGCAGGGGGCAGTCGTGGAGATCGGCATCAGCGCGTTCGCGGAGACGACGCCGGACCCGGAGACCCGGCAGACGATCCCGCACGCGCAGCGGCTGCGCGAGGTCGTCGAGGAGATCGAGCTCGCCGACCAGGTCGGGCTCGACGTCTACGGTCTGGGCGAGCACCACCGCCCGGACTACGCCGCGTCCGCCCCGGCCGTCGTGCTGGCCGCCGCGGCCACCCGGACCTCGCGGATCCGGCTGTCCAGCGCCGTGACGGTGCTCAGCTCCGACGATCCGGTCCGCGTGTTCCAGCAGTTCGCCACGCTCGACGGCCTGTCCGGCGGACGCGCCGAGATCATGGCCGGCCGCGGCTCGTTCATCGAGTCGTTCCCGCTGTTCGGCTACGACCTGGACGCCTACGACGAGCTGTTCGCCGAGAAGCTGGACCTGCTGCTGCAGATCCGCTCCTCGGTCGACTCGGTCACCTGGGGCGGCGGCAAGCACCGCGCGCCGATCGCCGGCCTCGGCGTCTACCCGCGGCCCGTGCAGGACCCGCTGCCGGTGTGGATCGCCGTCGGCGGCAACCCGCAGTCGGTCGTGCGGGCCGGCACCCTCGGGCTGCCGCTGGCCCTGGCCATCATCGGCGGGATGCCCGAGCAGTTCGCGCCGCTGGTGCAGCTGTACCGCGAGGCCGGCCGCCGTGCCGGGCACGACGAGTCGGTCCTGAAGGTGGCGACGCACTCGCACGGGTTCGTGGCCCCCACGACCCGGCAGGCCACCGACGTGCACTTCCGGCCCTACCAGGCCGTCATGAACGGGCTGGGCCACGAGCGCGGCTGGGGCTACTTCTCGCACACCAGCTACGAGGCGGCCCGCAGCCGCCGCGGGGCGCTGCTGGTGGGCTCGCCGGAGGAGGTGGCCGAGAAGATCCTCTTCCAGCACCAGCACCTGGGCCTGGACCGCTTCATGCTGCACCTGTCGGCCGGCACGATGCCGCACGCCGACGTGCTGAAGGCCGTCGAGCTGCTGGGCACCGAGGTGGCGCCGCTGGTGCGCAAGGAGTTGTCCCCAACTGCGTGATGACGGAAGTGCCTGACCCGCAACGGTTCCCGTGGTGATCAAGCACTTCTGTCCACAGGCTGTCCACACCGTCCACAGGCGGGCTGTGGATCAGTCCCCGGGCCAGGACCTCGTGAGCTCCGCGCACGACGACGGCCGAGGGCGCCAGCGGGCCGGCCGGTGGACCATCCCGGCGACGACAGGCGCTCAGCGCTTGCGGACGACGAGCCAGATCGCCAGCGCCGTCGCGACCACCACGACGCCGACGAGGACGCCGGTCTGCTGCGTGGGGCTGCCCGGCGCGCTCGCGCTGACGTCGTGGACCTTGGCGTTGGCCTGGTTCCGCACGTCCTCGACCTTGTGCTGCGCCGTGGCCTTGAGGTCCTCGACCCTGGCCTGGGCCTGGCCCTTGACGTCGGCCTTGGCGGCCAGGGCGTCCGCGGTCGCGGCGAGGTTGTCGCGCGTGCGCTGGATGTCCCGCTCGAGCGCGTCGCGGTCGGTGGGGGTTCCGTTCGTCGGGGTGCTCATCGGTGGAATCCCTCCTTGACGGCCTGGACGTCCTGCTTGATGCCGTCGACGGCGGCCTGCGGCACCGGCGGGGTGGCCTGCTGGACCTCCTTCTTGCCGATCAGACCCAGCACGGCGGCGATCGCGAACAGCACGACCGCGACGATGAGCGCGGCCAGCCAGCCGCTGACGGCGTGCGACAGCGCCAGGATCGCGGTCGTCACCAGCGCGCCGACGCCGAAGAAGGCCATCAGCCCCGCGCCGGTGAACATGCCCAGGCCGATGCCGGCCTTCTTGCCCTTCTCCGTGAGGTCGATCTTGGCCAGCTGGACCTCGTCGCGGACCAGGCGGGACATCTGCTCGGTCAGCTGGCTCACCAGCTGGCCGACGCTCTCGTCGGTGCGCTTCGGGCCCGGGGAGGCGACGGGCCCGGGCCCGTGCTGCACGCTCAGGTCGTCGGTCCGCGTGGACCCCGTCGGATGGCTCATGACTCCGGTCTACCCTCGTCCGGCCGGACCGACACCTCGGAACGTCCAGAACGCGTCAGCGCATGTGCGGGTACAGGTGGCTGGTGGGCGGCACGAACGTCTCCTTGACCGCCCGCGGGCTGGTCCAGCGCTGCAGGTTCAGGATCGAGCCGGCCTTGTCGTTGGTGCCCGAGGCGCGCGACCCGCCGAAGGGTTGCTGCCCCACGACGGCACCCGTCGGCTTGTCGTTGACGTAGAAGTTCCCCGCCGCGAACCGCAGCGCCGCCGACGCCTCGGCCACGGCCGCGCGGTCGGTCGCCACGACGGACCCGGTCAGGCCGTAGGGCGACCCCTCGTCCACCGCACGCAGGACCTCGGCCCACGCGCCGGGTTTCGCGTCGTCGTAGACGTGCACGGCCAGGAAGGGCCCGAAGTACTCGGTGCAGAACGCGTCGTCGGTCGGGTCCTGGCCCAGGACCACGGTCGGGCGGACGAAGAAGCCCTCGGAGTCGTCGTAGGTCCCACCGGCCGCGACGGTGAGGCCGTCGGTCGCCTTCGCGCGGTCGATCGCCGCGACGTTCTTCGCGTAGCTGCGGGCGTCGATGACGGCGCCGCCGAAGTTCGACAGGTCGGACACGTCGCCGTACGTCAGGGAGTCGACGGTGCCGAGGAACTCCTCGCCCACGACGTTCCACACCGACCTCGGCACGAACGCGCGGGAGGCCGCGGAGCACTTCTGGCCCTGGTACTCGAACGCGCCGAGGGTCAGCGCGGTGGCCAGGACCCGCGGGTCGGCGCTCGGGTGCGCGAGCACGAAGTCCTTGCCGCCGGTCTCGCCGACCAGCCGCGGATAGGTGCGGTAGTTCGCGATGTTCTCACCCACGGTCCGCCACAGGTGCTGGAACGTCGCGGTGGACCCGGTGAAGTGGATGCCGGCCAGGTGCGGGTCGGCCAGCAGGACCTCGGAGACCTCCTTCCCGTCACCGGTCAGCAGGTTGATCACTCCCGGTGGCAACCCGGCCGCCTCGAGCAGCTTCAGCGTCCACCACGCCGAGAGCGTCTGCGTCGGAGCGGGTTTCCACACGACGGTGTTCCCCATCAGCGCCGGAGCCGTCGGCAGGTTCCCGGCGATGGCGGTGAAGTTGAACGGAGTGACGGCGTAGACGAAACCCTCGAGCGGGCGGTGGTCGAGGCGGTTCCACACGCCCGGGCTCGACACGGGCTGCTCGGCGAGGATCCGCCGGCCGAACGCGACGTTCCAGCGCCAGAAGTCGACCAGTTCGCACGGCGCGTCGATCTCGGCCTGCTGCGCGGTCTTCGACTGCCCCAGCATCGTCGCGGCGGCGATCTTCTCCCGCCACGGACCGGCCAGCAGGTCGGCTGCGCGCAGGAACACCGCGGCGCGGTCGTCGTAGTCCATGGCGGCCCACGCCGGGCGGGCTGCGAGGGCCGCGTCGGCGGCGGCGCGGGCCTGGTCGCGGGTGGCGGTGCCGAAGGTTCCCAGGACGCTGGAGTGCTGGTGCGGCTGGACGACGTCGACCTTCTGTCCCCCGCCGAAGACGGGTTGCCCCGCGATGGTCTGGGTGAGTTCGACGGGGTTCGCGACGTGGTCGGCGAGGGCGTCGAGCAGCATCTTGCGCTCGGGAGTTCCCGGGGCGTAGGTGTGGACGGGTTCGTTCCGCGGGGCGGGGACGTCGGTCACGGATTGCACGTCGTTTCCTTCCGGTCAGCCGGCGACGAGGGAACGGGCGAAGAAGGCGAGGTTCGCGGGCCGTTCGGCCAGGCGCCGGGAGAAGTAGCCGTACCAGTCGGTGCCGTAGGGCACGTAGACCCGCATCGCGTGGTGCTTCGCGAGGCGCTGCTGCTCGGGCGAGCGGATGCCGTAGAGCATCTGGAACTCCGCCGAACCCGCCGGCCCGGCGGCCAGCAGTTCCTCGGCGAGCTTCACGATGCGCAGGTCGTGGGTGGCGACCATGGCGTGCGCGCCGCCGTCGAGCAGGGTCCGCAGCGCCCGGACGTAGGCCTTGTCGACGTCGGCCTTGGCGGGGTGGGCGACCTCGGGCGGTTCGTTGTAGGCGCCCTTGACCAGGCGGACGCGCGACCCGGGGCGGGCCAGGTCGCGGACGTCGCCCTCGGTGCGGCGCAACATCGACTGCAGGACGCAGCCGGTGCGGGGGAAGTCCGCGCGCAGGGTGCGGACGGTCTCCAGGGTGTCCTCGACGCGGGTGTGGTCCTCCATGTCGACCGTGACGTCGACACCGCGGGAGTACGCGTGCCCGACGAGCGCGTGCGCGCGGTCGGTGGCCCGCGCCGGGCCGTCCGGCCCCAGGCCCTGCCCGAGGGCGGAGAGCTTGATCGAGACCTCGTTGCCCTCGGCCAGTCCCTCGGCCGCGAGGCGCTCGACGAGGTCGCGGTAGCCGGCCACGGTCTCGTCGGCCTGGTCGGGGGCGGTGACGTCCTCCCCGAGCCGGTCGAGGGTGACGGCGATGCCGTCGCGGGCCAGGTCGCGCGTGGCGGCGGTCGCGGCGGCGACGTCGTCACCGGCGACGAAGCGCGCGACGACGGGGCGGCTGACGCTGCTGCCGGTGACGAGCCGGCGGACGCCGCCGTTGCCGGCGACACCGAGGAGGAGTTGTCCGAACACACCCCGACGCTAGGCCCCCGTACGTCCGGGAGGCCACTGACGATGGTCACACGTCGGGGCCCGGCCATCATCCAGGTGGATGATGGGCCGGTGAACCCCGCCGACCAGCTGCAGGACCTCGTCGACACCGTCGCCGAGCTCACGGGGGCACCGGCGACGCTGGAGGACCGCGACCTGCTGCTCGTGGCCTCCTCCGGCCACGACGACGACATCGCGGAGATCGACGAGGTGCGGCGCCGCTCGATCCTGCGCCGGCGGTCCGACCCCGTCGTCCAGCAGCTGTTCGCCGGGTTCGGCATCGCCCGTGCGACCGGACCGCTGCGCATCCCCGGCGACCCCGCGACCGGCCGGCTGGCGCGGTGGTGCCTGCCGGTGCGCTGGCGCGGTGTGACCTACGGGTACCTGTGGCTGCTCGACCCGCACGAGCGGGTGCGACCCGAGCACCTCGACCGCGTCCACGACGCCCTCGACCTCGTCGCCGCCCACCTGGCCACCCGCGCCCGCGCGGCCGACCGGACGACGTGGGCGGTCGGCGAGCTGCTGTCCACCGACGCCGGCTCCCGCGCCCGCGCCGTCGAGGAACTGCGGCGCGACGGTCTGCTGACCCCGACGGTGACCGTGGTCGCCCTGGGCCCCGTCGACGGCGGGCCGACCGGGGTCGTCAACGGCTGGCTGCTGCCGCGGGCGGTGCTGTCGGCGGTCGTCGGGCACCGGGCCGCGCTCGTCGTCCCGGCGCCGTTGCGCGGTCTCGACGTCGCCGAGCGGGCCGCGGCCGCGCTGGTGCCGCAGCACCCCGCGGGCATCGCGGCGGGGGTGTCGGGAACCGTGCCCGCCGGCGCCGCGCACACGGGCTGGCAGCAGGCCGACGCGGCACTGCGCTCCGGCGGGCCGGGGGTGCGCGAGTGGGAACGGCTGGGAGCGCTGCGGCTGCACGCCCTCGCCGACGCCCCGGCGCTGGCCGGTGCCGTCGTGGACGAACGGGCGCGCAGGGTGCTGGCCGATCCTGAGCTGGCGCTGACGGCGCGCACGTACCTGGACCTGGCCGGCAGCGCCCAGCGCACGGCCGCGGCGCTGTCGATCCACCGGCAGACGCTGTACCACCGGCTGCGCCGGGTGTCGGCGGTCAGCGGGTACGACCTCGACGACGGCCGCGACCGGCTGGCGCTGCACCTGGCGCTGCTGCTCGGGTCCCCGGCGGCCGTGCCTGATCACGGGAGTGCTTGATCACGGGAGAGGGCTAGCGTTCGGCCCGTGGGCGCGGTGGAGTTCCGGGACCTGCGGGCCGACGACCTGCCCGCGCTGGGGTGGGCGGGGTCGCCGACGCACCTGCGGTCCGTGGCCGCCGAGCTGGAGCGGGCCGCCCGCGGGGAGGTCGACTACCTGGCCGGTGTCGTGACCGACGGCGGGGACGGGCTCGTGCGGGCGGTCGGGGCCGTGGACCACCGGGCGACGCCGGGGCGCGGCGCGCTGTTCCAGCTGGTCGTCCACCCGGACCACCGGTCGCAGGGTCTGGGCACCGCGCTCGTGGGGGCGCTGGAGCAGCGGGTGCGGAACCGGGGGAACCGCGAGGCGTACCTCGAGGTCGAGGTGGACAACCCGCGGGCGCTGGCGCTGTACGAACGGCTCGGCTACCGGCGCGGTGGGGTCCGGACGAGTTCGTGGACGGCCGAGCGAGCCGACGGCACCACCTACCTGCACCGCACGCGCTGTCGCGTCCTGACGCGCGGCCTGGACTAGGCGATCCGGACGGCGACGAGCGCGACGTCGTCCTCGGGGTGCTCGGGCAGCAGGTCGTCGAGGAGGGCGTCGCACAGCTCCTCCAGTCCCAGGTCGGCGTGCCGGGCGACAGCCTCGAGCAACCGGGCGGTGCCGACGTCCAGGCTCTGGTCGCGGCGCTCGACGAGGCCGTCGGTGTGCAGCAGGACGGTGTCGCCGGAGCGCAGCAGCAGTTCACCGTCGTGGCGCTGCGTCGTGGCGTCGACGCCCAGCAGCAGGTCCGGGCCCTCGCGCCCGTCGGCCCCACGCTCGGCCACGACGAGCGGCACCACGATCCCGCCCTCGCGCAGCATCACCGGGCTGGGGTGACCGGCGCTGGAGAACTCCAGGAACACGCCGTCGGGCTGGGGCTCCAGCCGGCCCACCAGGGCCGTGGCCATCGCCGGCAGGCCGAGACCGACGATCGCCGCGTCCAGCCGGGCCAGCAGCCCGGCCGGCCCGTCGGGGGCGGCGAAGGAGACACCGCGCAGGAGGTTGCGCAGCTGGCCCATGGCCGCGGCCGCGCCGATGTCGTGCCCCACGACGTCGCCGATGACGAGCATCGTCGAGCCGTCGGGCTGGTGGAACGCGTCGTACCAGTCGCCGCCGACCTGGGCCGCCTGCGCGGCCGGCCGGTAGCGCACGGCGGTCTGCCAGTGCGGCGACTGCGCGGGCGGGGTCAGCAGGTCGCGCTGCAGCCCCTCGGCGATCTTCTGCTGCTGGCCGTAGAGCCGGGCGTTGTCGAGGGCGAGCGCCGCGCGTTCGGCCACCCCGGACACGGTCGCCAGGTCCTCGGCGTCGAACCGCCGGCGGCCGCGGTCGCGGGCCAGCGTGACCAGGCCGACGGTGCGCGAGCGGGCCCGCATGGGCAGCACGACGGCGAACTCGGGGTCCAGGTCCCGGACCATGTCCGCGGCGGCCCCGGGGCCGAGCACCTCGGCGAAGGCCTGGGCGGCCGGTTCGGGCAGCACGACGGGCCCGCCGCTGCGGATCGCCTGCTTCATGTAGGAGGACCCGCCGGGGTGGCGGCCCAGGATCGTGCGCATGCGGGTCGCGGCGTAGGTGCCCAGCAGCTCCTGGCGGGCGGGGTCGGCGTGCTGCCAGCCGACGTCGCGCAGGGTCCCGTGCTCGTCGACGACGGTGACCAGGCACCAGTCCCCCAGTGCCGGCACGAGGATGCCGGACAGGCGGGCGACCGCCGTCTCCCCGTCGAGGGTCCCCGCCAGGTGCTCGCCGGCGCGGGCCAGGACCTGCACCCGGGTGGTGGCGCGGGCGGCGGCCTCCTCCGCGGCCCGGCGCGCGGCCGTGGGCAGCAGCAGGACGCTGGTGCCCTCGCCGTCGGGCCAGGCCCGCAGTTCGCACCACAGGCCCAGCGGGTCGGGGTGCTCCAGTTCGACCGTCGCGGCCCGGCCGGTGCGCCCGACGTCGGCGAGCACGCCCTCGACGGGCGAGCCGGCGGCGAACACCTCGCCCCAGCGGCGGCCGAGCAGCTCGGCGCGCGACCGCCCGGACAGCCGCTCGGCCTCGGCGTTGAGGTCGCGCAGGCTGCCGTCGGGGTCCAGGGCGTAGTAGGCGGCGGGCAGGGACTCCAGCGCGCTGGACAGGTCCACCAGGTGCTCGCGCGTGGCGTCGTGGACCACCCCCAGCAGGCGCCGCGGGACGCCGTCGCGGGACAGCACCCGGCCGCGGATGCCGATCCAGCGCGGCTGCGCCCCCGCCGCCGCCCGGACGCGGAACTCCAGGCGGAAACCGCCCCCGCCGGCGATGGCGTCGGTCACGGCCGTGCGGAAGCGGACCAGGTCCTCGGCCGAGACGAGCTCGGCCAGCCGGCCCTGGAACCCGGTCGCGGAGGTGTCCGGCGGATGGCCGAACAACGCGTCGAGCCGGGCGTCGGAGGTGAACGTGCCGTCGAGGAGGTCGTACTCGAAGGTGGCGAGCCCGGCCGCCTCCAGGGCCAGGTCGAGCCGCGCGCGAGGAGTGTCGGGCACGGTCCTCCTCCCCCCGGCAGTTGCGCTGAGTGACGACTCTAGTGGCCCCCGCGCGTGGGCCACGGCCGGTCGTGCGGTTCGCCCAGCGCCTCCTCGACGCGGTGCAGCAGGTCCAGCAGCCGGCGGCGGTCGGCGGTGTCCAGGACGGCGAAGGCGTCGGCGGCGCTCTGCCGCGACCGGCGGGCGAGCTCGTCCAGCACGGCGCGGCCGGCGGGGGTCAGCACGAGCTGGAGCGAGCGCCGGTTCGTCGGGTCGGGGGTGCGGCGCAGCAGCTGCGCCTGCTCGAGGGGGTCGACGAGGTCGGTCAGGGACCGGGGGGCGATGTGCAGGCGCTCGGCGACCTCGCCCATCCGGGGCGCGCTCTCGCAGCGGCCGACGACGCGCAGCACCCGGCCCTGGGCGGGGGTGATGCCGAGGTCGTCGACGTCGCCGTGGCTGCGCCGGCGCAACCGCCACTGCAGCGAGCGCAGCGTCTCGAAGAGCTCACCGTCCAGGTCGTCCACGCTGGCAGCCTAGCTGATCCTGAGGTAACCTCAATGTGAGGTGACCACACGATCTTCGGAGGTGCGCTTGCGCGGCGACCCCAACCGCGACCCCTTCCGCCCCGGCAGGGGCGACCTGGACCACGCTCCCGCCCGGGAGGCGGAGCTCTCCCGTGTCCTGCGGCTGTTCCGGCCGCACGTGCGGACCCTCGCCGTGGTGGGTCTGCTCATCGTCGCCTCGGCGCTCGCCGGGGTGGCCTCCCCCTTCCTCATCCGCGAGGTCGTCGACACCGCCCTGCCGGACGGCGACCTGCGCCTGCTGGCGTGGCTGGCGGCCGGGCTCGTCGGGATCGTCGCGGTCAGCACCGCGCTCGACGTCGTCCAGGGCCTGCTGACCACCCGCGTGGGGCAGTCCGTCATGCACGGCCTGCGCGTCTCGCTCTACCGGCACCTGCAGCGCATGTCGCTGGGGTTCTTCGCCCGGACCCGCACCGGGGAGGTGCAGTCCCGCATCGCCAACGACGTCGGCGCCATGCAGACCGTCGTCACCAGCACGGGCGCCGAGCTCGTGCAGAACCTCGCCACCGTCGTCGTCACGGTCGTGGCGATGCTCGCGCTGGACTGGCGGCTGGCGGTGTTCTCGTTCTGCGTGCTGCCGTTCTCCGTGTGGCTGAACCGCCGGGTCGGCCGGCTGCGGCGGCGCATCACGGCCCAGCGGCAGCGGCAGCTGGCCGAGATGTCGGCCACCGTGGAGGAGACCCTGTCGATCTCGGGGATCCTGCTGACCCGCACCACCGGCCGCACCCCCGAGGTCGTCGACCGCTTCACCGCCCAGTCCGACGACGTCGCGCGGCTGGAGGTGGGCTCGGAGATGGCCGGCCGCTGGCAGTGGTCGCTCATCACGCTGACGATGGCCGCCGTCCCGGCGCTGACGTACCTGCTGGGCGGCTGGATCCGGGGCACGGGCACGGCCCTGAGCATCGGCACCCTCGTCGCGCTGGTCACCCTGCAGGGGCAGCTGTTCCGGCCGCTGGGGGCGCTGCTGCGCATCGTCGTGCGGTTGCACGCCTCGATGGCGCTGTTCGCCCGGGTCTTCGAGTACCTCGACACCCCCGTCGAGGTCGCCGAGAAGCCCGGCGCCGTGGAACTGCCCGCCGTCCGCGGCCACGTGCAGTTCCGCGACGTGTCGTTCTCCTACCCCGGCGCGGACGAACCCACCCTGGCCGGCGTCGACCTGGACGTCCCCGCGGGCACCTCGCTGGCCGTCGTCGGCGCGACGGGGTCGGGCAAGACGACGCTGGGGTACCTGCTGGCCCGGTTGTACGACGTCGACTCCGGGGCGGTGCTCCTCGACGGCGTCGACGTGCGGGACGTCACGGCCCGGTCGCTGTCCGACGCCGTCGGCGTCGTCACCCAGGAGACGTTCCTGCTGCACGCCTCGGTGGCCGAGAACCTGCGGTTCGCCGAACCCGACGCCACCGACGAGGAGATCCGCCGGGCCGCGCGCATCGCGCAGATCGACGACGCGCTGAGCGCCCTGCCCCAGGGGTACGACACCGTCGTCGGCGAACGCGGGTACCGGTTCTCCGGCGGCGAGAAGCAGCGGATCGCGCTCGCGCGCACCGTGCTGCGCAACCCGCCCGTGCTGCTGCTGGACGAGGCCACCTCGGCGCTGGACACCCGCACCGAGCGGGCGATGGCCGGGGCGCTGGCCGAACTGTCCAGCGGCCGCACCACCATCACCATCGCCCACCGGCTCTCGACCGTCCGCGGCGCCGACCAGATCGTGGTCCTGGACCACGGCCGGATCGTCGAACGCGGAACCCACGACGACCTGCTGGCCGCCGGGGGCCGCTACGCCGAACTGGTGGCCGCGGACGAGGCGCGCGCCGAACTCGTCCAGCAGTCGGCGCCGGGTGCGCGCTAGGAGCGCTTGCCCTCGGTGAGGGCGTCCTCGGCGCGCCGCAGCACCGAGCGCACGCCCGTGTCGAACGGCGAGCGGCACTCCTGCGCCGTCGCCCGCACCACCGCGACGGTGACGCCGACGTCGGGGTCGGCGGCGCGTCGCCCCCGCGTGGGCAGCGGGCTCGGCGGGGTCCAGCCCCGCAGGAGCCGGGCGATGCGGTGCGCCTCCTGCTCGCCGGCGCCCGGCAGGACCACGGCGAACTCGTCGGCACCGAGGCGGCCGGCGGTGGCGCCCGGCGGCAGCGCCGAGCGCAGGTGCGCGGCGAAGGCGATGAGCACGGCGTCCCCGGTCGGCAGGCCGTAGGAGTCGTTGACGGCGCGGAAACCGTCGAGGTCGGCGGCCAGGACGCACACCGGTTCCTCGGTGTCGGCGGACGCCGTCAGCGCCGCGGCCAGCCGTTCCTGCAGCAGGCTGCGGGCCGCGACGCCGGTGAGGGCGTCGCGGTGGGTGGCCTTGGCCGCCTGCGCGGCGCGGTCGCGCAACGCACGCGTGGCCGCTCGCAGCGACTGCTCGAGCTCGCGGACGGGTCTGACGTCCCGGCTGACGAGGACGGCGCCCACGTAGCCGCCGCGCGCGTCGCGCAGCGCGGTGGCGGCGCTGTCGACGTGGACCGAGCGGCCGGCGTGGGTGGTCACCTCGACCTCGACACCGCCCCACACCTCACCCGCCTCGAGCGTGGCCCGCATGGCGGACAGGTAGCCCTCGGCGTCGTCGAACCGCGTGAGGCCACTGACGTGACGGCCGACCAGGTCGACGGCCCGGACGCCGTACATCGTCTCGGCGCCCCGGTTGAGCCAGAGCACGACCCCGTCCGCGTCGATCGTGACGATCGCGTCGCTGACGTGCTCGAGCAGGCCCTCCAGCAGTCGCCGGCCCACGACGGCGCTCTCCCCGGCCGCACCGGTCGGAGCCGTCCGCAGCGTGCAGTGCCGCACGCCAGCCTCGTCCCACGACACGACCGAGCCGCGCACCGGCCGGCCGGAGGCGCCGGGCAGCTCGACGGGACCCGCCGCCGGGACGGCGCCGAGGACCTCCGGCAGCCGTCGGCCCACCACGTCCGCGGACAGGCGGCCGAAGAGGTGCTCGGCGGCGCGGTTCCAGCCGACGAGCAGGCCGTCGGCGGCGACGGACCAGGTGGCCTCGGGGAAGCCGTCGAGCGACCGGACCGTCGCCGGCACCGACTGTTCCAGCGTCACCGCCCACCCCCTTCCCGGAGCGTCCTCGTGGACCTGCTCCAGGAGGTGTCGGCGTCGCGCCGGGGCCGCGCGAGAGGCCGATCGGGTGGCTCAGCCCGGTGCGGCGGTGCGGGAGCCGGGCCCCGAGCCGCCCACCAGCGCACGGACCTGGGCGAGGATCTCGTCCAGGTCGTTCACCGGGAAGCCCATCGACGCCGACCCCCACAACCCGTCGCCGATGAGCTGGACGATGCGGGCCAGCGACCGGTCCCCGCCGAGCTGGACCTCGATGAGACCGCGCCAGGAGTCGTTGACGGCCGCGTAGGCCGCCGCCGCCCGCGGATCGCCCTCCTGGGCCAGCCGCAGGGTGGCGATGAGGGAGGTCGACAGCAGGTCCAGGGCCGAGCCGGACGGCGCGAACGCCTCGGTCGCCGACGTCCGCACGTAGTACTCCGCGGGACCCTCCGGGGCCGTGCGCATCTGCTCGAGGTCCTCGGTGGCCAGGGCGTCCAGCCGCTGCAGCAGGCCCTCGACGAGCAGCTCCTTGGAGGCGAAGTGGTAGAGCAGCCCGCCCTTGGACACCCCGGCCCGGGCGGCGACGGCTTCCAGGGTCGCCGAGCGCGCGCCCGTGCTGACGACGAGGCCGGCGAAGGCGTCGACGAGGCGGTCACGCGTCGCGGCGGGGTCTCGGGTCACCGCGGAAGGCTAACCACTCGCCAACTGTACCGTCCGGACGGTACAGTTGTCGGGAGTCACTGCTGGGCCGTCCCGGGCCCTCGACGAGGAACGAGACCATGACGCTGTCCGCACAGCAGCCCGCCACCACCCGCCCGACCCGCCGCCAGTGGGCGGCCCTGGCCGTGCTCGTGCTGCCGGTCCTGCTGATCTCCATCGACATGACCGTGCTGAGCTTCGCGCTGCCGGCGATCAGCGAGGCCGTCTCCCCCACCGGGACCCAGCTGCTGTGGATCGTCGACGGCTACTCCCTGGCCATCGCCGGGCTGCTGGTGACCATGGGCACGCTGGGCGACCGGTACGGCGCGCGCAAGCTGCTGCTCCTCGGCGCGGCCGGGTTCGGCGTCGTGTCCTTCCTCGCCGCCTTCGCCGACTCGGCGACGGCCCTCATCGCCGCGCGGGTGGCCCTCGGCGTCTTCGGCGCGACCCTCATGCCGTCGACGTTGTCGTTGCTGCGCAGCACCTTCACCGACCGCGAGCAGCGCCGGACGGCGTTCGCGGTGTGGGCCGGCGGGTTCGCCGCCGGGGGCGCGCTCGGGCCGATCGTCGGTGGGTGGCTGCTCGAGCACTTCCGGTGGGGTTCGGTCTTCCTGCTCAACGTGCCGTTCATGGTGGCGCTGCTGGTGCTGGCCCCGGTCGTGGTGCGCGAGCACCGCTCCGCCGAACCGCAGGGCAAGCTCGACCTGGTCAGCGTCGCGGTCTCGATCCTGGCGCTGACGGGACTGGTCTACGGCATCAAGGCCCTCGCCGAGCACGGCGTCGCGACCACCGCCGTCGCCGTCTTCGCCGCCGGCGTGGTGCTCGGGGTCGTGTTCGTCCGGCGGCAGCTGCAGTTGGCGCACCCGCTGCTCGACGTCGACCTGTTCCGGCTGCCGGTGTTCCGCTCCTCGGTGCTGGCCAACCTCATGAGCATCTGCGGGATGACGGGGATGCTGTTCGCCGTCTCGCAGTACCTGCAGCTGGTCCTGGGCCTGCGCCCGCTGACGGCCGGGCTGCTCCTGCTGCCCGGGGCCGTGGTGACCTTCGGCGCGGGCCTGCTCGCCGCACGGCTGGCCCGCACCGTCCGCCTCGGCGTGCTCATCCCGACCGGTCTGCTGCTGGGGACCGCGGGGTACACCGTCATGGCCTTCCTGGGCTCGGGCGAGGCCGACGGGGCCGCGCTGCAGCTCGCGATCGCCTTCGTCGTGCTGTCGATGGGCGCCGGGCTGGCCGAGACCCTGACGAACGACGCCATCCTGTCGGCCGCCCCCGCGCACCGCGCCGGCGCCGCGTCGGCCATCTCCGAGACGGCCTACGAGGTCGGGGCGGTGCTCGGCACGACGGTGCTGGGCAGCGTCCTCAACGCCGTCTACCGCCACCAGGTCCAGGTGCCCGCCGGCGCCGAGGCCGCCCGCGAGACGCTGGGGGCCGCCGTCGAGGTCTCGGCGGCGCGACCCGACGGGCAGGAACTGCTCGCCTCGGCGCGCGAGGCCTTCACCCGCGGGCTGGACGCCACCGCCGTCGCCGGGATGCTGCTGACCGCGGTCGCGGCGCTCGTGGTGTGGCGCTCGCTGCGGGGTTCCCGGGATGTGGCACCGGCCGGACGGGCCTAGCGTCGAGGGCGTCGAGAGGAGCGCCCGATGCCCAAGACCACCAAGTCCGGCAAGCCGATCGAGGACGAGCTGCCCAGCACGTTGCAGCGGTCGGACCAGAAGGCCAAGGAGACGTTCGCCAAGGCCCACGACTCCGCCGCCGAGACCTACGACGGCGACGAGCAGCGCGCCAACCGCGTCGCCTGGGGAGCGGTCAAGCACACCCACGAGAAGGTGGGCGACCACTGGCAGCCCAAGGAGGGCGGCCGGAAGGGCCCGTCGGACCCGCAGTCCGAGGGCGGCGCCGACACCGACCGCCGCTCCTCCGGCGGCGTCGACGAGCACGCCACCAAGGAGCACCTGATGGAGATCGCCCGGGACCTCGACGTCCACGGGCGGTCGTCGATGACCAAGGCCGAGCTCGTCGAGGCCATCCGCAAGGCCAACGACCGCAGGACCGCGAAGGCGCGGGACTAACGCTCCAGCAGCGGCCGGGCGCAGCGGCGGTGCGCGGCCTCGACGTCCTCCAGCTGGACCTGGGCGCGGTCGGCCAGGCTCCGCACCCCGCTCGTCCACTCGCCGTGGCCCTGGGCGGCTTCGCGCGCGACGAGCTCGCCCAGGAGCCGGGCGGCCACGGCCCGCCGGTGCAGGCCGCCGAGGACGTCCTCCAGCACGAGCAACGCCTCCACGACCGCCTCCCGGTTCGGGTGGGCCGCGGGCAGGGCCCCGGCGACGCGGTCCACCACGGGCAGCCGGTGCAGCAGCGGGGTGACCCGGCTGGCGTACGCCGACAGCCAGCTGACGCCGACGACGGCCCAGTCGGTGTTCGCGCCCAGCCGGCGCATCGCCGCCCGCAGCGCGGCCCGGTCCGCGGCGACCTCCCGCCGCACGCGCAGCAGCGTCGTCCGCTCGGCGACCAGCACCTCCAGGCTCGCAGCCCGGCGCAGCTGCTCACCCAGGCCCGTCGCGGCGGCGAGCTGCTCGTTGAGGTAGGCGCGGACCACCGGATCGGCGGTGGAGCCCTGCCGACGACGTCCGGAGATCAGAGCGGGGACGGACAACACAGGAGGACGCTAACCCGATGGAGTTCCTGCGCGCGCTCCCAGTCCTGCCGGTGCACGACCTGGACGCCGAGACGGCGTTCTACGAGAGGCTGACGTTCCACGTGCAACACCGCGACGACGACTTCGTCGCCCTCGAACGGGACCGGGCGCTCTTCGGCCTGCGCCGGGTGGACGCGGACGTGACCGTGCCGCCGCCGGGTCTGTCCTGGCAGTTCGAGGTGGACGACGTGCCCGGGGTGCTGGCCGCCGCCCTGGCCGCCGGGGTGGTCGTGCACGAGGAACCGCAGCGGCAGCCCTCCGGGGACTGGACCCTGCGCCTGCAGACCCCGGCCGGCTACGAGCTCGTCGTCGAGGGCCCTGCCTCCTCCCCGGCCCGGCCGGACCTGCGGGCCCTGGCCCTCACCCTGCCGGAGGTCGTCGAACTGCAGGAGGAGGGGTGGCTGGAGTACCGGCGGGTGGGCGGTCCGTGGATCGCCCGGATCTCGGCCACCGGGGTCGAGGTGCGCACCGGGGGCGTCACCGCGGTCGACCTGGCGCGGTCGACCAGCGACCACCTGGAGGAGTTGCTGCGGGCGGCGTGGAGGAGAACCCTCCGCCACCACCGGACGTGGGGCCCCTGCGCACCGAGTGACGGATGTGACTGCGCGTGGTCGTGAGGACCGCACGACCTGCACCGTTCGCCTGGAGACGCCCCAAGATGTGACGTAGCGTGTTCAGGCGATCACACAATTGCACGTACAGGGGGAAACTGATGGACGGCGCGCAGGGCGGCCTGCTCATGACCGAAGGTCCCGCGGTCGACACCACGGTGACGCTCATGCCCACCACGAACGGCCACGGCACGGCCTGGCACACCGGGACCGTGCGGTCCTGGACGGCCGGCGCGGCCGGACTCGTGGTGACCAGCCACGTCGCGGCCACCCCCCAGGTCGTCGAGGAGCTCGACGGGCAGCGCGTGTGGGTCAGCACCGACGCCGGTGACGGCGACGAGGTCACCCCGCACGCCGTCTTCCAGGCCGTCGCCCAGGCCCACCGCGACGACGAACTGGCCCTCACGGGGGTCATGCTGCTGGCCTCGGAGACCCGCCGCGCCGCCGTCCGCGTCCCCGGCTCCCTGCCGGTGCACCTCACGACTCCCGAGGGCGTCGCCGACCTGCGCACCGTCGACTACTCCCGCGACGGCATGCGCGTCGAAGGCGCCACCGACGTGCCCGAGCACGCCGACGTCGAGATCGCCCTCGAGCTCGGGGACGGCCTGGAGGTCCACGCCCGCGGCGAGGTCCTGCGCATCGACGAGGCCTCCGGCGAGGCCGTCGTCCGGTTCGTCGAACTCGAGGAGGACGCGGCCGTCGCGCTCGAGCGCAGCGTGCTCACCGAGCTGGCGCGGCAGTCGCGGGACTGACCGGCGCTCAGCGCACCGTCTCGGGCAGCAGCAGCTCCTCGGTGCCGCGGCGCCACTCGACCAGCAGGGCGGTGGCGTCGTCCTGCAGCACGCCGTCCTGGTGCTCGAGGACCGCGCGGCGCATGCGCCGCAGCGTCTCGGGCGCCGGGCGGCCGGCGGCCGACTCGTTCTCGAGGAACCGGGCCAGGCCCTCCACCCCCAGCAGGGGGCGCTCCGGCAGCCGGGTCTCGATGAGACCGTCGGTGTAGAGCAGCACGGCGTCCCCCGGCTCGAGGGCCTCGGTGGTCACCGTGCCCACGCCCTCGACGTCCCAGCCCAGCGGGAAGGACGCGGGCGCGGTCAGCGCCTTGACCACCTTCGCGTCCCGCACCAGCAGGGGCGGAGGGTGGCCGGCGCTCACCCAGGACAACCGTCCGGTGGACGTGTCCAGCTCGGCCACGACCGCGGTGACGTGCCGCTCCCCGGAGAACATGTCCAGGACCGCCCGGTCCATGGCCGCGTAGGTGGCCGGCAGGTCCAGTCCGGTCGAACGGGCGTGACGGTAGGCGGCCAGCGCCACCGCGGTGACGGTCGAGGCCGCCAGCCCGTGCCCCATGCCGTCGAAGATCGCCAGGTGCAGGGTGTCGCCGTTGTCGGCGTAGTCGAACGCGTCGCCGCCGTTGTCGTACGCCGGCTCCAGCATCGCCGAGATCACCAGGCCGTCGGTGGCGTACACCAGCGGGGGCAGCATCGCCCGCATGAGCTGGCTGCCCACCGACGGCGTCCGGGTGCGCTGGACCTGGTCGAAGAGGTCGCTGTACATCGACTTCGACACCACCGTCTGCGCCACGAGGTGGGCGTACCGCTCGCACACGGCCACGCGGTCGGCATCGAGGAAACCGTTCGGAGCGGGCAGGGTCATCTCCAGCACGCCCAGCCGGTCGGTGCCGTCGAGCACCGGGACCCACATCCGCCGCATGGACTGGTGCGCCACCGGCTCGGCGTCGGCGAAGACGCTGGTGGTGGTGGTGAACGCCCGCCCGGCCATGGACCCGTCCAGCGGCTGCGGCGGCCGGGACGGCGAGCGCCGGGTGGGGACCGGCACGAGGGCCGTGAACTCGTGGTTGACCAGCGACATGACCACCTCGGTGGCCCCCAGACCGCGCCACGCCTCCTCGACGACGATGTCGGGCAGGTCGCTGGGCCGGCTCAGGTGCGTCCGTCGCAGGAACGAGCCGAACAAGCTGGCCGCGGCGAGGTCGGCGTCCTCCGGTGCCGGCAGGGACTGGGCCGGCAGGCGGCCCGAGACGATGTCGGCGGCGAGGTCGTCGACGGTCTGCTCGTTGGCGTAGGCCCGGGCGCGCAGCAGCGCCAGGGAGTCGGGGGTGCTCAGGCTCAGGGCGGTGTTGACCATCCCGAGGGCGATCCACACGTCGTGCCGTCGCCGCGCGCTCCCCGTGCTGATCCACTCCGGCTCGCGCCCGTCCTCCCAGGCGCCCCGCTCGGCGCCCAGCAGCGAGGCCGTGATGAGGGCGGCCACCGCCTGGGCCGCGGCCGGGTCGAACCCGGCACCGGGCGCGGGACCGGTGAAGTACAGGTCGAGGGCACCGATCGGGCGGTCGCGGACGACGAGGGGGACAGCCACGACGCAGCGGAACGGGCTGGTGCGGTGCAGCTGCTCCCGCAGGGCCTCCCACCGCCGGTGCAGGGTCGGGTCGTCCGCCACGACGACCTCGCTGTCCTGGACGGAGGCGAAGCAGGGTCCCTCACCGAGGGTGAACTGCCAGCGCTCGGCCTCGGCGGCCTCGGCGGAGCTGGCCCCCACCGGGACGCGGTGCGCGTCCTCCATGAGGCTGAGGCCGGCGGCGTCCACCGCCAGCACCCGGGCGGCGGCCCGGGCCAGCGCGGTGGGCAGCAGCTCGTCGCCGTGCCAGCCGGCCTCGAAGACCCAGGCGGCACGGAAGCTCTCGGCGATGTCCACGGGCGGCGTCGACGCTCCTCGGTCGGACGGCGAACGGCCCGCAGCTGGACCTCCCGGTAGCAGACCACGGGCGGTGTCCACCCGCACCCGCTCCCGGCGGTCAGCCCTGCGGCGACTCCGGCTGCGACTCCGGCTGCGACTCCGGCTGCTGTGCCCACCACGCCCGCAGCTCCCGCTCGGCCTCCGCGGCCCCCAGCGGCCCACGGTCCAGCCGCAGCCCCAGCAGGAACTGGTAGGCCCGGCCCACCACGCGCGAGGGCCCGATCCCCAGCAGCGACATGATCTGGTTGCCGTCCAGGTCGGGGCGGACGGCGTCGAGCTCCTCCTGCTCGCGCAGCCGCGCGATGCGCGCCTCGAGGTCGTCGTAGGCGTCCGAGAGCCGCTTGGCCTTGCGCGCGTTGCGGGTCGTGCAGTCGCTGCGGGTCAGCTTGTGCAGCCGCGGCAGCAGCGGGCCGGCGTCGGTGACGTAGCGGCGCACGGCCGAGTCGGTCCACTCCCCGTCGCCGTAGCCGTGGAAGCGCAGGTGCAGCTCGGTGAGCCGGGCCACGGCCTTGATCGTGTCGTTGTCGAAGCGCAGCGCCCGCAACCGCTTGGTCACCATCTTCGCGCCGACGACCTCGTGGTGGTGGAAGCTCACGCCGCCGCCGTCCTCGAACCGGCGGGTGCGGGGCTTGCCGATGTCGTGCAGCAGCGCCGCCAGCCGCAGCAGCAGGTCCGGGCCCTCCTCCTCCAGGTCGATGGCCTGCTCCAGGACCGTCAGCGAGTGCTCGTAGACGTCCTTGTGCCGGTGGTGCTCGTCGATCTCCAGCTGCAGCGCCGGCAGCTCGGGCAGGACGTGCCGGGCCAGCCCGGTGTCGACGAGGATCCGCAGCCCGGCCACCGGGTCGGCCGCCACGACGAGCTTCTCCAGCTCGGTGCGCACGCGTTCGGCCGAGACGATCGCGATCCGGTCGGCCATCGCCGTCATGGCCGTGGTGATCTCCGGGGCGACCCGCAGCTGCAGCTGGGCGGCGAAGCGGGCCGCGCGCATCATCCGCAGCGGGTCGTCGGAGAACGACTGCTCGGCGGTGCCCGGGGTGCGCAGGACTCCGGCGGCGAGGTCGGTCAGCCCGTCGTGCGGGTCGGCGAAGTCGAGCGAGGGCAGCCGCATCGCCATGGCGTTGACGGTGAAGTCGCGCCGGGACAGGTCGCCCACGAGGTCGTCGCCGTAGGAGACCTCGGGTTTGCGGGAGTCGGCGTCGTAGCTCTCGGAGCGGTACGTGGTGACCTCGACGACCAGGTTCTTCTTGCGCGCGCCGATCGTCCCGAAGTCACGGCCGATCTCCCAGTACGCGTCGCCCCACGCCTTCAGCAGCTCCACGGTGTCGTCGGGGCGGGCGTCGGTCGTGAAGTCCAGGTCGTTCGAGCGCCGGCCCAGGAACGCGTCACGGACGGGACCCCCCACGAGGGACAGCTCGAAACCGGCCTCCTGGAAGACCCGGCCGAGGTCCACCAGCAGCGGCATGACGGGCTGCAGGGCCGCGATCGCGCGGTCCCGGGCCTCGTCCTTGGCGCGCTCGAGGGCGGTCTCGGGCTGCTGGGGCGTGGCGAGGGGACTCGGGTCGTGCGGCACGGGGTCCAAGCCTGCCACGTCACGAGGCCGTCACGTGCAGGGGAAGGGCACCGGTGCTGGCTACAGTGAGCCGATGGTCAAGCCTGCCCGGGAGCCGCGCCGCCGGCTGCCCACCGTGCAGGAGACCTCCTCCGGTGGGCTCGTCGTCGACCTCTCGACCGGGATGCCCCGGGTGGCGGTCATCTGCCGCCTCAACCGCGCCGGCCGGGCCGAGTGGTGCCTGCCCAAGGGCCACGTGGAGGGCGAGGAGACCCTCGAGGAGGCCGCCGTGCGCGAGATCGAGGAGGAGACCGGGATCCGCGGCGAGGTGGTGGAGGACCTCGGCAGCATCGACTACTGGTTCTCCGCCGACGGCCGGCGCATCCACAAGGTCGTGCACCTGTTCCTGCTCAAGGCGGTCGGCGGCACGCTGACCGTGGAGAACGATCCCGACGCCGAGGCGATCGACGTCGAGTGGGTGCCGTTGGGCGCGCGCGCCGAACGGCTGGCCATCCCCACCGAGCGCCGGGCCGCGGTGGCCGCGACGTTGCGGCTGGGCGAACTGGCGTGACACCCCAGGGCCTCACGCGACGGGGGCTCCTGGCGGGTCTGGCCGCGTCGGGAACCGTGCTCGCCGGCGCCGGCGCGGCGGCCGCCCGGACGACGCCCTCCCCCAGCCCGACGCCGACCGGGACGTCGCTGCCGTTGCGGGTCGTGCTGCTGGAGGTCACCCCGACGGCCTACGCGGCCGACGACCCGGCCCGCTCGACGATCGTCGTGCGCGCCCGCGTCGAGCACCGCGGCGACGAGACCCTCACCGGGGTGAGCGCCCGGCTGGTCGCGCAGCGGTCGGCCTCGGCGACGCGCTCGGCGCTGGACGAGTGGGCCCGGGCCACCGAGCGCACGTCCATCACCCGGTCCTCGGCCAGCTCCGACGACGTCGTCGTCGGCACCGGCGAGCTGGCTCCCGGCAGCCGCGCCGAGGTCGAGCTGACGCTGCCGGCGAGCTCGCTGGGCAGTGGGATCGGTGCCCACCTCGCGGCCGTGGAGGTCTCCGACGACGACGGCCGCGTCGGCATCGCCCGCACCTTCCTGGTCTCCGCGCCCACCGCGGTCGCCCCGACCCCGCTGACCCTGCTGCTGCCGCTGGTGGCCGGGCGGGACGGCACGGCCGGCGGGCTGGCGAGCGCCGTCGCCGACCGGCTCGGCCCGCTGCTGGCCGGCGGGGCCGACCCGCGGGTGGCCTGGGCGCTGGACCCCGCCCTGATCACCACCGGGGAGCAGGTGCGCGCCGCCACGCAGGCCCCGGCGCCGGCGCTGTCGCCGGACCCGACGGCCTCGAGCACGCCGCAGCCCACCGACGAGCAGAGCCGTGCGCTGGTCGGCTGGCTCGACGACCTGCGGGTGGCCGCGGCGGGCCGGGACGTCCTGGGGCTGCCGTTCGGCGACCCGGACCTGGCCGCGCTGGACCGCACCGGCGTGGGCACCGACCTGCTGGTCCGGGCCACCGCCGCGGCCGACGGGGCGTTCGACCAGCTCGCCGAGGCCGGCGCGGCCCTCCGCCGGGACGTGGCCTGGCCGGCCGACCAGGCCGCCGACGACGACCTGCTGGCCTTCTGCGTGCAGAACGGCGCCACCACGGTCGTGCTCGACGACGCCTGCCTGGCCCCCGACGCCGACCTGACCTACACGCCGGTGGCCCGCGCGGGGATCGACCTGCTCGACACCTCCGTGGAGGCGCTGGTCGCCGACCGGACGATGTCCTCGGTGCTGGCCGACCTCGCCGACCCGGAGGAGGTCGTGCTGGTCCGGCAACGGCTGGTCGCCGAGGCCGCGACGACGACGCTGCAGCGTCCCAGCGACGCCCGCGGGCAGCTGCTCGTCGCCCCGCGCAGCTTCGCCCCCGCCGCCGACGTGCTCGCGGGGCTGATCACCGACCTCGAGGCGTCGGGCTGGGCGGCCTGGCAGTCGTTGTCGACGCTGAGGTCGACCCCGGCTCCCGCGGTCGACCGGTCGGATCCCCAGATCCCCACGGCCTCGGCCCGGGCCACGCTGCCGGGCTCGCACGTCACCGCCGTGCACGACGTGCTGGGCGACGTCGACGACTTCGCCACCGCCCTGGTGAGCGACCAGCCCGCAGCGGGACCGCTGTCCCGGCAACGAGCCGCCCTCCTGCTGCTGGGGGCGTCCTGGCGCGGGCACGTCGCGGAGCTGCCCGCGGCCCGCGACGCGCTGCAGGCGGCCGTGCAGACCCTGACCGGGGGTGTGGCCATCGCCGGCGGCAGCGTCCGCAACCTGGCCGCCGAGCGCAGCGAACTGCCCATCACGGTCGTCAACGAGCTCGACGTGCCCGTGCAGGTGGACCTCGTCCTCAGACCCCGCTCGCCGCGCGTGCAGCTGGACGCGGTGCCGCGGCAGACGGTGCCGGCCCGCAGCCAGCAGCGGGTCGCGGTCCCGGTGCGGGCCCTGGCCAACGGGTCGGTCGTCGTCGAGGCGCAGCTGCGCACCCCGGCCGGCAGCCCCATCGGCGAGGCCGTCGAGGTGGACCTCAACGTGCGTGCCGACGTGGAGAACTGGATCAGCGGCGTCGTCGGCGGCGGCGCGGCCGCGTTGCTGGTCGTCGGTCTGGTCCGGGCCTTCAAGCGCGGCAGGCGGCGGGTGGACGAGGCCGAGCACGCGCCGATCGCGGACGCACCGGAGGACGCGCCGCGGGACGAGCCGCGGTCAGCGCCGTCCGAGCCCGGGCAGCCGGCGCAGTAGCGGCCCGACCAGGTCGTCCAGCTCGCGCACCCGCATGAGCCGGCACAGCCCGACGAAGACGGCCAGCACCAGCACGCCGCCGACCAGGACCACGGCGAGGTTGAGCGCCTGGGGGTCCACCGGCCCGACGAACCGGGCCCCGGCGAAGGCCAGCCCACCGGCGACCACGGCGACGATCCCGACCCGCACGGCCGTGCGCAGGACGAGGTAGCCGCCCAGGCCGCGCCCGTCGAGGGCGTTCAGGTGACGGCGCAGCAGCACCAGGCCCACCGTGCAGGCGACGACGTTGGCCACGCTCATGGTCACGCCGATGCCCACGACGGTCCACTGCGCGGGGACGAGGAACCAGCAGACGAGGTTGCCGGTGGCGGTGATCACGGCGTTGACGAGGGAGACCCAGAACGGCGTGCGCGCGTCCTCGTAGGCGTAGAAGACGCGGCTGACCAGGTAGTTCACGCTGAAGGGGACGAGGCCGACGGTCATCGCGACGAGGACCTGGCCGATGGGCCGGCCCCCGGGGACCATCGCCGCGCCGATCCACGGGCCGAGGGCGACGAACGCGGCGGTCGCCAGCGCCCCGGCGACGGTGACGGTCCGGGCGCCGGTGGAGAAGTCGCGGCGCACCGCCGCGGTGTCACCGCTGGCCGCGGCCGAGCTGAGCCGGGTGAACAGGGCCGTCACGAGCGAGACCGCCACCAGCGAGTGCGGCAGCATGAACAGCAGGTAGGCGTAGGTGTACGAGGCGCCGGTGGCGCCGTGGACGTCCTGGTCGGCGAGGGCGGACCCGGCCCGGGTGGCGGTGTTGGTCGTGAAGGCGAAGACGAGCTGACCGACGACGACGGCCGCGAACGTCCACCCCGCGACGCGGCCCGCGCTGCGCAGCCCGATGCCGCGGAACCCCAGCCGGGGCCGGTAGCGGAACCCGGCCCGGCGCAGCGGCCAGAACAGCACGAGCGCCTGCGCGACGATGCCCAGCGTCGCGGTACCGGCGAGCAGCGCGACCATCCACGGCTGCCACTCGTCGGCGCTCATGGTCGCCGCCCCGGGCACGGCGACCATGAAGACGGCCAGGCCGGCGATGGCGACGACGTTGTTGAGCACCGGCGCCCACATGAACGGCCCGAAGCTGCCCCTGGCGTTGAGCACCTGGCCCAGGACCGTGTACAGCCCGTAGAAGAACACCTGCGGCAGGCACCAGAAGGCCAGCGCCGTGGTCAGCGCCAGCCAGTCCGGGGGGAAGGTCGAGGCGTAGATCCGGACCACGACCGGGGCCGCGAGGGTCAGGACCACGGTGGCGCCGGCCATGATGATCAGCGCCAGGGTGATGAGCCGGTCGACGTACTCCTTGCCGCCGTCCGGTTGCTTCAGGGCCCGCACGATCTGCGGGACCAGCACGGCGTTGAGGACCCCGCCGGCCAGCAGCATGTAGAAGACGTTCGGCGCCTTGTTGGCCACGTCGAAGACCTGCGCGCCGACCTCGACGGTGCCGCCGATCGCGGCGCCCTGCACGACGCTGCGGGCGAACCCCAGCACCCGCGAGACCAGCGTCCCGCTCGCCATCAGCGCGCTGGAGCGCGCCAGGGATGACTTGGAGTCCTCGATCTGCTCGTCCTGCGTCGCCACGCCTCGATGGTCCCCGATGCCTGCGCCGTCCGGGTCATCACGCCCCCGGTCCGGTCAAGGTCTTCACACGCGGTGACGACGTCGAACGCGTGAACAGGGTCCAGCGGGTCGTGTCGGCGGGGGTCCTCGCGCTCACGCTCGCCGCCCCCGTCACCGCCGCGCACGCCGTCCCCGGCAGCCGGGCCCTGCAGGCCCGGGCCGACACGTTGCGCGCACAGGTCGAGGACCTGCGCCTGCAGGCCTCCATCGCCACCGAGGCCTACGACACCGCCGTCGAGGAGACCGCGCAGGCCGTCTCGGAGGAGGTGCGCGCCCGGTCCGTCCTCGACGCCGCCACCGGCACGAGCAGCACCGCGACCACCGAGGCCACCCGCCGCGTCCGCTCGCTGTACATGTCCGGGCCGGACCTGCCCACCGGGCTGGGGGTCCTGGCCACCGGTGACCTCGGCGAGGTCGAGGACGCCGCCAGCAGCGCGCGGATCGCCGCCTCCGTCCTCCGCGACGACGCGGCCGCGGTGTCGCAGGCCGCCTCCGCCCAGGCCGACGCGCGCGCCGCCGAGGTCCGGTTGCAGCAGGTGCGGGCCGGCAGGAGCGCCGCCCAGGCCGCCGCGGAGAGCGCGCAGGAGCAGGTCACCGCGGCCCTGGCCGCGCAGCAGCGGCTGCTCGAGAGCGCCGACGCCGCCGTCGCGCAGGCCGTGGCGGCCGAGGAGGAGCAGGCCCGCCAGGCCGCTCTGGCCGCCGCTGCCCAGCAGGCCGCAGCCACCGGGGTCGCGGACGCGGTGGCGACGGCGTCCAGCACCGCCGAGGCCGCGATCGCCGCGGCCCGGACCCGTGAGGGCATGTCCTACGTGTGGGGCGCGACGGGCCCGACGACCTTCGACTGCTCCGGGCTGACGCAGTGGGCCTACCGGCAGGCGGGCGTCTCGATCCCCCGCACCTCGCGGCAGCAGTACGCGGGCCTGCCCGGGGTGCCGCTGGACCAGCTGCAGCCCGGTGACCTGGTCTTCTACGCCTCCGGCAGCTCTCCGTCGACCATCCACCACGTCGCGCTGTACCTCGGTGAGGGCAAGGTGCTGCACGCCCCGCACACGGGTGACGTCGTGCGCGAGGCGGGCGTGGCCATGCCCGGCCTGTACGGCGCCGTCCGGCCCGGCGCGGCGTAGGGACGGTCAGCGGGAGGCGAGGACCGCCAGCGTCAGGCTCGCGACGTCCTCGACGACGGCGCCCTGCCAGTCGGGGGCCAGCTCGGCGGCGAAGGCCCGCCAGGTGACCCCGGCCGCCGAGCCCACGAGCGCCCCGGCCACCCCGGCCAGGACCGGCAGGACGACCTGCTGGTGCTCGCGCCGGGCCAGCACCACCGCCCCGGAGGCGCCGGCCAGCAGCCGTGCCGGCAGCCCGGCCGCGGACAGCCGGCTCGGGGTGCTGGGGTTCTTGTCCAGCACGACCTCGGCCCCGAGCGCGCTCACCGCCCCCAGCTTCGCGGCGGCGTTGCCGCCGGTCAGCGCCGGACCGGCCAGCCCCAGCGTGCTGCGGCCGCCCGCGGCGACCCCGAGCAGCGCCGAGCGCGCCACCAGTCCGCCCGAGGCCTTCGCCGGTCGGTCGACGACGGCCGTCGATCCCCCGGGCTCGGGCGGGTCGACCATCCGCAGCGTCGAGTGCGCCGCCACCCCGAACGCCAGGTGCGGCACGACGTCGGACACCCAGTCCTGCGCCGTCCACGTCCGCAGGTCGGTGACGCCGAGGGCGTGGGCGGGCAGGTCGGTGGCCGCCATCGCGGCGACGCCGGTCACGGCGCCCCCGACGCCCGCCGGCAGCCGGAGCCCCGCCGCGCGGGCCGTCCCGACGAGGGCACCGACGCCGAGCCCGGCGACCGTGCCGGACAGCGCGCCCAGGGCGGTGCGGCGGTTGCCGCGCTCGGTCCCCGAGCCGCCGACGGACAGCCCGACGCGCTGCGCGAGCGCCTCGACGGTGTCCTCGGGCACCGTGCTGGCGTCCCGGCCGCGCCAGGCCATGTCGGCGTACGTCACGGCGTTGAGGACGGCCGTCCCCACGGCCCCGGCGGCCAGGCCGCCCAGCAGACCGCGCGACCAGCGCCCGGAGGTGTGCACCGAATGCGTCATCGTTCCATCGTGGGTCCGCGACCGACGGCCCGCGCGCCCGGACCGGGGTCGGGCGTGCGCCCCCCTAGAGTTGGGCGGGTACGTGACAGGAACGTCGCGCTGGTCGGCGGCCCTGGGTGGTGGGCTCTTCCTGGTGACCACCGGGCCACGGGCCGGGATCGACTACGAGCACTGGGGGGTAGCTCTGGACGGGGCAGGCCGCAGCACGGGCGAGGAGCTCGTGGCCGACCGCTACGTCCTCGACCGCGAGCTGTCGGTGGCCGCCGAGCTCGGGACGCGGGACTACCTGGGACGGGACCTCACGCTGGACCGGCCGGTGCGCGTGCGGACGCTGGACGCCGGCGACGCCCGGGCCGAGGAGTTCCTCGACTCCGCCCGGCGCGCGGCCATGCTCAGCGACCCCCGCATCCCGCGCATCCTGGACGCCGGGACCGACCCGGACACCGCGACGGTCTACGTCGTGGAGGAGGCCGTGGTCGGACGCTCGATGACCGACCTGCTGCGCACCGGTCCGCTCGGCCCGGCCGCCGTGCGGGCGCTGGTCGGCGAGGTCGCCACGGCCCTGGATTCCGCCGCCCGCCGCGGCCTGCACCACACCCGGCTGACCCCCGACGACGTCTTCCTCGGACCCGACGGCATCGTCCGCGTCCGCGGCGTGGGGGTGGAGGCAGCCCTCGACCCCGACCCGCCGGCGGTGTCCGCGGCCCGCGCGGCCGCCCTGGCCAACCGCGCCGACGCCGTGGGCCTGGTCGCCCTGGTCTACGCCGGGCTCGTGGCCCGCTGGCCCGAGCTGGACGGGCTCACCGCCCACGGGTCCCTGCCCGAGGCCCCCACGGCGGACGGGCGGCCGCTGCCGCCCAAGGACATCCGTCCCGACGTGCCCAACGACCTGGACACCTTGTGCGCCGTGACGTTCGGTCCGCACGAGGACGGTCCGCGCGACCCGGCCGAACTGGCCCTGCAGCTGGCGCCGTGGTCGATGGCGCCCTGGGACGACGTCCTGCGCCGGATGCGCGGCGAGGCCGCGGCCGCGGAGGTGCGGGGGCGGCTGAAGAACCGCGAGGAGGTCGTACCCGAGGAGGAGCCGCCGGTCCCCTTCACCCGGCCGCACTCCACCGCGCGGCCCGCCCGTGACGACTCCCGGTTCGTCCTGACGCTCGTCGGGGCCGTCGTGGTCGTCGGCCTGGTGCTGGCGCTGTGGCAGCTCAGCCAGATCGGCGGCTCCCGCAGCACGGCCGAGCCCACCCCCAGCGCGACCGTGACGTCCACCGCCGCCGCCCCGTCCCCGACGGCGACGGCGACGGCGACGGCGACCCCGACGCAGAGCGCGAGCGCCACCCCGGTCCTCGTGCCGGTGGCTGCGATCTCGGCGCTGGACCCGCAGGGCGACGGGGAGTCCTCCGAGACGGCCCCGCGCGCGCTCGACGGCGACCCGGCGACGGTGTGGGAGAGCCAGCGGTACAACTCGGCCGCGTTCGGCGGGCTGAAGGACGGCATCGGCCTGCTCCTCGACCTCGGCGTCGAGGTGGACGTGACCCGCGTCGACCTGGCGGACGGCGGCGAGGGCGGAGCGGTGTCCCTGCTGACCGCGCCCGGTCCCTCCCTCGACGGGTCGGCACCCGTCGCCACGGCGGCCGCGGGCGGTCAGCAGGCGCTCGTGCCGGCCCAGCCCGTGCGGGCCCGCTACCTCGTGGTGTGGTTCACCGAGCTGCCGAGGACCGAGGGCGTCTTCCGGGCCTCGGTCGCCGAGATCGCCGTGACCGGGGTCCCGGTCCCGTGAGCGGGGCGGGCCCCGGCACCCCCGTCGACCCGCGCACCGACGCCGAACTGGTGGCCGCCCACGTCGCGGGCGATCCCGAGGCCTTCGGGGAGGTCGTGCGCCGGCACCGCGACCGGCTGTGGGCGGTGGCGCTGCGCACGACGGGCGACCGCGAGGAGGCCGCCGACGCCGTGCAGGACGCGCTGGTGTCGGCGTTGCGGGCCGCGGACCGGTTCCGTGGCGAGTCGGCCGTCACCACCTGGCTGCACCGGATCGTCGTCAACGCGTGCCTGGACCGGGCCCGGCGCCGGGCCGTGCGCCCCACCCGGCCGCTGGAGGAGGAGGTCGGCACGGGCGAGGACGGTCTGCGGACCGGTGCCGCGCCCGTCGTCGTCGAGGACGCCACCCCGCACGTCGAGGCGCAGCTGGACGTCACGGCCGCGCTGGCCCGGCTGCCCGAGGCCCAGCGGGCCGCGCTGGTGCTGGTCGACATGTACGACGTCCCGGTCGCCGAGGCGGCGCAGGTCCTGGGAGTCGCGGTGGGCACGGTGAAGTCACGCTGCTCGCGGGGTCGGGCGGCGCTGGCCGAACTGCTCGGTGAGACGGGGAACCGGTGAGCACGTCGACGCGTCGTAGTTCCGGTTCATCGGTGAGGAGGCACGGTCACGGTGGGTGACTTCGAGGACGAGGAGCTGAGCGCGCAGGAACGTCGCGTGCGCGCCCTGCTGCGGGGCAGCGCCGACGTCGGTCCGATGCCCGCGGACGTCGTCGCCCGGCTGGAGCAGGCCCTCGAGCAGGCCCGGGAGCAGACGCCGGTGACCTCGCTGGCCGCGCGCCGTCGCCGCCGGCTGCCGCGGCTGGTCGCCGCCGCGGCCGGGGTGGCCGTGCTGGGCGGTGGAGCCGTGTTCGCGGCGCTGGACCACACCGCGTCCACGCCGGTGGCCGCTCCGAGCACCGAGCAGGTGCCGCCGTCGGCGAAGCTGCTGCTGTCCGGCAAGGACTACGCCGACGCCGCCGCCGTGCAGGACCTGGCCGAGGACACGCTGGAGGAGGACTCCGGTGCCGCCGCGCCCGACGCGACGTCCGGGCTGTCCGGGGACCGCGAACGGAAGCTGCTGAACGCGCCCTCCTCGGAGGAGTCGGCCACCAGCGACCCCTCCCAGCGGCCCGCGGCCGAGCGGGTCCTGGCGTGCACCAAGCAGTTGGGCGTCGACCCGGACTCGGTGCTGTCGGTCACCATCGCCAGCTGGCGCCAGGAACCCGCCGCCCTGGTGGTGCACCGGGTCGACGAGGGCGCCGAGGTCGTCGTCGTCGACCTCGACTGCACCCCCGGCGACGAGGCCTACAGCCGCGTCGCGGTGCCGTTGCCGGAGACGGAGCCGGGCGCCTCCTGAGGGGTCGGCGCCGGGAACAGCAGGCCCCTACGATCGGTTCGGACAGTCAGCAACGCCGACGAGCCCCGGTTCCGGGGCGGGCGCCGATCGAAGGAGCAGGTCCGCACAGGTGAGCGACGCCAACGAGATCCGCAACGTCATCGTGGTGGGCTCGGGTCCTGCCGGGTACACCGCGGCCCTGTACGCGGCGCGCGCCGAACTGCAGCCGCTGGTCTTCGAGGGGTCCGTCACCGCCGGCGGTGCGCTGATGAACACCACCGAGGTCGAGAACTTCCCCGGGTTCCCCGAGGGGATCATGGGCCCGGACCTCATGGACAACATGCGCTCGCAGGCCGAGCGGTTCGGTGCCGAACTCGTCACCGACGACGTCGTCGACGTCCGCCTCGAGGGCGACGTCAAGGAGGTCACCACCGGCGGCGGGCAGACGTACCGCGCCCACGCGGTGATCCTCGCGCTGGGGTCGGCGTACCGGGAGCTGGGTCTGCCGGACGAGAAGCGGCTGTCGGGTCGTGGCGTCAGCTGGTGCGCGACCTGCGACGGGTTCTTCTTCCGCGAGCAGGACATCGTCGTCGTCGGCGGCGGTGACTCCGCGGTCGAGGAGGCGACGTTCCTCACCCGGTTCGCCCGCTCGGTGACGATCGTGCACCGCCGCGACGAGCTGCGCGCCTCGCGCATCATGGCCAAGCGCGCCGAGGAGAACCCGAAGATCTCCTTCGCCTGGAACTCCGAGGTCGTCGGCATCACCGGCGAGAACAAGGTCGAGGGACTCACGTTGCGGGACACCGTGACCGGTGAGATGCGGGAGATCGCGGCGACCGCCCTGTTCATCGCGATCGGCCACGAACCGCGCACCGACCTCGTGAAGGGTCAGATCGACCTGGACGAGAACGGTTTCGTCCTCGTCGAGGGGCGCAGCACCCGGACCAACATCCCCGGTGTCTTCGCCGCCGGCGACGTCGTCGACCACGAGTACATGCAGGCCATCACCGCCGCCGGGATGGGCTGCTCCGCCGCGCTCGACGCCGAGAAGTACCTCGCCGCGCTGGGTGACGTCGCCCAGGACGCCAACCCGCCGCGCGAGGAGACCGACCCCTCGGTCGCCGCCGCCGAGACGGTCGCCCGTCCGCAGATCCGCTGAAGAACGAGGAGACAACGATGAGTGCCACCACCCCCGTCACCGACGACAGCTTCGACGTCGACGTCCTGCAGGCCGAGGGGCCGGTGCTGGTCGACTTCTGGGCGCCGTGGTGCGGACCGTGCCGCCAGGTCGCCCCGATCCTCGAGGAGATCGCGGCCGAGCACGGCGACAAGATCACCGTCGTCAAGGTCAACACCGACGAGAACCCGCGCATCGCGGCCAAGTACGGCGTGACCTCGATCCCGACGCTGAACGTCTACTCCGGTGGTGAGGTCGTCAAGACGATCATCGGCGCGCGGCCCAAGCCGGCGCTGCTGAAGGAGCTCGAGGACTTCGTCGGCTGATGCCGGCGTGAGGAGGGGCCGGTACCCGCGGGGTACCGGCCCCTCGTCATGCCGGGGCGACCCCGGTGAGGGTGGGGACACGCACGCTGCCGAGCAGCCGTTCGAGGGCGGCTTCGACGTCCTCGCGCCAGCTCAGCGCGTTCTTCAGCTCCAGCCGCAGCCGCGGGAAGCGGTGGTGCGGGCGGACGATCGTGAACCCCACCGACTCCAGCAGGTGCGCGGGCAGGACGCAGGGGTCGCTGCTGTCGTGGGCGGAGTCGGTGTTGCCGTCCCCTCCGGCGGCGGCCGGGCCGCCGCCGAAGGCCTCCACGGCCTTGACCCCGCGCTGCGTGAGGTCCTTCGCGGCCCCCTGCAGCAGCATCCGCGCCAGGCCCTCGCCCCGGAACGCCGGTTCGATCCAGCCGGTGGTGAGCAGCACCGCGTCGCCGCTGACGGGCGAGGTCGGGAAGGTGCTCTGCTGCGGCACGTACAGCGGGGGCGCGTACATCACGAAGCCGACGGGCTGGTCGTCGACGTAGACGAGCCGGCCGCACGGACCCCACTGCAGCAGCACCGTGGAGATCCAGGCTTCCTTCTCGAAGTCCGGGTACCCCGCCTCGGCGACGCGTGCGGCGGCGGCGGCGTCCAGCTCCCAGAAGACGCACTGGCGGGACTGCTTGGGCAGGTCGGCGACCGTGTCGAGCGTCAACGGCGCCATCCGACGACCCACCGGGGCGCCCCCCATCTCGCGTTCGCGTTCGGACCTGCTCGTTCGATGCTGCCCGTGCATCGAGGCGACCACCCGCATCCTAGGTGGCAGTCTCGTCGTGTGCGACGAACCGCTCGTCCCACTCGCTCCGTCTCAGAGTGACGATCTCACAGCGCCGCAGGAGGCCGCCACGAGCCAGCACCCGCCGTTCTCCCGTCACGGTGACGCGCACGTCGCGTCCGCCGCGGCCGGAGCCGGTGCCGCCGCTGCCTCCGGCGGGAACCGCCTGGACCGCTGGATGTCCTCCTCGGCCGCGCGGACCTCGTCGATGACGGCCCCGGAGGTCCGCGCCCTGTTCGCCGTGGCCAATCGTCCCGAGGTCCTCTCCCTGGCCGGTGGCCTGCCCTACCTGCCCGCCCTGCCGCTGGAGGCCGTCGCCGACATCTCCGCCCGGCTCGTCGCCGACAAGGGCGCCGTCGCGTGGCAGCACGGCTCCGGTCAGGGCGAGGAGGTGCCCGGAGGCGGGTTCTACGCCGACGGCGCCGGCGGGCAGTCCTTGCGGCTGTTCGGTGCGCCGGCGTCCGGCTCCCCGCCGCGCGCCGGGCGCTCGGGGCGCCGGGTGGCCGACGCGCTGCGAGCCGCCGGGTGCGACGTCGTCGTCCTCGACGCGGATGCGCCGCTGCTGCCTCGGCTGGAGCAGGAGCGTCCGGACGTCGTCTGGCCGGTCCTGCACGGGGCCATCGGGGAGGACGGTGCCCTGCGTGGCGTGCTGGAGGTCCTCGGCCTGCCCGACGTCGGGGCCCGTCCCGCCGCGTGCCGCCTGGCGCGGGACGAACCCGTCGCGCAGGCGCTGGTGGCTGCCGCGGGGGTCAGCGTGCCCGCCTCGCCGGCGCTGCCGCAGACGACGTTCCGGGACCTGGGCACAGCCGGTGCTGGCCGCCGCGGTGGGCTGGGCGGGCTTCCCGCTGGTCGTGAAGCCGAGCCGCGCAGGCTCCGCGCTCGGCGTCGCGGTCGTCGGGGACTCCCGGCACCTGGCTCGCGCCGTGGTCGACGCCTTCGCCGACGGCGACACCGCGCTGATCCAGGAATTCGTCCCCGGCACCGAGGTGGCCGTCTCGGTCGTGGAGGTCGACGGCACAGTCCGCGTGATGCCGGCCGTCGAAGTGGTCGCCGACGGCGGTTCTTACGACTACACGGCCTGTTGCACGACCGGGGCGACCGAGTTCTCCGCCTCGGCCGCGCGGCGCACGAGGCGCTTGGTCTGCGCCGCATGTCCCCCGTCGACCTCATGGTGACCGACGGCGGTGACCCGGTCTTCCTGGGGCCAACGCGGCCCCCCAGGATGACCGAGACGTCGCTGCTGCCGCAGGCGGCGGCTGCGGCCGGGCTCGAACTCGACGCCGTCCACCGCGCGATCGTCGAGAGCGCGCTCTAGTCCCGAGGTTCGAGCAGACGCAGGATCCGGTCGAGATCGTCCATGCCGGCGAAGTCGACCGTCAGCCGACCCCGGGTGCGACCCATGCTGATCTTCACCCGGGTGTCGAGCCGGTCGGCCAGCAACGTCGCCCGGGTCTCGAGCTCCGGCTGCGGCTGGGTCGGATTGCGGCGGCGCGGTGCGGTGTCGGCGTCGCCGACGGCGATGATCTCCTCGACCGCGCGCACCGACAGCCCCTCGGCGACGACCCGCTGCGCCAGGCGCTCCATGGCGGCACCGTCCTCCAGCGACAGCAACGCGCGGGCGTGCCCGGCGCTGATGACGCCCGCGGCGACTCGACGCTGCACCAGCGGGGGCAACTTCATGAGCCGCAGTGTGTTGCTGATCTGCGGCCGCGACCGGCCGATCCGAGAGGCCAGTTCCTCGTGGGTGCACCCGAAGTCGTCGAGCAGCTGCTGGTAGGCGGCGGCCTCCTCGAGCGGGTTCAGCTGACTGCGGTGGAGGTTCTCCAGCAGCGCGTCCCGGAGCAGGTCGTCGTCGGCGGTGTCGCGGACGATGGCGGGGATCGCCTCGAGCCCGGCCTCGGTGGCCGCGCGCCAGCGACGTTCGCCCATGACGAGCTCGAACCGCAGCGAGCCGTCCTCGGCCGGCGCGACGGAGCGCACGACGATCGGCTGCAGAACACCGATCTCCCGGATCGAGTGGACCAGCTCGGCGAGGTCGTCCTCGTCGAAGACGGTGCGCGGCTGACGCGGGTTCGGCGTGATGGCCGTGACTGCGATCTCCGCGAAGCGCGCTCCGGGGACGTCGACCAGGCCGTCGGTCAGTGCCGGCTCGTCAGGAGCCGCCTCCACCTCGACGGTGTCCGTCGACAGCTGCTCGACGGCCGGCTCGGTCGGCGCCGACGAGGATTCCTCCTCCTCCGTCGTCACGACCGCCAGGTCGCCGAGGCGCTCCTCCACCTGCTCAGGCTCGGGGTCCGGGGCCGTCCGCTGGTCGAAGAAGAGGTCCACCGGGCGCGCGGCGGGACGCATCGCCGGCGGGACGGTGGTCGCCGAACCGCTCCGGTTCGCCGTGGCGGTCCCGGCACCGGCTCCCCCGCTGGGGATGAGCGCACCGAGTCCACGCCCCAGTCCACGCCGCTTGTCGCTCACGCTCCACCCTCCTTCGACGCGACACGTCGCGTCGCGAATCCGTCTGTCCACCGCGCCCAGGGGTCCGCCACGTGGGGCGGTGAGCCGCCGTCAGCATCCCCTGCAGCTGCCGGTTCCTCGTGCACGCCACGCTGGGCGAGTTCGCGCGCTGCCTCGAGGTAGGCCAACGCCCCGGAGGACAGCGGGTCGTACGCCATCACCGTCTGCCCGTGGCTCGGCGCCTCGGAGATGCGGACCGACCGCGGCACCAGCGACCGCAGCACCTGGTCACCGAAGTGGTGACGGACCTCTTCCACGACCTGCGCGGCGAGCCGGGTCCGGCCGTCGTACATGGTGAGCAGGATGGTCGTGACCGCGAGGTCGGGATTGAGGTGCTCCTGGATGAGCTCGATGTTGGCCAGCAATTGGCTCAGCCCCTCGAGTGCGTAGTACTCGCACTGGATCGGGATGAGCACCTCGGGAGCAGCCACGAACGCGTTGATCGTCAGCAGCCCGAGGCTCGGCGGGCAGTCGATGAGGACGTAGTCGACGCGGCGCTCTCCGGCCTTCTCCAGGCCCTTGAGGTACTTGGTGACCGCTCGCTGCAGCCGAGACTCCCGGGCCACCATCGACACCAGTTCGATCTCAGCGCCGGCCAGGTCGACCGTTGCCGGCGCGCACCACAGGTCGGGGGCCTCCGCGCACTGCTGCACCACGTCGGCCAGGGGCTTGCCCTCGACGAGGACCTCGTACGTCCCGGGCACCCCCGAGTGGTGCTCGATCCCGAGGGCGGTGGACGCGTTGCCCTGCGGGTCGAGGTCGAGCACGAGCACCTTGAGGCCCGCTGCCGACAACGCCGACGCCATGTTCACCGCGGTCGTGGTCTTGCCCACGCCGCCCTTCTGGTTGGCGATCGTCATGATGCGCGTCTCCGTGGGCAGCGGGAACCGCTCGACCACCGGGGTTTCACGTGGAACAGGCGACACCGCCGGCGCCTCGTCCACCAGTTCCGGCTCCAGCTCGGGGAGGGTCCCAAGCTCGAGTGCGGCGTCGGTTTCACGTGGAACGTCGCGCAGCTCCACGACGGGTGCGAGGGTTTCACGTGGAACGTCGTCGCCCTCGCCGGCCTCTCCGGCGAAAAGGAGGACCGTTGCCTGGTCAGTTTCACGTGAAACGTCCGGGACGGTCGATGCGGCCAGAGCAGTTGCCCCGGGGGACTCGGTGGCCACCTCAGAGGTCGTGACCGTTGAGACAGCAGGCTCCTGAGCGGCTGGTTCGGCGGTGACCGGCTCGGATGTTTCACGTGGAACATCCACCGGATGCACCGGGAACCACCCGAGCTGCCCCTGGTCGGCGGTGGCGGACTGCTGGCTCCCGAACCAGCCGAGCTGCGTCACGCTGCGATCCCTTCGTGGCTCACCGGCGCCGACCCCGCGGCGCGCGCTTCTTCGGAGTGAGGGGGGCGGCCGCGGCGGCCCGTAGCGGCCCGTGCCCGCGAGGCACCCGCACCACCGTGGTCCCAGACTCCTCGTCGGGGCCCACCTGCACGATCTCCGGGGTGTCGGCGATTCCCATCCGCAGAAGTGTCTCCGCTGCGGCAGCGATCTCGTCGGAGGCGCTCCGGCCCTTGATGGCCAGGAGGTGCCCACCGGTCTGCACCAGGGGCAAGGCCCAGCCGTACAGCGTCGACAACGGCGCCACGGCGCGGGCGGTCACCACAGAGGCGGAGAACTCACCCCGGACGTCTTCGGCTCGTCCCCGGGCGACGGCTACCTGGTCGCGCAAGCCGAGCTCGGTGATGGCCTCGCGCAAGAAGGTGTAGCGACGTTCCAGCGGCTCGACCAGCCGCACCTGGACGTCGGGTCGCGCCAAGGCCAGGGGGATCCCGGGCAACCCTGCCCCGGAACCGATGTCGATGACGCTCGCCTCTGCGTCGATCACCTCACCGAGGTAGGCGCAGTTCAGCAGGTGGCGGTCCCACAACCGCGGCACCTCTCGCGGGCCGATCAGGCCCCGCTCGACGCCGGCCGTCGCGAGCAGGTCGCGGTAGGCCTGTGCGCGGTCAGCTCGGTCCCCGAACACCCGGGACGCCTCGACAGGGGCCTGCGCAGAGTCCCCAGGAACGACGAAGGGCGGTGGTGTTTCACGTGGAACACCACCGCCCTCAGGCACATCATCCGACACCCCGACACCCTATCGGCCGGGGGCGGCCGACTCGGTCAGTCGTCGGTCGCCTGTGGACCGTCTCCCGCCTCCACCGCGGTGGGCAACACCACGACGCGACGACGGGGCTCCTCGCCCTCGGACTCGCTGACGAGCCCGGCCGCTGCGACGGCGTCGTGGACGACCTTGCGCTCGAAGGCCGGCATCGGGTCGAGTCGCTCGGCCGAACCGCTCGACTTCACCCGGGCGACGACCTCGTTGGCGAGACGCACCAGCGAGCTGCGCTTGGTGGACCGGTGTCCGGCCACGTCGAGCATGAGCCGCGTGCGGTCGCCGGTCTGCGCCTGGACGGCGAGCCGGGTCAGCTCCTGCAGGGCTTCGAGGACCTCGCCGTCGGCGCCCACGAGGCGCTCGAGCGCCGGCGTACCTGCCTCATCGGCCACGATGGCGACCGAGGCTCGACCGTTCTCGATGTCGATGTCGATGTCACCGTCGAGGTCGGCGATGTCCAGCAGTTCCTCGAGGTAGTCGGCGGCGATGTCGCCCTCCTCCTCGAGCCGGGACTTCGACGATCCCTTGCGACGGGGCTCTTCCGTCCGCGTCGCGTCGGTGGGCGCGGTGTCTTCCACCGGGGTCGACTCGACCGCGTCCGTCGTGCCGTTCACACGTCCTCCTGGCTGGTGTGGCTGTGGAGCTGGTTCAGGGCTGACCCGAAGGTCAGCGGTTCGGGCCCTGGCTCGACCGGGGGGAGCCTCCCGGGCGCCGCTGTTCACGGCTACCGCCGCGCTTGGGCTGCTGCCGCTGACGACGGGCAGGAGCGGGCGTCGTGTGCTCGGGCGACGTGGCCTCGGTGTCGGCGTCCTTCGTCAGGACGATGCCGCGGCGCGCAGCCCGGCGAGCCTTGCGCTCCTGCAGCTCCTTCTCCGCGAGGGAGCCGGGGTTCGGCATGCGACGGATGACGAAGAACTGCTGGCCCATGGACCACACGTTCGTCGTGAGCCAGTACAGGAGCACACCGATCGGGAAGTTGACGCCGGAGACGGCGAAGATGATCGGCAGGATGTAGAGCATCAGCTTCTGCTGCTGCGCGAACGGGTTCGAGTCCATCGTCGCCGAGGACGTGTTCTTCGCCATCAGCTGCTTCTGGGTCACGAACTGCGACGCAGACATGAGGACGATCATCACGGCGGTCAGGATGATGGCGTTCCAGTCGCCCGAGCCCCACGAGCGCATGAAGACGTCGGACAGCTGAGCACCGAAGATCGTCGCTGCGTCCGCCTGCTCGACCAGTTCGGCGTTCAACGGTCCGACGGACTTACCCTGGCCGATGCCGTTGAGGGTGTGGAACAGCGCCAGGAAGATCGGCGACTGCAGCAGGATCGGCAGGCAGCTCGCCATCGGGTTCGTCCCCGACTCGCGGTAGAGCGCCATCATCTCCTGCTGCATGGCCTGCCGCGACGCCGGGTCGTTCTTGCCCTTGTACTTCTGCTGGATCTTCCGCATCTCGGGCTGGATGACCTGCATGCCGCGCATCGCCTTGATCTGCTTGACGAAGAGCGGGATCAGCAGGATGCGGATGACGACCACGAGGCCGACGATCGACAGCGACCACGCGGCACCGCCGGCCGGGTCGAAGCCGACGGCGGTGAACAGGTCGTGGAAGCGCACCATGATCCACGCAACCACCCATTGGATGGGGTAGATCAGGTCGTAGAAGAACTCGATCATCGTCCTGCTGGTCCTCTCACAGGGGTCGGGCTCACGGGGCCTTCACCCGCGAGTGGCCCTTCGGCGGAACGGGGTCCACGCCCCCAGGGTTCCACGGGTGGCAGCGGAGCAAGCGCCGTACGGTCAGCCACGTCCCGACGACGGCACCCCGGGTCCGCAACGCCTCGACGGCGTAGGCGGAACACGAGGGGTAGAAGCGGCAGGTCGGCCCCAGCAGCGGTGAGACCACCAGCTGGTAGACCCGCACCAGTCCCAGCAGCAGCAGGGCAGGCCAGCGCTGGGGGTGCCACCAGCGGCGGCCACGTGACGCGGCGGCCGGTTCCTGCGGCGGCACTCTGCGCTCATCCACGGTCGACCAGTCCCAGGCGGCGCAGCCCGCGGTCCAGGTCGCCCGCCAGTTCGGCGGAGGTGGCGTCGCCGGCAGCGGGCAGGGCCCGGACGACCAGCAGCCCCCCCTCGGCCGGCAGCACCGCGAGCCGGGCGACCGCCAGGTGCCGCAGCCGGCGTTGCGTGCGGTGCCGGACGACCGACCCGCCCACGGCCTTGGACACGACGAAGCCCACCCGCGTGGGGTGGGCTCGATCGGTGGCCGCCCAGTGCAGGACCAGACGACGGGTGCCCGCGCGACTGCCCGTCCTCAGGGCGACCGTGAAGTCGTCCCGGTGGCGAAGGCGGTGCTCCGCGGACAGCACGCGGGCGCGAGGAAGGTCAGGCGGAGATCTGCGCGCGGCCCTTGGCGCGGCGCGCGGAGAGGATCGCGCGGCCGGCGCGGGTGCGCATGCGCAGACGGAAGCCGTGCACCTTGGCGCGACGACGGTTGTTCGGCTGGAAGGTGCGCTTGCTCACGTCGGTACTCCAAGTTCAGCGGGACTGGTGCGGGGTGGGTCCCGCCGGACGACCAGCGGGATCGGACGAAGATCGTACGAACCAGCCAGTGGCGATGCGGAACACAATCCACAGCAGAGTACGGTCCCGGTGACACCTGGTCAAAGCGCGCGCGAGCGGCACCCCTGGCGGCCCCCACCGGGGCTCCGGATCGGGGCTCCGTCGTCCACAGCGCGGTGGACGGGCCCGTCCGGGTGATGCCGGGAAGGTACCGTCTCCTGCAGGACCGGAGGGAACGACCCGCCGGTACCGCGGTCCCGACGGCAGGGCCCGGCGCCGAGCAGACGGCTGCCGGACGGCGGAGTCGTGCGGACGTTCCGAGGGAGCCCGGGCAGACGACGGGCGGACGGCACTTGAACGCCAGCCGTCGCCGTTGTTACGGTCCCGCTCGACGTGCCGACGCCCGCACCCGTCCGAGGGGCCGCGACGGGCTTCTTCGTCGCACCCGATCTCCATGCACAGCTGTGGACAAGGGTGTGGACAAGACCCGTCGACCGGATGCGTCACGACGGGGGAGAGGGCTCGAGTGGAGACCGACGGAGGGGACTTCCCCAGCGTCTGGGAGCGCGCCGTCGCGCAACTGGACGACAACGTCACCCAGCACCAGCGAGCGTTCGTCCGTCTCACCCGGCCGCTCGGCCTGCTGGACGGCACGGCGCTGCTGGCCGTCCCGAACGACCTCACCAAGGACGTCATCGAGCAGAAGGTCCGCGAACCGCTGACCCGCGCCCTCTCGGACGCCTACGGCTCGAGCATCCGCCTCGCCGTGACGGTGGACCCCTCGATCGCCCAGATGCTCACCCCCGAGCGCACCGGTGAGCGCTCGGTCGGGGACGACGGCGTCCCGAGCGTGGAGCGGGAACGCGTCGGGGCCCCCACGGCCCTGGACTCGGAGGCGTCGACGGCCGGGCGGTCGGCCGACGACCGGCTCGCCGGAGTCGACGAGGAATCGCCGCTCGACGATTCCGACCCCGACCTGCTGTTCACCGGGTACAAGGTCGACCGGGGCCCCGGAACCGGCCGGCAGGCGCCGCGGAACCGTTCCACCGCGAAGACCGAGAACTCCCGGCTGAATCCGAAGTACATCTTCGACTCCTTCGTCATCGGTTCCAGCAACCGTTTCGCGCACGCGGCCGCCGTCGCCGTCGCGGAAGCACCGGCCAAGGCGTACAACCCGTTGTTCATCTACGGGGAGTCCGGGCTGGGCAAGACCCACCTCCTGCACGCCATCGGGCACTACGCGCAGAACCTCTACCCGGGTGTGCAGGTGCGGTACGTGAATTCGGAGGAGTTCACCAACGACTTCATCAACTCCATCCGCGACGACAAGGCGCAGGCGTTCCAGCGCCGGCACCGCGACGTCGACGTCCTGCTGATCGACGACATCCAGTTCCTGTCGAACAAGGTCCAGACGCAGGAGGAGTTCTTCCACACCTTCAACACGCTGCACAACGCGAGCAAACAGGTCGTCATCACCTCCGACCTGCCGCCCAAGCAGTTGTCCGGTTTCGAGGACCGGATGCGCAGCCGTTTCGAGTGGGGACTCATCACCGACGTCCAGCCGCCGGACCTGGAGACCCGCATCGCCATTCTGCGCAAGAAGGCGATCGGTGAACGGCTGGAGGTCCCCGAGGACGTCAACGAGTACATCGCCTCGAAGATCTCCTCGAACATCCGCGAGCTCGAGGGTGCCCTCATCCGGGTGACGGCCTTCGCCAGCCTCAACCGCCAGCCCGTGGACATGCAGCTGGCCGACATCGTCCTGCGCGACCTCATCCCCAGCGACGAGACGCCGGAGATCACGGCGGCGGCGATCATGGGTCAGACGGCCTCGTACTTCAGCGTCACGCTGGAGGACCTGTGCGGCACCTCCCGCTCGCGGACCCTGGTGACGGCCCGCCAGATCGCGATGTACCTGTGCCGGGAGCTCACCGAGCTGTCGTTGCCGAAGATCGGCCAGCACTTCGGCGGCCGCGACCACACGACCGTCATGCACGCCGAGCGCAAGATCAAGCAGCAGATGGCCGAGCGACGCAGCACGTACAACCAGGTCACCGAGCTGACCAACCGCATCAAGAAGCAGGCCGGCGCCTGACGCCAGGCCCTCAGCAGTCCGCACCAGCAGCCCCCGACGCCCAGCGCGTCGGGGGCTGTTCTGCGTCCGACGGCCCCGTCCAGCCCTCCTGACCGGCCTGTGAGCGGGCCCGCAGCGGCCTTTCGGGGTCGGGCCGGTCAGGGGTGACAGCGAAGCAGCCAGGAGGAGCGCCCGGGCACCACCCGTCACGCCGGGCACCCGCCCACCGCGCTGTCCACAGTTGTCCACACTCTGGGGAAAGCCTTGTGGACAAAGCTGTCCCCACCGGTGGACAACGCGGTGGACAACGCGTGGGCGCCATGGGGACCGCCTGGGGACGACGGTGGACGACGGCCGCGGACCGCGACGTCCTGTGGACGACGGAGACTGCGGATCCTCAGGTCCTCCACACGTCGAACAGGCACACATCCGGCCCCTGACCTGCGCAGATGCCGCGTCGTCCACAGGGTCCACAAGGGTGACTACTACGACTGATCCCTCTACGGTGAAGTCCGTCAACCCACGTCCAGTGTGGACTGGTTGTGGGGAAGGACGGCCCGGAGCAGAGGAGGACGCCCGGTTCCGGGACCCCGTTCGAACAAGCTGTGCCGGTACCTCCAGGACGTGATCACGGAGAGTGATCTAGAGTGATTACGGACAGTGATCGCCACGGAGAGTGACCGACGGCCGAGTCGAGGAGGCGCGTTCACCCCCGTCCCCGCTCTCCACTACTGTCGGAAGCCGCCCGTGGTGACGATCTCGACCGACGAGTCCGACCGACGAGTCCGGTCGGCCGACGTTCGGCACCGCACGGGCCTGGAGTTCACGATCACGACGGAAGGCGGTGCCTGGTGGAGTTGCAGGTCGAGCGCGACGTGCTGGCCGACGCCGTCGCGTGGGCGGCCCGGGCTCTGCCCTCGCGGCCGCCGGTGCCGGTGCTGGCGGGTGTGCTGCTCGAGGCCACCGAGGAGGGGTCGCTGAAGCTGGCGACCTTCGACTACGAGGTCTCCGCCCGGGTGGAGCTCCCCGCCGACGTCCGCACGGCCGGACGGGTGCTGGTCTCGGGGCGGCTGCTGGCCGACATCTCCCGCAGCCTGCCGAACCGGCCCGTGACGTTGACGACCGAGGGCTCCAAGGTCGTCGTGACGTGCGGTGCGAGCCGGTTCACGCTGCTGACGATGACCGCGGACGAGTACCCCTCGCTGCCGCAGCTGCCGGACTCCTCGGGCGAGATCGCCGGCAGCGAGTTCACCGAGGCCGTGGCGCAGGTGACCGTCGCCGCCAGCCGGGACGAGACGCTGCCGATCCTCACCGGTGTCCGGATGGAGATCGAGGGCGACCGGCTCACCCTCCTGGCGACCGACCGGTACCGCCTCGCCGTGCGCGAGCTGCGCTGGAAGCCGACGTCCACCGACATCTCGGCCGTCGCCCTCGTCCGGGCCCGCACGCTGTCGGACGTCGCGCGCTCGCTGGGTTCCTCCAGCAACCTCACCCTCGCCCTGGCCGACGGCAAGAGCGACCTCATCGGCTTCCAGGCCGGTGGGCGGTACTCGACGTCGCTGCTGGTCGACGGGGAGTACCCCAAGGTCCGCGCGCTGTTCCCGGCCGAGTCGCCCACGCACGCCGTCGTCTCGACGGCCGCGCTGACCGAGGCCGTCAAGCGCGTCGCCCTGGTCGCCGAACGCAACACGCCCGTGCGCTTGCGCTTCGAGGACGGCGTGCTGTCCTTGGAGGCGGGGCAGGGCGAGGACGCGCAGGCGACGGAGGCTCTCGAGGCCACCCTCGTCGGTGAGTCCATCGCCATCGCCTTCAACCCGCAGTTCCTGCTCGACGGGCTCGGGGCGCTGGCCGCCCCGTACGCCCGGCTCTCGTTCACCCAGGCGACCCGCCCGGCGGTCCTCACGGGCCAAGCGGACCTCGACGGGGACGACGACGACAGCTACCGGTACCTGCTGATGCCGGTCCGCCTCGCCGGCTGAGCCCGGGCTCAGCCCGGGGCACAGCTCGGTACGAACAACTGCCCGGCCGCACGGCCGGGCGCGAGAAGGGAAGCGTCTGGCCATGCACATCGGTCTCGTCGGTCTCGGCAAGATGGGCGGGAACATGCGCTCCCGCCTGCGCGACAAGGGCATCGAGGTCACCGGGTACGACCCGAACCCCGAGGTCACCGACGTCCCCAGCCTCGCCGCCCTCGTCGAGGCGCTGCCCTCGCCCAAGGTCGTCTGGGTCATGGTCCCCTCGGGGAAGATCACCCGGGACACCGTCGCCAACCTGGCTCCGCTGCTCAAGGACGGTGACCTGGTCATCGACGGCGGCAACTCCAAGTGGACCGACGACGAGGTCAACGCCAAGCTGCTCGCCGAGCGCGGCACCGGCTACCTCGACTGCGGTGTCTCCGGCGGCGTGTGGGGCCGGGACAACGGCTACGGCCTGATGGTCGGCGGCACGAAGGGCCACGTCGACCTGGCGATGCCGATCTTCGACGCGCTGCGCCCCGAGGGCCCGCGCGAGGAGGGCTTCGTGCACGCCGGCGGCGTCGGCGCGGGCCACTACTCCAAGATGGTCCACAACGGCATCGAGTACGGCCTGATGCACGCCTACGCCGAGGGCTACGAGCTGCTCGAGGCGAAGGGGATCATCCACGACGTCCCGGCCGTCTTCAAGGCCTGGACCCGCGGCACCGTCGTCCGCTCCTGGCTGCTGGACCTCATGGTCCGCGCCCTGGAGGAGGACCCCAAGCTGGACAACATCCGCGGCTACGCGCAGGACTCCGGCGAGGGCCGCTGGACGCTGGAGCAGGCCATCGAGAACGCCGTGCCGATGCCGGTGCTCGCGGCGGCGCTGTTCGCCCGCTTCTCCTCCCGCCAGGAGGACTCGCCGTCGATCAAGGCCGTCGCCGCGCTGCGCAACCAGTTCGGCGGCCACGCCGTCACCTCCGCCGGGCCCAGCTCGGGCTCGGGGTCGACCAACAGCTGACCCGCCGGGACTGACGCCGCGTGCACGTCGCGCACCTGTCGCTCGTCGACTACCGCTCCTACGAGCGCCTCGAGCTCGACCTCCGTCCGGGGACGACGACCTTCGTCGGCCTCAACGGGCAGGGGAAGACGAACCTCGTCGAGGCCATCGGGTACGTCGCGACGCTGGGCAGCCACCGGGTCTCCGGTGACGCCCCGCTCGTGCGGCAGGGCGCGGCGCGCGCCGTCGTGCGGGCGGGGCTGGTGCGCGGCGGCCGCCGGGCGCTCGTCGAGCTCGAGATCACCCCGGGCAAGGCGAACCGCGCGCGGCTGAACGGCAACCCGGTCCGCCGGACCCGGGACGTCCTCGGCGTCCTGCGGACCGTGCTGTTCGCCCCCGAGGACCTGGCCCTCGTCAAGGGCGACCCCGGCGAACGCCGGCGCTACCTCGACGAGCTGCTGGTCACCCGGTGGCCGCGGGTGGCGGGGGTGCGGGCCGACTACGACCGGATCCTGCGCCAGCGCACGGCCCTGTTGAAGTCGGCCGGGGCCGCGGTGCGCTCGGGGCGGGCCGACCCCCACGCACTCGAGGTGTGGAACGAGCACCTCGCGGCCACGGGCGCCGAGCTGCTGTCGGCGCGGCTGGCGCTGCTGGCCGACCTGCGCGAACCCGCCGACGACGCCTACCGCTCGGTGAGCAAGGGCCAGGGCGACCTCGAGCTGGGCTACCGCTCGTCCCTGCCGTTGCTGGCCGAGGGCGTCGCGACGACCCCCGGCGGCGCCGCGCCGGGACGTGAGGAGCTGCGTGAGGCGCTGCTGGCGGAGATGGCCGAGCAGCGCAAGGCCGAGCTGGACCGCGGGGTGTGCCTGGTGGGCCCGCACCGCGACGACTTGGTGCTGACCCTGGGCGGGATGCCGGCCAAGGGGTACGCCAGTCACGGGGAGAGCTGGTCGGTGGCCCTGGGCCTGCGGCTGGCCAGCTACCGGCTGCTGCTGGCCGACGACGCCATGGACGACCCGGGCGGCCCCGTGCTGGTCCTCGACGACGTCTTCGCCGAGCTGGACGCGGGCCGGCGCGAGCGGCTGTCCGAGGTCGTGGCCGACGCCGAGCAGGTGCTGGTCACCGCGGCCGTCCCCGAGGACGTGCCCGCCGCGCTGCGCGGCGAGCGCGCCGACCGGGTGCACGTCCGCACCGGCTTCGCCGTCCGGGAGGACGAGGTGGACGATGCCGACGACGGTGCCGGGGACGGCGGAGGAGGCGGCGGTGACTGACGGCCCGGGCGAGGACGGACCCGAGGGCGGTGAGCTCCCCGAGGAGGGCGACACCACCGGAGCCGACCTCGCCCGCACCGCGCTGGGCCGCGCCCGGGCCGCCGCGGCCGCCAAGGGCCTGCGCCCCGGCCGGGTCCCCCTGGGCGGGGCGGGGAAGTCCCGCGAGGAGTGGCGCGAGGAACGTCGCGGCAGCGCGTCGGCCCGTTCGGGGGCCTGGCCCGACGCCCGGGACCCGCAATCGCTGGAGAACACCCTGGGCCGGCTCGTCGGTGAGCGCGGCTGGGAGCAGCCCGTCGCCGTCGGCGGCGCGTTCGGGCGCTGGGACGTCGTCGTGGGGCCCGAACTCGCCGGGCACTGCACTCCCGAGACGCTCAAGGACGGCACGCTCGTCGTGCGGGCCGAGTCCACGGCCTGGGCGACGCAGGTGCGGCTGCTGACCAGCCACCTGGTGCGCCGGCTGGACGAGGAGCTGGGCCACGGGGTGGTGACGAAGGTCGTCGTGCGCGGTCCGCAGGGACCGTCGTGGCGCAAGGGCGGCCGGTCGGCGCCGGGTGGGCGGGGACCGCGCGACACCTACGGGTAGATCCGGGTGATCTGCCCCGGATCAGCTCTCACGCCGCGTCAGCCCCCCGGTGTGTGGTCCCCCACACCACCGGGGGGTCGAACCGCTCTCCGGGCGCGCTGGGGCGCGCGCAGCGCGAGGCCGGGCGTTCTCGGGGTAGAATGGTGGTGAAGCTGGCGGTCGTGAGGGCCCTTGTCCCTGATCAGTGCTGCGTGACGGGCCCTCGCCCGGACGCTGCCCTCTGATCGCCTCGATGCGGAGGGAGAGCACCCGCTCGTGCCAGACGACCAGACGCCCGGTCCCGAGGATCTCAACCCGGAGGGCGCTCCCTCCCTGGCCGACGCGGTCGCACCCGACGGTGCCCCCAACCCCGAGTACGGCGCGGACGCGATCACCGTCCTCGAAGGACTCGAGGCCGTCCGCAAGCGTCCCGGCATGTACATCGGCTCCACCGGTGAGCGCGGTCTGCACCACCTGGTCGCCGAGATCGTCGACAACTCCGTGGACGAGGCGCTCGCGGGTCACTGCGACACCATCGACGTGACGCTGCTGGCCGACGGCGGCGTCCGCGTCGTCGACAACGGCCGTGGCATCCCCGTCGACGTCATGCCCGGTGAGGGCCGGCCGGCCGTCGAGGTCGTCCTGACGGTGCTGCACGCCGGCGGCAAGTTCGGCGGCGGCGGCTACGCCGTCTCCGGCGGCCTGCACGGGGTCGGCAGCTCGGTCGTCAACGCGCTCTCGACGCGCCTGGACGTCGAGGTCCGCCGGCAGGGCCACGCCTGGCGGCAGTCCTACGCCAACGGTGTGCCGCTGGCCCCGCTGGCCAAGGGCGAGGAGACCGACGAGACCGGGACGACCATCACGTTCTGGGCCAACGACGAGATCTTCGAGACGACCGACTACTCCTACGAGACGCTGCGCACGAGCTTCCAGCAGCGCGCGTTCCTCAACAAGGGCCTGACGATCTCGCTGTGCGACGAGCGGATCCACCCCGAGGACGAGACCGCCGAGGCCGCCACGGACGACAAGCCGCAGCGCAGCGTGCGGTACCGCTACGACGAAGGTCTCATCGACTACGTCAAGCACATCAACGCGCAGAAGAAGAACGACCCGCTGCACGAGACGGTCATCTCGCTGGAGGCGGAGGACAAGGAGAAGGGCATCGCGGTCGAGATCGCGATGCAGTGGACCACGGCCTACTCCGAGGCGGTCTTCACCTACGCCAACAACATCAACACCTCCGAGGGCGGCACCCACGAGGCGGGGTTCCGCACGGCGCTGACGAACCTCGTCATCGACTACGCGCGCACCGCGAAGCCGGCCATCCTCAAGGAGAACGAGTCGCTCGACGGCTCCGACATCCGCGAGGGCCTGACGGCCGTCATCTCGGTCAAGCTGTCCGAGCCGCAGTTCGAGGGGCAGACCAAGACCAAGCTGGGCAACACGCTGGCCCGCACCTTCGTGCAGGCGCAGGTGCGCGAGCACCTCGGCCACTGGTTCCAGGCCAACCCCAAGGAGGCCTGGACGATCGCGAAGAAGGCGCAGTCGGCCTCGATCGCCCGGCAGGCCGCCCGCAAGGCGCGCGAGGCCAGCCGCAAGTCGCTGCTGGAGCGCAACTCGCTGCCGGGCAAGCTGAAGGACTGCCAGTCCAACAACCCGGCCGAGTGCGAGGTCTTCATCGTCGAGGGGGACTCCGCGGGCGGTTCGGCCACCCGTGGCCGCGACCCCCGCACCCAGGCGATCCTGCCGATCCGCGGCAAGATCCTCAACGTCGAGAAGGCCCGGCTGGACCGCGCCCTGGGCAACCAGGAGGTGCAGGCCCTCATCACGGCCTTCGGCACCGGCATCGGGGAGGACTTCAACCTCGAGAAGCTGCGGTACCACAAGATCATCATCATGGCCGACGCCGACGTGGACGGTCAGCACATCCGCACGCTGCTGCTGACGCTGCTGTTCCGCTACATGAGCCCGCTGGTCGAGGGCGGCCACGTCTACCTCGCCCAGCCGCCGCTGTACCGCATCAAGTGGCTGGGGGGCATGGAGAACCACGAGTTCGCCTACTCCGACCGCGAACGCGACGCGCTCATCGAGGCCGGGCTGGCCGCCGGCAAGAAACTGCCCAAGGAAGGCCGGACCCAGCGCTACAAGGGCCTGGGCGAGATGAACTGGGACGAACTGTCCGAGACCACGATGGACCGCAACCACCGCACGCTGCTCCAGGTGACCCTGGAGGACGCCGCGGCGGCCGACGCCATCTTCTCGGTGCTCATGGGTGAGGACGTCGACTCCCGGCGCACCTTCATCCAGCGCAACGCCCGCGACGTGAGGTTCCTCGACGTGTAGCCGCTGTTCCACGTGGAACATCCGTCGAGACCGTGAGCTGAGAGGCAGTCCCCACCGTGAGCGAGAGCACCACCGAACCCCCCACCGGCGACCGCATCGAGCAGGTCGACCTGCAGGCCGAGATGCAGCGGTCCTACCTCGACTACGCGATGAGCGTCATCGTCTCGCGGGCGCTGCCGGACGTGCGGGACGGTCTGAAGCCGGTGCACCGCCGGGTGCTGTACGCGATGTACGACGGCGGGTACCGCCCCGACCGCGGGTACTCCAAGTGCGCTCGCGTCGTCGGCGACGTCATGGGTCACTACCACCCGCACGGTGACTCCTCGATCTACGACGCCCTCGTCCGGCTCGCGCAGGACTGGTCGCTGCGCTACCCGCTCGTCGACGGGCAGGGGAACTTCGGCTCACCGGGCAACGACCCGGCCGCGGCCCCGCGGTACACCGAGTGCCGGATGGCCCCGCTGGCCATGGAGATGGTCCGGGACATCGACGAGGAGACCGTCGACTTCTCCCCGAACTACGACGGCCACACCACCGAACCCGACGTCCTGCCCAGCCGGTTCCCGAACCTGCTGGTCAACGGGTCGGCCGGCATCGCCGTCGGCATGGCGACCAACATCCCCCCGCACAACCTGCGGGAGGTTGCCGACGGGGTGAGGTGGTTGCTGGACAACCCCGAGGCCTCCGACGAGGAGCAGCTCGCGGCGATGCTGCAGCGCATCAAGGGCCCGGACTTCCCGACGGGCGCGCAGATCCTCGGCCAGCGGGGCATCGCCGACGCCTACCGCACCGGCCGCGGCTCGATCACCATGCGGGCCGTGGTCACCGTCGAGGAGATCCAGAACCGGACCTGCCTGGTCGTCAGCGAACTGCCCTACCAGGTCAACCCGGACAACCTCGCCGAGAACATCGCCAACCTCGTGCGCGACGGCCGGCTCACCGGCATCGCGGACGTCCAGGACCACACGTCCGGCAAGACGGGGCAGCGGCTGGTCATCATCCTGCGCCGCGACGCCGTCGCCAAGGTCGTCCTGAACAACCTCTACAAGCACACGCAGCTGCAGCAGAACTTCGGCGCGAACATGCTCGCGCTGGTCGACGGGGTTCCGCGCACGCTGCCGATCCACGCCTTCCTCAAGCACTGGATCACCCACCAGCTGGACGTCATCGTCCGCCGCACGCGCTTCCGGCTGCGCAAGGCCGAGGAGGAAGCGCACATCCTGCGCGCGCTGCTCAAGGCGCTCGACGTCCTCGACGAGGTCATCGCGCTGATCCGCGCCTCGGCCACGGTCGAGGCCGCGCGCGAGGGCCTGATGGAACTGCTCGAGATCGACGAGGTCCAGGCCCGCGCGATCCTCGACATGCAGCTGCGCCGGCTGGCCGCCCTGGAACGTCAGCGGCTGACCGACCGCTACGACACGTTGATGGCGATGATCGAGGACTTCAACGCGATCCTCGCCAGCCCCGAGCGTCAGCGCCAGATCGTCGGCGACGAGCTGGCCGAACTCGTCGAACGCTACGGCGACGAGCGCAAGACGCAGGTCCTGCCCTTCGAGGGCGACATGACCGCCGAGGACCTCATCCCGGTCGAGGACGTCGTCGTCACGGTCACCCGCGGCGGCTACGCCAAGCGCACCCGGACCGACCTCTACCGCGCCCAGCGCCGGGGCGGCCGCGGGGTGCGGGGCGCCTCGCTGCGCGAGGACGACGTCGTCGAGCACTTCTTCACCACGACGACCCACCACTGGCTGCTGTTCTTCACCAACCTCGGCCGGGTCTACCGCGCCAAGGGGTACGAGTTGCCCGAGGGCGGTCGCGACGGCCGCGGCCAGCACGTCGCGAACCTGCTGGCCTTCCAGCCGGGGGAGCGGATCGTCGCCGTCCTGGACATCGAGGACTACGAGCAGGCGCCGTACCTCGTGCTGGCGACCCGCGGCGGCATCGTCAAGAAGACGCGGCTGTCGGAGTACGACTCCAACCGCTCCGGCGGGCTCATCGCCATCAACCTGCGGCAGCGCCCCGGCGCCGAGGGGGCCGAGGAGGTCGACGACGAACTGTTCGGAGCCGCCCTGGTCGGCGAGGGCGAGGACCTGTTCCTGGTCTCCCGCAAGGGGATGAGCGTCCGGTTCGAGGCGACCGACGAGAACCTGCGGCCCATGGGCCGGGCCACCTCCGGCGTCACCGGCATGAAGTTCCGCGGCGACGACGAACTCCTGGCGATGGCCGTGGCTCGCGACGACCTGTACGTCTTCGTCGTCACCGAGCTCGGGTACGCCAAGCGCACCCGGATCGGGGAGTACCGCAAGCAGGGCCGCGGTGGCCTGGGCATCAAGGTGGCCAAGCTGACCGAGGAACGCGGCGACCTCGTCGGCGCGCTCACGGTGTCCGACGAGGACGAGGTCCTCGTCGTCATGCAGGCCGGTCGCGTCGTGCGCTCGCGCGTCGACGAGGTGCCGGCCAAGGGCCGCGACACCATGGGCGTCACGTTCGCCCGGCCCGAGACCGGCGACCGGATCATCGCCGTCGCCCGCAACGCCGAACGGGTGATCGACGCCGAGGTGGAGGCCGAGGAGGCTTCCGAGGCGACGACCACCGGTGCGGACGACCCGATCGCGGACGTCGCCGGCGCCGGGGACGACCAGGCCGCCGCCGAGGGGGCCGACGAGGCCCCGATCGGTGGAGCACCTGTGCAGGAACTGGCCGGCGAGCCTGTGGAGGGGGCGGGTGATGGCGTACCGTCGCCTGAGGCTTCGACGGACGAGCCTGATCCCGGAGGTGACGAGTGACTCCCGCCGAACGTGCGACCGCATCGTCGGCGTCGGACGCCTCGAGCGGCCCGAACGGCCGGCCGGCGGCTGAGCTGAACCGCCCGACGAGCGGACCGTCGGCAGGGCAGCAGCCCCGTGCCCGCAACGGGGTGGACTCCGTCCCGCGGCGGGTGCGGCTGACGCTGGCCCGCATCGACCCCTGGTCGGTGACGAAGCTGTCGTTCCTGCTCTCGGTGGCCGTCGGCATCGCCCTCGTGGTGGCCACGGCCGTCGTGTGGAGCGTGCTGGACGGCATGGGCGTCTTCACCGACCTCGACGGCCTGCTGCGCGACGTCGTGGGCAACGACGTCGACTTCGCGCTCGTCGACTACGTCGGCTTCGGCAAGGTCATCTCGCTGGCGACCGTCATCGCCGTCGTGGACGTCGTGCTGCTCACCGCCCTGTCGACGATCGTGGCCTTCCTCTACAACGTCTCCTCGGCGCTCGTGGGTGGCCTGCACGTGACGCTCTCGGACGACTGACCCGTCACGACCTCGGTACGAGGCACTGCTCCGCGTCGGGTAAGGTTGTTCCTGCTGCGCGAGCGGTGATGGGCCTATAGCTCAGTCGGTTAGAGCGCTTCCCTGATAAGGAAGAGGTCGGAGGTTCAAGTCCTCCTAGGCCCACCAGGAAGGCCCCCGGGATCCCCCGGGGGCCTTCGTCGTTGAAGGAGCGCACGGCGGGCGGTCGCCTCAGGCTGGAGACCATGGCGATCCCGTTCCCCCGTGCCCTGCACACGGTGCTCGACACCACCGACGCCCGGGGGCTCGCGGAGTTCTACCGCGAGCTCCTCGCCCTGCAGTACCGGCCCGGCGACGAGCCGCCGGCCGACGAGTCCGACGAGCCCGACGAGGCCGGCTGGCTGGTGCTGCTCGACGACCACGCCCGGCGTGTGCTGGCCTTCCAGCAGGTCGACGACCTGCCGCGGTCGACGTGGCCGAGCGCCGGCGTCCCGATGCAGGCGCACGTCGACTTCACCGTCCCCGACCGCACCGCGCTGGACCACCACCACGAGCGGGCGCTGGCCCTGGGGGCCACGCTGTTGCTGGACCGCACCGACGACCCGGCCGAGCCGCTGTACGTGTACGCCGATCCGGCCGGGCACCCCTTCTGCCTCCTCGTCGGGTGACGGAGAAGTCCGTGATCGTCACGTCACCCACGGTAAGGTTCACGGGTGGAGGGACGGCTGCTGGCGACCGCGGCGCACGTCAGGGCACTCGTGGAGGCTCACACCTCCGGTGACGACGCCCGGTTCCGGGCCGCCCTCGGTGAGCTGATCGACCAGGCCGGCCGCAAGGGTGACCGCGCCCGGGAGGTCGAGGAGCTGCGGCGTCTCCTGGACGTCCGGCGCGCCGCGGTGCGACCCCCCGCCCCGCCGCGGCCCGCGCCGCCGTCCTCGGTCGCGCAGCCGCGCGGTGAGCTGGCCCGGGTCCTGACGGTCGCGCTGCCGTCGGTGGGACTGGCCGACCTGGCCCTCAGCAGTGACGTCATGGCCCGGCTGCACCGCGTCCTGACGGAACAGCGGCACGCCGAGACGCTGCGCGAGCGTGGTTTCCAGCCGCTGCGCAAGCTGCTGCTGACCGGGCAGCCGGGCACGGGCAAGTCCATGACGGCCGAGGTGCTGGCCACCGAGCTGGGGCTGCCGCTGTTCACGGTGCGCCTGGAGACGATCGCCGACCTCACCGCCCAGGACGCCGTCGCCAGGTTGTCGCTCGTCTTCGACCTGATCGCCCAGAGCCGCGGCGTGTGCCTGTTCGACGACGTCGACGTGCTGCTCGGCGCCGAGGGCCAGCCCGGCAGCACCCGGCCGGGGGACGTGCTGCGGGCCTTCGCCGGGTTCCTCGAGGCGGACGAGTCGGTGAGCGTCCTCGTGGTCACCACCCACCGGCCCCAGCTGCTGGACCGTCCCGTGCTGCGCCGGTTCGACACCGTCGTGGACTACCCGCTGCCCAGCACCGGTGTCGTCCAGGAGGTCGTGCTGCGCCGGCTGCGCGGGCTGGACCTGCGGGCGGTGGACTGGCCGCGGGTGGCGTCCACGGCCAGCGGCCTGAGCCACGAGCAGGTCTCGGCCGCGGCCGCGCTGGCGGCCAAGCAGTCCATCCTCGACGGCGCCCCCCAGGTCGAGACGGCGGCGCTGCTCGCGGCGCTGCGCGAACGCCGGCAGATGCTCAAGATGGCGCCGTGAGGAGCGTCGTCGAGGAGACGCTCGTGCGGACGCGGTTCGAGGTCCTGCTCGTCTGCACCGCCAACGTCAGCCGCTCACCGATGGCGGTCGCGCTGCTGCGCCACCACCTCACCGACCGGTTCGGGGAGCAGTCGGTGACGATCCGGGTGGCCTCGGCCGGGACCACCGCGCTCGTCGGCGCACCGGCCGACCCCGACGTGGCCCGGGTCCTCACGGCGCTGCGCCGGCCGGTCGTGCCGACCGAACCGGCGCGGCAGCTCGACGCCGAGCTCGTCGGCGGCGCCGACCTCGTGCTGACGATGACCCGGCAGCAGCGCGCGGTCGTCATCACCACCGTGCCCCCCGCCCAGCGGCGGGTGTTCACCGTCCTGGAACTGGCCCGGATCGCCCGTCGGCTGGCCGGTGAGCGGCGGCTGCCGCCCAGCGCCACCCTCGCCCACGGGCTGCGTGCGCTGGTCACGGCCGCGCCGGCCTGGCGTGGGCCGACCGCACCGCAGGACCCCGCCGCCGACGACGTGGGCGACGTGCACGGACAGAAGCTCGAGGAGCAGCTGAAGGCGGGCCGCCGCCTCGACGAGGCGCTGGCGGCCGTCGTCGCGGCGCTGCCCGACCGGCAACCCGCCCGGGGCCGCTAGCGGTCCAGCACGACGTGCTCGGCGTCGACCGGAACGGCCGGCTGGTACCCGTAGCCGTACTCGTACGCGTAGGAGTACTCCGACGCCTTCGAGGGGACCATCGTGAGCACCCCGCCGAGGACGCGCGCGTCGACGGCCCGCAACCGGTCGAGCCCGCGGGTCAGGTGCTCGCGGGTGGTCTTGGCGTGCTTGACGACGACGATCGCGCCGTCGGCCTGCCGGGCCAGCGCCGCGGCGTCGGCCACCGGCAGCAGCGGCGGGGAGTCGATGACCACGAGGTCCGCGCGTTCCCGCAGGCGGGCCAGGAGGTCGCTCATGTGCCGGGAACCGAGCAGGGCCGCCGGGTTGAGCGGGATCGGCCCGCAGGCCAGCACCGACAGGCCGGTGTCCCCGTAGGGCTGCAGGACGTCGTCGAGGTCGGCACGGCCGGCGAGCACCGTGGTCAGCCCCGCGCTGTCCTCCACGCCCAGGTACTGCGAGACCTTCGGCAGCCGCAGGTCGGCCTCGACGAGGATCGTGCGCACGCCCGCGGTCGCCGCCGTCAGGGCCAGGTTCACCGCGGTCGTGCTCTTGCCCTCCCCGGGCAGCGCCGAGGTGACGACGACGACCTGCGGAGGGTGGTCGACGTCGGCGAACTGCAGGTTGGTCCGGATCTGCCGCAGCGCCTCGGCCTGCGGCGAGCGCGAACCCTCCAGGACCAGCTCGGGGCGCTGCCCACCCTCACCGGACGGGACCGCACCCAGCGCGGGGGCCCCCTGGTCGGTGATCGTGGTCAGCGTCTTGACGGTCGTGTCGAGGACCTCCCGCAGCACCGCCAGACCCGTCCCCAGGACCGCACCGCCCAGCACACCCAGCGCGAGCATCCGCAGCAGGTCGGGGGCGATGGGCTCGCTGCGGACGACCGCCGGCCGCAGCACGCTGATGCGCACCGGGCTCAGGGTGTCCGGGGTGGCCTGTTCCAGCTCGCTGACGGCCCTCCCGAAGTGCTTGGCGATCGCGTTGGCGACGTCGGCGGCCAGCTGCGGCGAGGACTCGTCGACGGTGACCTCGATGAGGACCGTCCCGACCGGCGCGCTGGAGTTCACGTGACCGGCCAGCGCCCGCGCCGTCGTGTTCAGGCCCAGCTCGTCGATCACCGGGTCCAGGACCTTCGGGCTCGTCAGCACACCGGTGTAGGACTGCACGCGCTGCTGGGTGAACATGCTGCCCTGCATGAGGGCGGTGGCGTTGCCGGTGTCGTACATGGACACGAAGAGCAGGGAGTCGGCCCGGTACACCGGCGGGGTCACCGCGTAGGCGCCCACCCCGCCACCGACGCCGAGCAACACCGACAGGACCACCAGGATCCAGTGCTTGCGCAACGCGCGCAGGTAGTCGACGAGGTCCACGGCTCGTCCATCGGCGCCGGGTGCGGCCAGCTGACGAGAACCTCCGACGCGTGCCGCCGAACGGGTTGAGACCGGGGGCCGCGGGACCGGGGAACTCAAGTCGACACGCCGGTCCGACGACGATCCTGAAGTCCAGCCCGAGCTGTCTGCTACGGGATCCCGACCGTGGAGGATCCACGTGACCACGACCAGGGGAACGGGTACGGCCGTGCGCCCGACCGGCCGCTGGCTCGCGTCCGCGACCTCCCGCCGGCGCTCGCAGCTGACGCACCTGCTGCTGGCCTCCGACGCCGTGTGCCTGCTGACGGTGGTCGTCCTCGTCGGTCACGGCGCCCCACCGGTCGTCGTGACCGCCGTCTCGGTGCTCGCCGTGCACGCCTTCGCCGGGCTGTACCGGCCCCGCCTCGACCTCAGCGTCCTGGACGACCTGCCGATGCTGCTCGGCGCGGGCGTCGCCGCCGTCGGCGTCTCCGCCATCGCCGCGGCGGTGCTCCGGCTGGGGACGGTCGACCAGCGGGTGCTGTGGACCGCCGCGGGTCAGACGGTGCTGGTCGTCCTCGCCCGGACCGTCGTGTACGCCGTCCGCCGCCGCAGCCGCCGCAGCGGGCGGGTCGCGTTCCGCACCCTGGTCGTGGGGTGCGGCGGTCTCGGGGCGCAGCTGGTCGAGATCATGGGCACCGGCGAGCACGGGCTGCTGCCGATCGGCTTCATCGACGACGACCCGCGCCTGCCCGCCGGGGCCCGTCCGCTGCCGGTGCTGGGCGGGATCGCCGACCTGTCCTCGCTGGTGCACCGGCACCGCGTCGACATCGTCGTCATCGCGTACTCCAACGTGCCCGAGATGGTCGTCGTCGACGTCCTGCGCGGCTGCCAGGGCCTGGACGTCGAGATCCTGACCGTCCCCCGCTTCTGGCAGGTCACCACCACGCACCGGCTCCTGCAGTCGATGCGCGGGGTGCCACTGGTGCAGTTGCGGCGGCCGGCGTTCCGCGCCCCGACGTGGCGGCTCAAGCGGGTCGTCGACGTCGTCGCGTCCGCCGCGGGCCTGGCGGTCCTGAGCCCCCTCCTGCTGCTGTGCGCGCTGGCGGCGCGGATCGAGGTCGGGCCCGGGGTGCTCTTCCGGCAGGAACGCGTCGGCATCGGCGGGCGGACGTTCGAGCTGCTGAAGCTGCGCACGCTGCGCGCCGCCCCCGGCGATCCCGGCGACTCCGACACCCGCTGGACGGTCGAGGGGGACGGGCGCGTCGGCCCGGTCGGTCGCTGGCTGCGCCGGCTGTCCCTGGACGAGCTGCCGCAGCTGTGGAACGTGCTGCGCGGCGACATGTCCCTCGTCGGGCCGCGGCCCGAGCGGCCGTTCTTCGTCGAGCAGTTCACCGTCGACTACGACGACTACCTGTGGCGGCACCGGGTGCCCGTCGGGGTCACCGGCTGGGCGCAGGTCCACGGCCTGCGGGGGAACACCTCCATCGCCGAACGCGCCCGCTTCGACAACCACTACGTCGAGAACTGGTCCCTGTGGCTGGACGTGAAGATCCTGCTGCGGACCGTCGTCCAGGTGGTCTCGGCGGCGGGGCGGTGAGCGAGGACGCCCGCACCCCGGAGGCCCCGCTGGTGCTCGTGCTGGGCACGGCGGACTGGAACGCGGTCGTGGCGACCAACCAGCACCGCGTCACCGCGGCCCTCGCCGAGCGCTACCGCGTCGTCTTCGCCGAGGGCACCGGGACGCGGCAGCTGCGCCTGCGCGACGCGCGCCGCGTCGCGCGCCGCCTGGCGCCGCGACCACGGACGGCCGGGCGCCCGGTGCCCGCCGGCGTCGACGTCCTCAGCCCCCGGCTGGTGCCCCACCACGCCGCCTCGACCCGCGCCGTGAACACCGCGTTGCTGCACCGGCAGGTCCGCCGCTGGATCGAGCACCCCGGGCCCCGGCTGCTGTGGACCTACACCCCGTTCAGCTACGGACTCGAGCGCCACGCCGACCGTACCGTCTACCACCTGGTCGACCTGCTGCACGAGAACCCCGGTGTGCACCGGGGCCGGTTGCTCGCGGCCGAGCGGGCGCTGGCCGCACGCACCGACCTGGCGCTGGCCACCAGCCCGGCCGTCGAGGAGCACCTGCGGCGACAGGGGTTCGCGAGCCCGCTGTGCCTGCCGAACGTCGCGGACGTCGCGGTGTTCGCCGCCGCCCGCGGCCGCGCCCCGCAGCGCCGGCCCGTGGCGGTGTTCGCCGGCACCCTGGCCCGGCACAAGGTGGACCTGGAGCTGCTGGCCGACCTCGCCGAGCAGGTGCCCCTGCGCCTGGTGGGCCCGGTCGTCGACGTCGCGGGCGACCCGGCGTGGCACCGGCTGCTGGCCGCGGGCGCGCAGGTCGTGGGCCCGCTGCCCCCGGACCAGCTCGCCGACGAGCTGGCGCGGGCCGGCGTCGGGCTCGTGCCCTACCGCTCGTCCCCGCTGACCGCCGGGATCAGCCCGCTGAAGACGTACGAGTACCTGGCGGCCGGGTTGCCGGTCGTGAGCACCGCGCTGCCCGCCGTCACGCCCGTGGCGGGAGCGGTGTGGGTGCAGGACCGGACGACGTTCGCCGGCCGCGTCCGCGACCTGCTCGCCGCACCCGACGCCGGCCGGGCCACCCGGCTCGCGGCGCTGGCCGAAGGGCACGACTGGACCTCACGCGGCCGGGAACTGCGCGCCCTGGCCGGGTCCCTGCTCGCCGCCTGAGCGCACGATCCCCACGACCACCCGCCGCCACGACGGCAGCACGAGCGCCGCGGCGCCCCACACGGCCAGCACCGCGCCGGCGAGCGCCAGCAGACCCGCCCAGCCGCCGGCCCCGCCCCCGGCCCAGCGCGCGGCGAGCACTGCGGCACCCGCCACCGGCAGACAGCCGGCGACCCACCGCGCCAGCGTTCCGCCGACCCCCAGGGCGCGGGCGGCGACGATCGTCGTCACCACGGCCCCCGCCGAACCGGCCAGGCCGAGGGTGACCGGGCCGAGCACCCGGTGCAGCGCGACGTTGAGCACCAGCGTCACGGCCAGCCCGCCGACCAGCGCCAGCGCGGCCATCCGGTTCCGGTTGGCGGCGTTGAGCGCCTTGACCAGCACGTACGCGACCGACTGCGCCCAGAAACCGACCCCGAACCCGGCCAGCACGGCCGCCGAGGTCGTGACGGCCCCGGCGTCGAACGCACCGCGGGCGTAGAGCACGGAGACGACGGGGGCGGCCCCGACGGTCAGCACCACCGAGAGCGGGGCCACCACCAGCAGCAGCCCGGGCAGCAGCGCCCCGAGGCGCTCGCGGGCGGCCGCGGTGTCCAGCCCCGACAGCACCGCCAGCCCGGCCAGGCCCAGCGGGACGGCCAGCAGGTTCACCCCGGTGGTCGCCACGAACCGTGCGTAGTCGACGGCCGCGACCACCTGGTCACCGAGCAGCGAGGCCACCACCCGCTCGACGACGACCGAGGCCTGCAGCACCACCGGCAGCAGGAGCAGGGGCCGCAACCGCACCCACAGCGCCCGCCGCAACGCCCGCCCGACGCCCGGTTCCACGTGGAACCGGGCGGCGGGCAGGATCCCGCGCCGCCGCACCGTCCGGTGCCCCCAGGCGTGCAGCCCGAGGTAGGCCGCGGCGAAGCCGGTCGCCACGAGCACGGGGGTCTGCAACGCCCAGGCCAGGCCCAGCGAGGCGATGAGGCCGGTGTTCTGCACGGTCGCCCGCACGCTGGACAGCCGGAACCCGCCGTGCGACATCTCCAGGTAGCTCAGCAACGCGTACTGCAGGTAGCTGGGGACTCCCAGCGCCATGACCTGCAGGAACTGCGCCGCGGTCGTCGCGGTCGAGGGATCGAGCCCCGGCGCCAGCACGCCGACGACGGGTCCGGCGAGCACGAGCGAGACGGCGGTCAGTGCCAGGCCCAGGACCCACAGCGTCCGCCGCAGGGACTGGAACAGCACGGCCGCGCGGCGCGGGTCGGTGCGCAGCAGCTCCCTGTGCATCGGCAGGAAACCGGCGGTGAGGACGTCGGCGGTGAACAGGTCGACGGGGACGAGGGTGGCGGTCTGGGCGACCCGGGTGGCCGTGGCCGGTGCACCCGTTCCGTAGGCCGCCGCGAGCAGCACCTCCCGCAGCAGGCCCAGGAGCTTGCCGAGGAGACCGCCGAGGACGAGGCGGCGGACGGCGTCGCGCATCAGCGCAGACCCAGCAGGGCGGCGTAGCGGTCGGTGACCGTCGACAGGTCGTAGCGCGTGGGCAGCAGCGAGCCGCTCGGTCGGCCCTGGCCCAGGACACCGCGGACGGCGGCGGCGAGCGCGTCCGGGTCGCCCGCGTCCACGCGCGCCACGGCGTCTCCGGCGTCGGCGACGGGAGCGGTCGTGCGGGCCGTGACGGCCGGGGTGCCGCACGCGAGCGATTCCAGGACGGCCATCGGCAGGCCCTCGCGCCACTGGGAGGTGAGCAGGGAGAGGTCGGCCGCCGCGTACAGCCCGGGCAGCCGGGAACGGTCGACGGCCCCCAGGAACCGGACGCGCTCGCGCACCCCGAGGCTCTCCGCCAGGAGTTCGAGCCCGGCGCGGTCGGGTCCGTCGCCGGCCAGGACCAGGACGGCCCCGGGCAGGGCGGGCAGCAACCGGAGCGAGCGGTCCACCCGCTTCTGGGGGTGCAGCCGACCGGCCACCAGCAGGACCGTCGCCCCGGTGGGGACGTCGAGGGCGGCGCGGGCGGCGGCCGCCGCCGCGGGGTCGGGCCGGAAGACGGCGCGGTCGACGCCGTTCTCCACCAGGTGCACCGGCGGCATGGCGACCACGCGGCCCAGCGGCGCGCTGGTCAGCGACCGCAGGACGCTGGGGCCGACCGCGACGACGTCGTCGAACCGGTGGTAGGTGCGGACGTCGCGCAGCAGGCCGGACACGTTCCGCACGGCGGACACCGTCGGGCGGATCCGCCGGCTGCCGAGCTTGGACGTCAGCTCCATGATCGACGTGCCGTGCGCCTGCATCACCGTCCGGGCGCCGAAGCGTGCGGGCAGGTCGACCGCGCCGAACGCGCCGGCCGAGATCGACAGCACGCCCGACACCCCGCCGCGGTCGAGTTCGTCGTGCAGCGCCGCGCGCGAGCGGGCGAACCAGGCGCGGGAGTAGCGTCCGGGCGGCGCCGGCAGCGCCCGGACCTGCACCCCGTCCTGGCCGAACCGGGCGGGCCGGCCCGGGACGGCGGTGGTGAGCACGGTCACCTCGTGCCGGCGGGCCAGGTCCCGGCACAGGTCCCAGGCCACCGACTCCATGCCGCCGGCGTGGTGCAGCGGCAGCCCCCGGGTCAGGACCACGACGCGGCTCACCGGCGGGTCTCCCCGAGCAGACCCGCGAGCAGGCCGTCGAACAGGTCCTCGAGGCGGCGGGTCTGGACGGTGACGTCGAAGTTCCCCCGGACGTGCTGCGCCGCAGCGTCTCCCAGCGCGCGGGCGAGGGTGTCGTCGGTCAGCACCCGGCGCAGCGCGGCGGCCAGGGCCAGCGGGTCGGACTCGGGCACGAGGATCCCGGTGCGGCCGTCGAGCACCGCCGAGGGGATGCCGCCGTGCCGGGTGGCGACGACAGGACGGCCCAGGGCACCGGCTTCGAGCAGGACCTGCCCCAGCCCTTCCTGGTCGCCGCTCGCCGCGGTCCGGCTCGGCAGGCACAGGACGGTCGAGGTCGCGATGCGCTGCAGCGTCGCGCCGTGGTCCAGAGCGCCGGCGAACTCCACGCGGTCGGCCACGCCCGTCGTCCGCGCCAGCTCCTGCAGCTGCGGTCGCAGCGGTCCGTCGCCGACGCACACCAGCCGCACCCCGGGCAGGTCGGCCAGGGCGCGCAGCAGGTCGGCGTGCCCCTTCTTGGCCACCAGCCGGCCGACGTGGACGACGGTCGCCTGACGCGGGGGAGCCGCTGCGGGCAGCGCGGACAGGTCGATGCCCAGGTGGTGGGTGATCGTCCGGTCGGCGGGGAAGCCCCGGTCCAGGACGCGGTGGCGCAGGTGGTCCGAGACCGGCAGGAACAGGTCCCCCTGCCGCGCCAGCCGGCGCGTGCGCCGCACGTAGGTCGCCCAGCTCGCCTTGCGCGCGCGCAGCAGGTCCAGCGGCCCGGTCGTGGCGTCGAAGCCGTGGAACACGGTGGCCAGCGGTACCCCGGCCCGGCGGGCGGCGGGCAGCGCGCAGGCCGCCTCGACCCCGAAGTGGGCCAGCACGGCGTCCACCCGCAGGTCCCGCAGCGCCTGCGCGAGCGGCCCGGACGCCAGCCCGGCGGTGTGCAGGGCCGCGGCGCGCGCACCGGCGGCCGCGCGCAGCGAGAAGCCCTCCAGCCCCTCGGGCAGGGCGTCCCGGGACAGCAGGACGGGTTCCCAGCGGCTGAACGCCCGGGCCTGGGCGAGGACGAAGGGCTCGGACGGGATCCCGAACCGGTGGCGCAGGACCGCTACGCGGGGCACGGGACCCCCGCGGGTCCACGGCGCGCCAGCGGCAGGCGGGCGGCGACCAGTCCCAGCAGCATGGCCAGCAGGATCATCGACTTGCCCTCCCCGTAGACGGCGGTGTTGTCGCCCATCCCGTGCACGAGCACCCACCACCAGGCGCCGAGCGCGAACGCCGTCGTGCGCGCCACGGGCAGCCCCACGTGGCGCACGACGGCCGCGGTGAGGACGACGAGGATCGTCCCGGCCAGCAGCAGCAGGGCCGCGACCCCGGGCAGCCCGCTGGCGGCCCAGGCCGCGATGAACAGGTTGTGCGGGGGGAGGGTCTCGATGCCCAGCGCGGCGAACTGCTCGATGGTGCGCTGCCAGCCGCCGAACCCCAGCCCGAGGACGAGGTGCTCGCGGAACATCTGCAGCGCGAAGTCCCACATCGGCTGCCGGCTCTGCAGGCTCTCGGCCGAGGCGTCGGCGTAGCCGGGCACGTACCGCTCCAGCACACCCGGCAGCAGCCACACCCCGAGGCCGACCAGGCCGGCGGCCTGGGGCAGGAACCAGCGGGCGTTCGGCCGCCCCAGCACCTGGACCCCGCGCACCGCCACCGGCAGCAGCAGCGCCAGGGCGGCGGCGGTCTTGGAGCCGGTGGCGAACGTCGCCGACCAGCACACCAGCGCGCCGGCGGCGTACCAGCGGCGGCGGGTTCCGCGCGCTCCGACGCCCAGGGCCAGGAAGCAGAACGCCGCCACGCCCAGGAACATCGAGGACACGTTGGCGTTGATGAAGAACCCACCCGACTTGGTCGGGTCGGTGACGTTGTTGGCGCCGTCGGCGAAGAACGCCGCCATGGCGTTCGGGCCGGCCACCAGGCTGGACAGCGGTGAGCGCAGGTAGGCCGACTCCAGCGCCGGGGACAGCCGGAAGGCCCACACCAGCACCGCGTCCAGGACGGCCCAGCCCAGGACGACCGTGAACGGGCCCGCCAGCGCGCCGGGCCGGCCGCGTTCGACCCGGGTGGCGTACAGCAGCAGGAAGGCGAACGACAGCAGCCGCATGACCTCCAGGAGGCCGACCATCGGGTCCGGCGACCAGGCGATCGCCGCGCCCTGCGCGGCGGTCAGCACCAGGACGGCGCGGAACACCGGGTCGCGCAGGGGCAGCTCCTTGCGCTCGGCCAGCCAGCAGGCCGCGATGAGCAGCGTCCAGCACTGGCTGAGCGGGAGGTTCAGCGTGCCGAGGGGACCGACGAACCCCTGCGGGACGGCCAGGAAGGCGGCGATCTGCAGCCGCGTGCGGTCCGAGGCGGTGACGCAGCACAGCAGGCCGGTGAAGGCCGCGGCCACGGCCACCACCACCGCGAGGATCACGTGTGCTCCCCGACCCAGCCGCGCACCGCCTCGCGGAAGCGGTCGACCGCGAAGGCGGCGGCCCGCTCCCGGCAGGCCGCCGGCGAGCACGTCTCGGCGCGGGCGACGGCACCGGCCAGCTCCTCGACGCGCAGGTCCGGCACGAGCGCCCCGCTGCGGCCGTCGACGACGGTCTCCCCGGCGCCGCCGCGGGCCGGGGCCACGACGGGGGTGCCCGCGGCCATCGCCTCGACGGGGACGATCCCGAAGTCCTCCACCGTGGGGAACAGCAGCACCGCGGCCCGGCGCAGGAGTTCGCGGGTCACCTCGCGCGAGGGGCCGTCCAGGACCGTCACGGGGACCCGCGCGCGGGCGGCCCGGTCGCGCAGCCGGCCCAGCAGCGGTCCCCGCCCGGCGACCACGACCGGGCGGCCCAGCCGCTCGGCCACGTCGACGGCCAGCAGGTGGTTCTTGTAGGGGACGAACCGGCCCAGGGCCAGCAGGAACCCGTCGGGCAGGTCGAGGGTGTCCGGGCCGGGCGCCGCGAAGGCGTCCACGTCGACCGGCGGGTGGATGACGACGGCCTCGCGGTGCCAGAACCGCTCGATGCGGCGGGCGACCTCGGTGCTGTTGGCGGCCAGCGCCGTCACCGACCGCACGGCCCGGCGGTCGGCGTGGGCCAGGGCCGCCCGCGCCGGGGCCAGGGCGCGGGAGGCGCCGCGGCCGTCGAGCTCGGGGCTCCAGACGTAGCGGGCGGGGGTGTGGACGTAGGCGAGGTGGGCACCGCCCGGGGCCACGAGCCGGTTCGACGTCGCGAAGGCGTGGTGGGAGGTGACGACGAGGTCGTAGCGGCGCGCGACGTCGCGCGCGTGGGTGGCCCAGGCCGCCGGCATGAGCGGCAGCGACAGCGCGCGGTGCCGGCGCAGCGCGGGGACGTCGAGGGCGGTGGTGCGCACCGGCCGCCCACCGAGGTCGAGCCGGACACCCGGTTCGGCGCTGAGCGCGTGCAGGTCCGCCGCCGGCCACATCCCCGCGAGGACCTCGAAGACCTGCTCCGCACCGGCGCGGGCGGCGATCCACTCGTGCACGACGGCGGTGCGCCTGGCGGTGGCCGGGGGGAGGGCCGGGCGGGAGGTCATGGCACCCCTCCGGTCGGCACCGGCGTGCCCGACCTGAGCGGGACGGTCACACGCTGTGCTGCGTGCTAGCGTTTCCGCAGGTCGTGTCGGGTTGGCGAGGAGGTCCTGGTGAAGAAGCTGCTGCTGGTGGTGGCCGGTCTCACCGGCGCCGCGCTGGTGTGGCGCCGCAAGGCGTCGCAGAAGGCCGAGCGCGACCTGTGGGCGGAAGCCACCGACACGGTGCGCTGAACCCACCCGGGGGCATGGCGCAATTGGTAGCGCACCTGCTTTGCAAGCAGGGGGTTAGGGGTTCGAGTCCCCTTGCCTCCACCGGAACGGCCGAGGCCGGTCACGCGGACGCGTGACCGGCCTCGGTGCGTGCGGGCTCAGTTGCCCTTGAGCTCGTCGGGCGTGGCGTCCTCGACGGTGCCCGGCGTCGTCTTCTGCGAGTCGGGAACCTCCTTGACGTCGGCCACGGCGTCCTCGACGGTCGGGTCGACCGTGTCCTGGATCCCGGTCGCCTTCTCGAGGTTCTCGGTGGCGGCGGCCGTCGCCGGGGTGGTCGGCGTGCTCGTCGGCGGCGCGGGGGTCCACGCAGCGCCGGGCGCGGCCCACGGGTCCTCCTTCTGCCGTCCCTTGACGACCGCGTAGACGGCGGCGCCGCCCGCGGCGATGAGGGTGAGCACGAGGAACCTCTTGCCCCGTCCGCTCTTGCCGGCCTTCCCGCTCTTCTTGACCACGGCTTCCCCCTTCAGCACGGCGAGCGCGTCCGCGGAGCGCTGCTGGGCGACCTTCCCGCCCGCGAGCGCGCCGGCCGCGGCGGTCTTGCTCGCGGCCTTCCCGGCGGCCCCGGCGGCCTTGCTCGCGGTCTGCACCGTCTTCTGGGCGGTCTTGGCCGAGGCCACGGTGGTCGCCGCGGCGGTGCCCGCGGCCGTGGTGGCGGCGGCGACGGCCGGGGTGGCGGCCTCCCTGGCGGTGTGCGCAGCCTCCTGGACCGTCTCGACGATCCGGGGGAGCAGCTCGTCCACGACCTTGTCGCGGGCGCTGTCGACCGCGGGGGAGACCCGCTGCACGACGACCTCGACGCGGGGAGCGGCCGCCTCCACGGAGCTGTGCCAGCTCTTCTCCAGCCGGGGCTGGGCCCAGTCGACGGCGGCCTCGACCTTCGGCGCCGCCCAGTCCCGGGCGGTACCGACCGCGGGACCCACCTTCTCCGCCAGCGCCGTGCCCTGGGCCTGCAGCTTCTCGGTCCGGCTCTGGCTCTTCGTCAGCGACATCCGATCCTCCTCGTGCCTCGTCCTGCTCTGCCGTCGCGAACGCGCGGGCTGCCGAACTCGTGCCCGGGCGTCCTGTCGGCGACGATCACCACCCGTCATCCCACCGCAGGTGCGCCCATCGCGCCAGTAGAGCCCCGCGAGCGCCGTGCAGGAGCCGTGGAAGGATGAGCGCATGTACGCCACCCTGCACACCAACCACGGCGACATCCGCCTGGAACTGTTCGAGAACCACGCCCCCAAGACGGTGGCGAACTTCGTCGGCCTCGCCGAAGGCACGAAGGAGTGGCAGGACCCGGCCACGGGTGAGAAGAAGAGCGAGCCGTTCTACGACGGCCTGACCTTCCACCGCATCATCGACGGCTTCATGATCCAGGGCGGCTGCCCGCGTGGGGACGGCCGCGGCGGCCCGGGCTACCAGTTCGACGACGAGATCCACCCCGACCTGCGCTTCGACAAGAAGTACCTGCTGGCCATGGCCAACGCCGGCAAGATCGCCGGGCACGGCACCAACGGCTCGCAGTTCTTCATCACCGTGGCCCCCACCGGGCACCTCAACGGCCGCCACACGATCTTCGGCGAGGTCGCCGACGACGCCAGCCGCGCCGTCGTGGACGCGATCGCGACCGTTCCGGTCGGGCCGGCCGACGCCCCGCGCGACCCGGTCGTCATCACCTCGGTCGACGTCGAGCGCGACTGAGGACACCTGGACTCGAACGACGGGGGCGTCCCGCGCGTTGATCCTCACGTGAGCGACGTCCCCGTCTGTCCCCGCCACCCCGACCGCGAGTCGTGGGTGCGCTGCCAGCGCTGCGGCCGGCCCACCTGCCCGCAGTGCCAGCGGCCCGCGGCCGTCGGCGTGCAGTGCGTCGACTGCGTGGCCGAGGGCAACAAGGGGGTCCGGCAGCCCCGGGGCACCTTCGGCGGTGCCCTCAGCAGCCGGGACACCCTCGTCACCAAGGTGCTCATCGGCGCCTGTCTGGTGATGTTCGCCGGCCGGTACGTGCTGCCGGGGTCGGTCTACGACTGGCTGCCCCTGGTCAACGGGTACTACCTCAACGCCTTCAGCCCGGACACCTGGTGGCAGCCGATCACGTCGGCGTTCCTGCACGGCGGCGTGCTGCACCTGCTGCTGAACGTGTACGCCCTGTGGATCACCGGTCAGTACCTCGAACCCCTGCTGGGCCGGGCCCGGTTCACCGCGCTGTACGTGGTCTCCGCCCTCGGCGGGGCGGCCGGTGGGCTGCTGCTGCCCGGGACGGAGGACAGCACCCTGGTCGGCGCCTCGGGAGCCATCTTCGGGCTGTTCGCGGCGCTGTTCGTCGTCAACCGGCACCTGGGGCGGCAGACCGGCCAGATCGCCGCGCTCATCGCGATCAACTTCTTCATCGGGGTGTTCGTCGCGAACATCTCCTGGCAGGCCCACCTGGGGGGTCTGCTCACCGGCGCGGCCGTCGCGGCGTGCATGGCCCGTGGCCGGCGCGGCAAGCCGCTGGTGCAGTGGGTCGGCACGGGCGCCGTCGCGCTCGTCGTCCTGGGGTTGCTGGCCTACGCGGCGACGCGTTCGCCCTTCTGACCCAGCGGACCTGCCCGCGCCCGCTTCCTCCGGGTCTCGGCGCCACGCGCGGACGGCGCTCCCGCCTTGTCCACAGGCTTTTCGCACAGGTGTGCGAACACCTCGTCGTCGTCCACCGGTTGTGGGCACCCTTGTGGACTCCCACCCCCGTTACCCACAGCCGTCCACAGGGTGTGGACGAAGCGGTGGACAGTGATTGTGGACAACGGCGCCGTCATCCCCAGCTGTCCACAACTCGTCCCCAAGCAGTGGACAACCCGCCCGCGCGCCCAACGACCTCCTGGCGGCGCTCAGCCGACCTTGTCCGCGGTGTCGGGAACGTCCTCGGCGGCTCCCCGGGCGACCGGCGGGACCGACGGGGCGTCCCGGCCCTCGGCCCACCGCGACGTCTGGGCCGCCAGGTCCTCCCAGTACCGCGGCCGCCCGGCCGGGGCCGGGGCGAGCCAGCCGTCCTCCATGTGGGTGCACACGGCGGGGTCGGCCGCGGCCAGCCGGCGACGCCGCGACGGGCGGCGCAGGGAGGCCAGGTCCACCGCCCCGCGCGTGAGCGTGAGGTAGAGCGCACGGGCCAGCCGCACCGCAGGGTTGGTCGAACCGCCCGGGTGGTGGTGGACCAGGTCGCGGGCCGTGAAGCGGGGGATGCCCTGCACGGCGAGCAGGCTGGTGTGGTCGAAGTCGCCGCCGGACAGGCAGCACAGCACCAGCAGCAGGTGGTCCTCGCGCAGCGCCCCCAGGCGGACGGCGAACGTGCTGGTGGTGCTCTCGTGCGGCACCCAGCGCACCACGTCGGCCGGCACCGAGTCCTCACCGCGCTCGGTGCGCGGGCGACGCCACTCCGGCACCCGGCCCTCGATGTCGTCGTGGGTCCCGATCCCGTAGGGCGCGAAGTACTCCACCCGGCCGCGGCCGGCGGCCGTGGCCAGCGAGCGCAGGGCGTCCGGGCGCCACAGGTAGTCGTCCTCGGCGAACAGCACGGCGTCGCTGTCGGCCCACTCCGAGCGCACCGCGAGCTTCAGGGCCGCCAGGTAGCTGGCCCGGTTGCTGCCGCCGGTGATGGCGTGGACGCGACCGTGGGCCCGCATCAGCGACAGCCGGTCGGCCGGGATCGGGCCGTCGTTCAGGAAGACGACGTCGACCGGCGAGTCCGCCTCGGCGACGGCCCGCAGGAAGGACTGCAGCGCGAGCTGCTTGGAGTACCAGGACGGTCGGCCCTTGGCGTTCTCACCGCCGTGGGATCTGTAGACGACGTGCAGCACTCGGCCCCCTGGTCGGTGTCGATCGGCGGCGACAGCGTAACCGTGACGCGGGGGAAGAGATGACGTCCCGCGTTCGGGCGTCACCCGAAGTGAGCAACCCGTCGTCGCAGCGTCAGCGCCAGCGGGTCGTCATGGCGAACCCGACGAGCACCAGCGCGAAACCGGCGACGAGGTTCCAGTTCTCCCAGCCCGGCACCGGCAGCAGGGCGCTGGACAGGTAGAAGACCACGATCCACAGCAACCCCACGACCATGAAGGCCACCATGAGGAAGATCCACCAGCGGGGCGTCAGCGTGTTCTTCCGCTTGATCGCGCCCTCGGCGTCGGCCACGGCACCGCCGGACCCGCCCCTGCGGCCGCGCCGGCCGCCCGTGACCTTCCCCGTGACCTCGCCGGCGGCGTCGCTCGTCACGTCCGTCTCGTCGGACTTCTTGCGGCGGGCCACGGCGAACCTCCAGTCGGGGGTGGACGGAGACGGGTCACGTCCCCTCCCTGGTAAGCGTAGTGCGACGATCGCTGTGCGGTGGGTCTCCGGGTCGCTCATCAGGGGGGCGTGTGACTGGTCGTCGGACGGGCCGACGCGTGCTCCGTCACGCGGGGGTGGCCGCCGTGCTCGCCGCGGCGGGTCTGCTGTTCGCCACCAGCGCGCTGACCTCCGGCGGAACGGACCTGCGCTCGGAGGCGGCCGACCTCGGATCGCTCGTGGCCCAGCGATCCCAGGAGAACTCCGAGCGCGCCACCCGGGTCTCCGCCCTGCGTTCGGAGGTCGACGCCCTGAGCCGGGACGCCCAGCAGCCCCTCGGAGGGGACGCGGGGGAGGACCCGCTGGCCGACCCGGGCCTGGGGACGGCCTCGGGGGCGCTCGCGGTCACCGGCCCGGGCCTGACCGTCACCCTCGACGACGCCCCGACCGAGGAGCCGCGGCCGGCCGGCGCGACCCCCGACGACCTCGTCGTGCACCAGCAGGACGTCGAGGCCGTCGTCAACGCGCTGTGGGCCGGTGGCGCGGAGGCCATGGTGATCATGGACCAGCGGATCGTGGCGACGTCCGCCGTGCGCTGCGTCGGCAACGTCCTGGTGCTGCAGGGCCGCACGTACTCCCCGCCCTACCGGATCAGCGCGATCGGCGACGTCGACCGCCTGCACGCCGCCCTCGACGACTCCGCGGAGGTCTCGATCTACCAGCAGTACGTGGCCGCCTACGGGCTCGGCTACCAGGTGTCCGACGTCGACGACCTGCAGGTGCCCGCCTTCGACGGCACGACGCGGGCGACCTACGCCCGCGTCCCGGCGACCGGGGGAGGCCGGTGATGCGCCGCGCCGTGTCGGTGCTCGGCGAGCTCCTGGTCACCGCGGGGGTGCTGACGCTGCTGTTCGTCGTCTGGCAGCTGTACTGGACGGACCTGACCTCGGGCCGGGCGCAGGCCTCGACCGTCAGCTCCCTGGAGCAGCAGTGGGCCGCGCAGGCGCCGACCCCGACCCCGACCGCCCCGACCGCGACCGCGACGGCCCCGACGGTCGACGTCGACGAGACGCCGCCGACGGGGGACGCGTTCGCCATCGTCTACGTCCCGCGGTGGGGCAGTGACTACGCCGTGCCCGTCGTGGAGGGCACCGGGACCGAGGAGCTGAAGGAGGGCATCGGGCACTACGCCGACACCGCGATGCCCGGTGAGGTCGGCAACTTCGCGATCGCGGGTCACCGCGTGACCTACGGCAAGCCGTTCAACCGCGTCGAGGAGCTGCAGGACGGCGACGCCGTCGTCGTCGCCACGGCCACGCAGTGGTTCACCTACCGGGTGCGCTCGCACGAGATCGTCAGCCCCCGGCAGGTCTCCGTCATCGCGCCCGTGCCGGACCAGCCGGGGGCGACCCCGACGCAGGCGTGGCTGACGATGACGGCCTGCCACCCGAAGCACTCGGCGCGGCAGCGGTTCGTCGTGCACGCCGAGCTGGAGTCGGTGCAGGACCGGTCGGCGGGGGCACCGGCGTCGCTGGCCGCCGTGGGAGGGAACTGAGCGTGTACGGGTTGTGGTGGCGGGTCCTGCCCGGTCCGTGGTGGCTGCGGGCACTGATCAGCCTGCTGGTGGCCGCCGGGGTCGTGCTGCTGTGCTTCACCGTCGTCTTCCCGGCGATCGCGGACCACCTGGCGATCAACGACGGAACCGTCGAGGGGCAGTGACCCGTTCCCTCTGGGAGCATCGCAGCAAGCGACCAGGGGGACGGGATGTCGAGCGAGTACGCACCGGGCGGCGGGTACGGCAACGAGGGCTACGGCGAGCCGTACGCGGCCCCGAAGAACGGCGCCGGCGTGGCCGGTCTGGTCCTGGGGATCGTGGCGCTGCTGCTGCTGTTCACGGTGATCGGTGCCCCGGTCAGCCTGCTCCTGGCGGTCATCGGCCTGATCGCGTCCATCATCGGCTTCCGCCGCGTCGGACGCCGCCGGGCGACCAACCGCGGCGTGGCCCTCACCGGCCTGGTGCTCAACGTGCTGGCCCTGCTGGTCAGCGCGGTCATCACGGCGTTCCTCGTCGCGGGCCTGGCCTACGTGCTGAACAACGGTGGCGGCGAGGCCTGGGACTGCCTGCTGGAGGCGAACGGCGACCAGGCCGCGACCCAGCAGTGCGTGGACCGGCTGAACGAGCAGAACGGCGTGCAGTCGCTCCCGGCGGTCCCCTGAGTTCCGTTCGAGTGTGAAGGGCTCGCGGACACGCTGCGCAACTGTGCCCGGTGCCTTCGAGCCCCGGCCCGTTCCGGCCGTACGGTGACGACGTGTCCACTCCCACCGGTCAGGAACCCCCGCGCGACGTCCCCGGCGCGGGTCGTCTCGCCCGCGGCCGGCACGCCAGCCACGCCCACGGCACCGCGTACAAGCTGCTGCGCGGGTTCCTGGTCGCCGCCGTCGTCCTGACCGTGCTGGCCACCGGCGGCGGGGTGTACGCCTTCTACCGGCTGCAGGGCAACATCCAGGCCGAGGACATCACGGACCTGCTGGGCGACGACCGGCCGTCCGACGAGGCCACCGAGGACCCCACGACCGGTCAGGACGCGGTCAACATCCTGGTCATGGGCAGCGACACCCGGGCGCTGTCGGACGGCTCGGGCGACGCCTACGGCGGCGAGGCCGCCGACCCCGGCGCCCGCTCGGACACCACCGTCCTGGTGCACCTGGCCGCGGACCGGCAGAGCGCGACGCTGGTGAGCATCCCGCGCGACTCGATGGTGGACATCCCGGCGTGCACCGCCTCGGACGGCACGACGACGGCGGCGCACAAGGGCCAGTTCAACTCCGCCTTCTCCGAGGGCGGGGCGGCCTGCACGATCAAGACGGTGGAGTCCACGACCGGGGTGCTCGTCGACCACTACGTCGTCGTCGACTTCAGCGGGTTCCGCTCCATGATCGACGCCCTGGGCGGGGTGACGATCTGCACGCCGGAGGACATCGAGGACGCCAAGGCCAACCTCTACCTGCCCGCCGGGACGCAGCAGGTCGACGGCGAGACCGCGCTGGCCTACGCCCGGGTGCGCTACATCGGCGACGGCTCGGACCTGTCGCGCATCAACCGCCAGCAGGCGCTCATGAGCTCGATCGTGCAGAAGGTCACCAGCTCGCAGATGCTGCTGCGCCCGGACCAGCTGTACGGCTTCCTCAACGCCGCGACGAGCTCGGTGACCACCGACACCGAGCTGGCCAGCCTGTCGCAGATCGCCTCGCTGGCCCAGAGCCTGCAGAAGATGCCCTCCGACGGCGTGCAGTTCGTCACCGTCCCGACCGAGCCGTACACGGCGGACGAGAACCGCGTGCAGTGGACCGACGCGGCGGACACGCTGTGGGCGCAGATCCGCACCGACACCGCCGGCCCGGCCGCGGCCACCCCCACCGCGTCGGCGACGGCGGACCCCTCGACCAGCTCGCAGCTGCTGGTGGCGCCCTCGAGCATCTCGGTGCAGGTGCTCAACGTGGGTGCCCCGGCGGGCACGGCCGGCACGGTCGCGCAGCAGCTGGCCGACGTCGGTTTCCTCGGCGGCGGCACCGGGGACGGCCAGGCCACCGACCCCGGCGCGGACGTCCTGGTCCGCTACGGCACCGACCGCGCCGACTCGGCGAACACCGTGGCGGCCGCGTTCGGCGGGGCGGAGACCCGGCTCGACCCGAGCCTGGGCCGCAACGTCGTCGTGGAGGTGGCCAGCGCGGACGTGACCGTCACCGACGTCCGCTCGCGCGTGACCGGCACCGAGACGCCGTCGGCGACCCCGAGCCCGACGTTCACCGCCCGCGTCGCCAGCGACGACATCTGCGCCTGAAAGGCCCGCGAGTTCGGACCGTTGACGCATCGGGCCGGACCTACCGGCCCGATGCGTCAACGGTCCCCACCCCCGACCTCAGCGGTCGGGCTGCGCGGCGCCGGCCGGCGGGGTGAAGACGGCGAACTGCGCGCCCTCGGGGTCGGCGAGCCGGGCCATCCGGCCGTAGTCGCTGTCGTGCGCGGCCTCCACCACCGCGCCGCCCGCCGCCTGCGCGGCCGACACCGCGGCGTCGACGTCCTCGACGCCGAAGTAGACCAGCCACCCCGGTTCCGAGCCCCACAACGGCCCGATCCCGCCGACGGGGTGGGGGGCGTCGGGGTTGGTGACGGTGCCGTACTCCTCGAACAGCGGCTCGAACCTCCACCCGAACACCGCGGCGTAGAACTCCCGCGAGGCGGCCGGGTCGGCCGAGCGCAGGTCCTCCCAGTTCAGGCCACCGGGGCCGTTGACCCAGAAGGACTTCGGCTGCTCGCCCTGCTGGAACAGCCCGACGGGAGCGCCGGTGGGATCGGCGACCACGGCGACACGGCCGAACTCGCCGATGTCCATCGCCGGCACCACCACCGTCCCGCCCGCGGCGCCGGCCCGGCCGACCGTCTCGTCGAGGTCGCGCGTGGCGATGAACAGGGTCCAGGAGCGCGGGCCGTTGCGGCCGATGCTCGCCGCGGCGTGCCCGTCGACCCGGCAGATGAGCGTTCCGTCGTGCCCGGGGCCGGTCTCGTCCGTGCTCCAGCCCAGGACTGCGCCGTAGAAGGCGGCCGCGGCCGCCGGGTCGGTGCTCGACAACTCCGCCCACGACGGCACACCCGTGGGCCACGGTTCGGTGCGGATCGTCATGCGCCGAGTTTCGGGGAAGTCCCGCCGGAGCACTAGAGTCTCGCCCCGTGCCTGCACGAGTGGTCGTCCTCGCGTCCGGATCCGGGTCGACGCTGCAGGCCCTGCTCGACTCATCCGACGACGCCTTCGAGATCGTCGCCGTCGGCTCGGACAAGGCGGGCGTCCAGGCCCTCGACCGCGCCGCCGCCGCGGGTGTCGAGACCTTCACCGTCGCCCCCGCCGACCACGTCGACCGGCCCGCCTGGGACGCCGCGCTGGCCGCCGAGGTGGCCCGCCGCGAGCCCGACCTGGTCGTCCTGGCGGGGTTCATGCGCATCCTGGGCGCTCCGATGGTCGAGGCGTTCGGCGGGCGGATGGTCAACACCCACCCCGCCCTGCTGCCGTCCTTCCCCGGCGCGCACGGCGTGCGCGACGCCCTCGCGCACGGCGTGAAGATCACCGGCTGCACGGTCCACCTCGTCGACGCCGGCGTCGACACCGGCCCGATCCTGGACCAGGCCGCCGTGCCCGTGCTGCCCGACGACGACGAGACGTCGCTGCACGAACGCATCAAGACCCGCGAGCGCGAACTGCTCGTCGACGTCGTGGGCCGGCTGGCCCGGGCGATGAACACCACCGAGAGGACGGCATCCCGTTGAGCGACCCCCAGGCTGCGAAGATCCCCGTTGAGCGCGCCCTGATCAGCGTCTACGACAAGACCGGCCTCGAGGAGCTCGCCCACGGCCTGCACGCCGCGGGCGTCGCCATCGTCTCCACCGGCTCCACCGCCTCGCGCATCGCCGCCGCCGGCGTCCCGGTCACCCCCGTGGAGGAGCTGACCGGCTTCCCCGAGTGCCTCGACGGCCGGGTCAAGACGCTGCACCCGCGCGTGCACGCCGGGATCCTCGCCGACCGCCGGCTGCCCGACCACGTCCGCCAGCTCGCCGAGCTCGACGTCGAACCGTTCGACCTCGTCGTGGTGAACCTGTACCCGTTCGCGGCGACCGTGGCCTCCGGCGCCGGGTACGACGACGTCGTCGAGCAGATCGACATCGGCGGTCCCTCGATGGTGCGCGCCGCCGCGAAGAACCACCCGAGCGTCGCCGTGGTCGTCGACCCCGCCCGCTACGCCGACGTGCTGAGCGCCGTGGCCGACGGCGGGTTCGACCTGACCGACCGCAAGCGGCTGGCCGCCGCGGCCTTCGCGCACACCGCGGCCTACGACACCGCGGTCGCGTCCTGGTTCGCCGAGCAGACGCTGTCCACCGAGGACGAGGGCTGGCCGGCCGTGACCGGCACGGCCCTGGAGCGCACCGCCGTCCTGCGCTACGGCGAGAACCCGCACCAGCAGGCGGCGGTCTACGCCGACCCGACGTCCGAGCCCGGCATCGCGCAGGCCGTCCAGCTGCACGGCAAGGCCATGTCCTACAACAACTACGTCGACGCCGACGCCGCCCTGCGCGCCGCGTACGACTTCACCGGCCCGGCCGTCGCGGTGATCAAGCACGCCAACCCCTGCGGCATCGCCACCGGCACCGACGTCGCCGACGCGCACGCCAAGGCGCACGCCTGCGACCCGGTCTCGGCCTACGGCGGGGTCATCGCCGCCAACCGGCCCGTGACGGCGGCGATGGCCGCGCAGATCGCGCCGGTGTTCACCGAGGTCGTCATCGCCCCCGGGTTCGAGCCGGAGGCGCTGGAGGTGCTGCAGGCCAAGAAGAACGTCCGGCTGCTGCAGCTGCCCGAGGGCTACTCCCGTCGTCCGCAGGAGTGGCGCCACGTCTCCGGCGGGGTGCTCGTGCAGACCCTCGACGCCATCGACGCCGACGGTGACGCACCCGCGAACTGGACCCTGGCCGCCGGGGAGGCCGCCGACGAGCAGACCCTGGCCGACCTCGAGTTCGCCTGGCGGGCCGTGCGTTCGGTGCGCTCCAACGCGATCCTGCTGGCCGCCGACGGCGCGTCCGTCGGGGTCGGGATGGGCCAGGTCAACCGCGTCGACTCCTGCAAGCTGGCCGTCTCGCGCGCCGAGGACCGGGCCGCCGGCTCGGTCGCGGCCTCCGACGCGTTCTTCCCGTTCGCCGACGGCGCGCAGATCCTCATCGACGCCGGCGTGAAGGCCATCGTGCAGCCGGGCGGCTCCATCCGGGACGCCGAGGTCGTCGAGGCCGCCACGAAGGCGGGCGTGACGATGTACTTCACCGGCGCGCGCCACTTCGCGCACTGACCGGTACGTTCGTTCCATGAGCACGGCCCCCGAGCGGGTTCCGCCCCCGGGCAACGCGGTCCTGCTGACCCTGGTCGGCGGGATCGCGCTCGCCCTGGCGCTGACCCTGCTCGCGGGGCCGACGCCCGGCGGGATCCTGCTCGGCGCGGACCTCGCGGTCGCCGCCGTCCTGCGGCTGGTGCTGCCGGTCCGCATCGCCGGGGCGCTCGCCGTGCGCTCCCGCGCGCTCGACGTCGCGGTCCTGCTCGTGCTCGCCGTCTCCTGCCTGGTCCTGGCCGGCCTCGTGCCCACCCCCGTCTGACGGGCCGACCCACCCCGCGGCGTGGTGGGTGTGGGTTACGCTGCGACGAACCATCCAGAGCGGCTGAGAGACCTGGCTCCGCGACGCCGCAGCAACCTCTCGGGGGTGCTAACGCCAGGACCGATGGAGGAGCACGCGCATGCCGCTGAAGTTCGCCTACTGGGTCCCGAACGTCTCCGGGGGCCTGGTGGTCTCGACGATCGAGCAACGCACCAGCCACGACCCGGCCTACAACGTCGAGGTCGCGCGGGCCGCCGAGCGCGTCGGCTTCGAGTACGCCCTGACCCAGGTCCGCTACCTCGCCTCCTACGGTGCCGACGCGCAGCACGAGTCGACGTCGTTCTCGCTGGCGCTGCTGCTGGCCACCGAGCGGCTCAAGGTCATCGCCGCCGTCCACCCCTTCTTCTGGCACCCGGGCGTGCTGGCCAAGTTCGCCGCGACCACCCAGGAGCTGACGCAGAACCGGCTCGCGCTCAACGTCGTCTCCGGCTGGTTCAAGGACGAGGCGACGCAGCTGGGCGTCACCTGGCACGAGCACGACGACCGGTACAAGCAGTCCGAGGAGTTCATCCGGCTGCTGCGCGGGGTCTGGGGCCAGGACGGGTACAGCCAGCAGGGCGACTTCTTCAACGCCACCGACATCACCTTCCGACCGCAGCCGACGGCGCCGCCCGAGGTGTTCCAGGGCGGCAACTCGACTGCGGCGCAGGCGATGGCGGGCCGGGTCAGCGACTGGTACTTCATGAACGGCAAGTCGATCGCCGACGCCGCCACCGGGGTCAGGGAGGTCAGCGCGCTGGCCGCCGCCAACGGCCGGTCGGTGCGGTTCGGGCTCAACGGGTTCGCGCTGGTGCGCGACACCCGCGCCGAGGCCGAGGCCGTGCTGGAGGAGATCATCGCCAAGGCCGACGTCGCCAAGGTCGAGGGGTTCGGGGCCGCGGTCCAGGAGGCCGGGAACTCCACGAGCGACCGCAAGGGCATGTGGGCCGACAGCGAGTTCCGTGATCTGGTGCAGTACAACGACGGTTTCCGCACCGGGCTCGTCGGAACCCCCGACGAGGTCGCCCGGCGCGTGCTGGCCTACGAACTCGTCGGCGTCGACCTGCTGCTGCTGGGCTTCCTGCACGTCAAGGAGGAGGTCGAGGCGTTCGGCGAACTCGTCATCCCGCGCGTGCGGGAGCTCGAGGCGCGGCTGGCCGCGGGGGAGGACCTGCAGCTCGGCGCCGAACTGGACGAGGCGGTGGCCGCGGCCACCCTCAAGGTCCCCGCCTGAGCTCACCCGTGGGCCGGCGGAGCCCCCGGACCGGCCCGGCGACGACCGCGCCCGGGGACCGCCGACGGTGTCGCGGCGTTCCTCGCGCGCGGGAGGCCCGGGACCGCTTACGGTGCGCAGGTGACTCTCGCGCCCACTGCCGACCCGACCACCGAGCTGGTCGTCCTGCTGACCGAGGACGGCACCCCGTGCGGAACGGCGCGCAAGGCCGACGTGCACCACACCAGCACCCCGCTGCACCTGGCGTTCTCCTGCTGGATCCTGGACGACGCCGGTCGCACGCTGCTGACCCGGCGGGCGGCCGTCAAGCGCACCTGGCCGGGGGTGTGGACGAACTCGTTCTGCGGTCACCCGGGGCCGGGGGAGGAACCCGCCGACGCCGTGGTGCGGCGGGCCGTGCAGGAACTCGGCGCCCCCGTCGAGGGGGTGGAGCCGCTGCTGCCGAACTTCCGCTACCGCGCGGTGATGGACGACGGGACGGTCGAGAACGAGGTCTGCCCGGTGTTCAGCGCCCGGCTGGCCGGCGAACTCCACCTCGACCCCGACGAGGTCGACGACTCCCGGTGGGTGGACCTGGCCGGGCTGCGCGCGCTCGTCGCCGCCGACCCGCAGCCGTTCAGCCCGTGGATGCGCTGGCAGCTGGAGCAGCTGCAGAGCTGACGGCCTCGTCCAGCCGGACCACGGTGGCGCCCCGGATCGCGCCGTGCACACCCGGGCCGGGCGCGAGCAGCAGCACCTGGCTGGTGGGGGCGACGTGCTCGAACACCGCCGCGAGCCGTTGCAGCCGTGCGGGATCGGAGTGCCCCAGGGCGTCGTCGAGGACGACGGGAACCCCGTCGGCGGGATCGACGAGCGTGGCGCACGCCAGCCGCAGCAGCACCGCCAGCTGTTCACGCGCCCCGGTCGAGAGCTGCTCGTAGGCGACGGTGCGGCCCTGCAGGGTGCGGGCGGTGATGCGCAGGTCGTCGTCCAGGGTGATGCGGAAGGTGTCGCCGTAGACCGCGCGGCCCAGTTCCTCCAGCCGGTCGGTGAAGGGGGAGACGTACCGGCGGCGCTGGGTGTCCCGGTGCTTCTCGAGGGTCTGGTGCAGCAGGCGGGCCGCGGCCGCGCGGCGGGCCAGGGACTCGAACTCCTGCGCCAGGCGCTGCACGCGGGACTCGGCCTCGTCCCACACCTCCTGCCGCGCCTCGCCCTCCATGACGGACAACCGCGCCTCCAGGCGCACCAGCTCGGCGTCGAGCGCGTCGCGGCGGTCGGTGAGCCTCGTCAGCTCGGCCTGCACGTCGCGCGCGCGCACGAGCACGGTGTCGGCGTCGCGCGCGGCGAGGTCGGCCTCCAGGGCGGCGACCTCGGCGCGAGTGCGCTCGGCCGCCCCCTGCGCCTCCTGCGCGGTGCGTTCCAGGTCGGCGTCGTCCCGGGTCGCGCGGGCCTCGGTGAGGCGCCGGGCGGCGGTGGCGGCCTCCGTGCGGGCGACCTGCAGGGCCGCCTCGAGCGCGGCCAGCTCGCCGGCCAGCCGGTCGGCCTCCCGGGCGGCGGCGCTGGCCTGCGCCTGCCCCTGCCGGGCCTGCGACCGGATGCGCTGCAACGACTCCCGTGCCACCTGCTCGGCCTCGCGGGCGGCGGGCAGGTCCAGCGGGTGCTCGTCGTCCCCCGGCAGGTCCGCGAGCAGCCGGTCGGCCTCGGCCTGCAGCTCGGCCGGGCCGGCCTCGGCGGTCAGGTGGGTCAACCGGCCCCGCGCCAGGTCCAGCGCGGACTGGGCGGCCCGCCGCTCCTCGTGGGCGGCGCGGGCCGTGGCGACGTCCTCGACCCCGGCCCCGGTCAGCAGGTCGTGCAGCGCGGCCTGCGCCGCGTCGAGATCGTCGGCCAGCGAGCCAGTGTCGGCGCCCGGCAGGACCCGGACGGTGGCGAAACCGGCGACGCCCACTGTCAGCGGCCGGGTGGCCGAGTGCTCGGCGACCGTCCCGGCGGGCACGGGCGTGCCGTCGACGACGACCTCGACGGCGGTGGCGTCCACCACCACGCGGGCGGCGACGGCCTCGGCCCGGGCCCGCAACCGGCGCAGGGTGTCGTCGGCCTCCTCGATGCGCCGGACCGTCGTCGCGTCGACCCCGAGCCCCGCCAGGGCCGCGCCGGCCGTCCGGACCTCCTCGGCGGCCGCGGCCACGGCCGCCAGCCGGCGCCGGACCTTGCCGAGCGCGTCGCGGTCCTGGCTGCGGCGCAACGCCTCCCGGGCCCGGTCGGAGCTCTCCTGGGCGCTGTCGAGGGCGGCGGTGAGTTCCTCGGCGCCGGTGGCCGCCGCGGTGGCGCGCGCCCGGGCCTCGTCCACGGCGGGGCGCAGGGCGCCGATCCGGGTCACGTCCCGCTCGAGCGCGGCCGTGCGGCGGGCGTGGTCGTCGGCCTCGCGCCGGCGGGCGGCCAGCGCGCTCCGCGCGTCGGCGGCCGCCTGCTCCGCCGTCGCGGCCTGCTCCCGGACCGCGTCGAGGCGGTCGCGGCGGGCCAGGAGGTCGGCGACGAGGTCGGTCAGCGCCTGCGCGCGCTCGGCCGTCTCCTCCAGCGCGGACTGGACGTCGGCGCGCTGCCGGGTGAGGTCGGCGTGCCGCTCGGTGTCGTCGGCGAGCAGGTCGAGGGCCTGCCGGGCCTGGCCGGCCGCCTCCCGGGCCGCGGCGAGCTCCTCGGCGCACGTGCGGTGCCGGCCCGTCGGGCGTCCGGTGCCCGTCCAGAACTGCGCGGACCGTTCGCGGGCCGCCGCGTACAGGTCCTGCGCTCCGTCCCCGTCGGGTTCGGCCGAGCCGGCGGCCGCGTCCAGGGCCGCGGCCAGGGCCGAGCTGCCGCCCAGGGCGGTCGCGTCCGGGGAGGCGTTCTGCAGCATCCGCAGCGCGTTCCACAGGTGCTGGTCGAGGGTCTCGGTGAGGATGTCCCGGACCCGCTGGTGCGCCTCGTCGCCGGTGAGCTGCTCGGCCCGCGGGGCGCAGACGCTCAGCGTCGTCGCGGGCCGGCTGTGCCACTGCTTGCGCACCGTGAACCGGTAGGGACCGGAACTGATCTCGGCCTCGACCACGCTGGCGGCGTCGCGGTGGACGGGTTTGACCGCGAGCACCGCGGCCTTGCGCGAGGAGTGCTTCTCGGTCAGCACCATGTCCAGCGCCTCGAGCATCGAGGACTTGCCGATCTCGTTGGCGCCTTCCAGCACGACGATCCCGTTGTCCGGCAACGACAGTTCGCGGTGCTCGACGCCGCGGAAGTTCTCCAGGAGCAGCCGGTGGACCCTCACCGTGCGGCCCCGCCGGCCAGCCGGAACAGCAACGACAGGGCGTCGCGGGCGGTGCCGGCCTCGGGCCCGTCGCCCTGGGCCAGCGCCGACAGCTCCTCGACGGCGGCGTCGGCGAAACCGCCGATGCCGAGGTCGGCGAGCTCGTCGGCGTCGGCGCGCACGACCAGGTCGGAGTGCCGTTCCCAGTGCTGCACCCCGGCCAGCAGGTCGGCCTGCACGGCGAGCAGGTCGTCCAGGACCGCCTTCTGCCGCACCGACAGCGTGCCGGTCAGGCTGAGGGTGACGACCGTGCGGTCCTTGGCCGGCAGCGCCTCCAGCCGGTTCCGCAGCGCCTCGACGTCCTCGGCGGAGTCGAGCTCGGCGCGCAGGTGGGGGAAGGCCCAGCGGCCGACGTGGACGGGTTCGACCTTGGGCGGGCACGTGCCGCCGACCTCGACGACCAGGACGTTGCCGGGGTCGGTCTCCAGCCGGTCGGTGACCTCCTGGGTGCCGGAGTACCAGAGCGCTCCGGTGCGGCCGACCTGCGTCGTGGAGTGCCGGTCGCCGAGCGCGACGTAGTGGATCCGGCCGTCGGCGACGGCGTCCTCCAGCGGCGCCACCGCGATGCGGGCCGGGTCGTCCCGGTCCGGGGACAGCTCGTCGACGGCGCCGTGGCCGACGACGATCCGCAGGGTTCCGTCGGCCTCCAGCCCGCCCAGGGCCGCCGCGACGAGGTCGTGCGTGGGGTGCTTGGACCTCCACGGCGCGGCGACGACCTCGACGCCGTCGCGCACCGGCACCGGCCCGGCGGTGTCCAGGACGTGGACGTTCGGGGTGCCCCGGACGGCGTCGGAGGCCAGCAGCGAGCCGGCGTCGAGCGGGTCGTGGTTGCCGGGCAGCAGGTACACCGGGACCTCGAAGGCCTTGAGCGCCTCCAGCGCGCGGGACAGGACGCGCGGGCCGACGGCGTTGGACTCCAGCACGTCCCCGCAGACCACGACGAACTCGGCCTCGTGCTCACGGGCGACCCCGGCGATGCGGTGCAGCGCGTCGATGCGCGCGGAGGTGTAGCGGGGCTGGGCGTCGGCGTCGAGGAAGTGCCGGGTCATGCCCAGCTGCCAGTCCGCGGTGTGCACGAACCGCACGGTGCCCGGGGTGGTCGAGCGGGTGTTCGACGCCATGTCCACGACGGTAGGCGAGGCCTCCGACACGACTCCGGCCGACCCGCCCGGCGCCCTCAGCGGGGCAGCGCGCTGGCCCGCCAGGAACCCTGCCCGGGAACCGGCGGCAGACCGAGGCAGTGCCGCCGGTCCGACCACCGCGAGCGCGGGGCCGGGACCACCTCGGGAGGCGGGGTGCGCCGCATCCGCGAGGTCAGCACGACCGTCAGCGCCGCCAGTTCCTCCGGTTCGGGGTTGCCGCGTTCGATCCGCAGGGCCGTCAGCAGTTCGCCGATGCCCTGCGCGTCGTGGTCGCTCACGCCGTTCCTCCCATCACAGCGGGATGTTCCCGTGCTTCTTGGCCGGCAGCGTCGCGCGCTTGGTGGCCAGCGCGCGCAACGCCTTGACGATCTGCACCCGCGTCTCGCTCGGCGCGATGACGGCGTCGACGAAACCGCGTTCGGCGGCCACGTACGGGTTCGCCAGCTGCAGCTCGTACTCGTCGACGAGTTCGCGGCGCCTGGCCTCGACGTCCTCGCCGGCGTCCGCGGTGGCCTTCAGCGTCGCGCGCTGCAGGATGTTCACCGCGCCCTGAGCGCCCATCACGGCGATCTGGGCGCTGGGCCAGGCCAGGCACACGTCGGCGCCCATCTCCTTGCTGCCCATGACGATGTAGGCGCCGCCGTAGGCCTTGCGGGTGATGACCGTGACCAGCGGGACGGTCGCCTCGGCGTAGGCGTAGAGCAGCTTGGCGCCGCGGCGGATGATGCCGTTCCACTCCTGGTCGGTGCCGGGCAGGAAACCCGGCACGTCGACGAAGGTCAGCACCGGGACGTTGAACGCGTCGCACAGCCGCACGAAGCGCGCGGCCTTCTCCGAGGCGTCGATGTCCAGCGTCCCGGCCAGCTGCGAGGGCTGGTTGGCCACGATCCCCACCGGCCGGCCCTCCACGCGGCCGAAGCCGGTGAGGACGTTGGGCGCGAACAGCTCGTGGACCTGCAGGAACTCCTCGTCGTCCAGCACCGCGGCGACGACCCGGGTCATGTCGTACGGCTGGTTGGGCGAGTCCGGGACGATCGAGTCCAGGACCAGGTCGTCGGAGTCGACGAACGCGTCGCGCACGTGCTCGGCCGGCAGCAGCGGAGCTTCGGACAGGTTGTTCGAGGGCAGGTAGGACAGCAGGTCGCGCACGTAGGCGATGGCCTCGTCCTCGCTCTCGGCGAGGTGGTGCGCCACGCCCGAACGGGTGGCGTGCGTGCGTCCGCCGCCGAGCTCCTCGAAGCCGACGTCCTCACCGGTCACGGTGCGGATCACGTCCGGGCCCGTGACGAACATGTGCGAGGTCTCCTCGACCATCACCGTGATGTCGGTCAGGGCGGGGGAGTAGACCGCACCGCCGGCCGAGGGGCCCAGGATGAGCGAGATCTGCGGGACGACGCCGGAGGCGTGGACGTTGCGGCGGAAGATCCGCGCGTACTGCACGAGGGAGGCGACCCCCTCCTGGATGCGGGCGCCGCCGCCGTCGTTGATCCCGATGACGGGGCAGCCCGTCGTCGCGGCGAAGTCCTGCAGCTCGGCGATCTTGGCGCCGTGCTCCTCGCCCAGCGAGCCGCCGAAGGCCGTGAAGTCCTGGGCGTACACGCACACCGGCCGGCCGTCGACCGTCGCGTAGCCGGTGACCACGCCGTCGCCGTCGACGTGCTTGGACGCCATCCCGAAGGCCGTGGCACGGCTGCGCACGAAGCCGCCGCGCTCGACGAAGGAGTCCTCGTCGACCAGGGCGGCGATGCGCTCGCGGGCCGTCTTCTTGCCGCGCGGGTGCTGCTTGGCCGCGGCCCGTTCGTCGGCCGCGCGCACGGCCGCGTCGGCCCGGGCGTGCAGTCCCGCCAGCTGGCCCGCCGTGGTGCGGGGATCAAGCTGCTCTGGTGTCTCGAGACTGCTCACGGGGCGGCAGCGTACGGGACTCCGGGCACCCCGCACCCAGACGTGCGGCACCGGGACCGGTAGCTTGACGTCGAGAAAGAGCCGATGGAGTCGGAGGGGACAGCACCGTGGCCAAGATCAAGGTTCAGGGACCGGTCGTCGAGCTCGACGGCGACGAGATGACCCGGATCATCTGGCAGTTCATCAAGGACCGCCTGATCCACCCGTACCTCGACGTCGACCTGGAGTACTACGACCTGGGCGTCGAGCACCGCGACGCCACCGACGACCAGGTGACGATCGACGCCGCGCACGCCATCCAGAAGGCCGGTGTGGGCGTGAAGTGCGCCACCATCACGCCGGACGAGGCGCGCGTGGAGGAGTTCGGCCTCAAGAAGATGTGGCGGTCCCCGAACGGGACGATCCGCAACATCCTCGGCGGCGTGATCTTCCGCGAGCCGATCATCATCAGCAACATCCCGCGCCTGGTGCCGGGCTGGACCAAGCCGATCATCGTCGGCCGTCACGCCTACGGCGACCAGTACCGCGCGACCGACTTCAAGTTCCCCGGCGAGGGCACGCTGACGGTCACCTTCACCCCCAAGGACGGCGGCGAGCCGATCGAGCACGAGGTCTTCCAGGCCCCCGGTGCCGGTGTGTCGCTGTCGATGTACAACCTCGACAGCTCGATCGTCGACTTCGCCCGCGCCTCGCTGAACTACGGCCTGGCCCGCGGCTACCCGGTGTACCTCTCGACGAAGAACACGATCCTGAAGGCCTACGACGGCCGCTTCAAGGACATCTTCGAGGAGGTCTTCCAGAACGAGTTCAAGGACAAGTTCGCCGAAGCGGGCATCACCTACGAGCACCGCCTCATCGACGACATGGTCGCCGCGTCCCTGAAGTGGGAGGGCGGTTACGTCTGGGCCTGCAAGAACTACGACGGTGACGTCCAGTCCGACACCGTGGCCCAGGGCTTCGGCTCGCTCGGGCTCATGACCTCGGTGCTGTCCACCCCGGACGGCTCGGTCGTGGAGGCGGAGGCCGCGCACGGCACCGTGACGCGCCACTACCGCCAGCACCAGCAGGGCAAGCCGACCTCGACCAACCCGATCGCGTCGATCTACGCCTGGACGCGCGGCCTCGCGCACCGCGGCAAGCTCGACTCGACCCCGGAGCTGATCGGCTTCGCCGAGAGCCTCGAGGACGTCGTCATCAAGACCGTCGAGAGCGGCAAGATGACCAAGGACCTCGCGCTGCTCGTCGGGCCCGACCAGGCCTGGCAGACGACCGAGGAGTTCCTCGCGACCCTCGACGAGAACCTGGCCGCGCGTCTGGCCTGACGCGCCGCATCTCCTGGGGGCTCGTCGCCTCCCCGAGGACGGTCATCGTCCTCGGGGGGGGCGGCGAGCCCTTCCGCGTCCCCCGGGGCACCGCGACCCGATCTCGCCGACCCGTTGCAGGGCAGGCTGTCCCACTGGAGTGCTCGATCACCGGAGTGTTCGATCACCGAGGGGTGGCCGGGGCAGGCCGCCGTGGTCGAGCACTCCGGTGGTCAAGCACGGCCGGGCCGCCTCAGCCCAGGTCGGCGGCCGCGAAGGTGTCGCACTGCGCCGGGTCGCCGGTGCGCAGACCCGTCGTGAACCACTGCTGCCGCTGCTCGGACGTGCCGTGCGTGTAGCTGCTGGGGTCGGTGGACCCGCCGCCCAGTTCGGTCTGGATGAAGTCGTCGCCGATGCGCCCGGCCGCGTCCAGGGCGCGGGCGACGTCGTCGTCGGTCAGCTCGGCGATCAGCGGGGCGCCGGAGTCGTCCGGCACCGTCGTGGCGTGGTTGGCCCACGTCCCGGCGAAGCAGTCGGCCTGCAGCTCCAGCCGGACGCTGCCCGACTCCGGCCCCGCGACGCCGGCCTGGACCTGGTCGGAGATGCCGAGCAGGTGCTGCACGTGGTGGCCGTACTCGTGGGCGATGACGTACGCGTCGACGAAGGTGCCGCCCTCGGCACCGAACCGGGTCCGCAGCTCGTCGAAGAACGACAGGTCCAGGTAGACCAGCCCATCGGCCGGGCAGTAGAACGGCCCGGTGCCCGAGGACGCTGCGCCGCAACCGGTCTGCGTCGCGCCGGCGAAGTACACGGTGTCGGTCGGCACGTAGTCCTGCCCCAGGACGCCGGTCCAGTAGTCCTGGATCGACTCGATGTCGGCCACGACGGCGCACTCGGCGCGCGCGTTCGCGTCGGCGCCGGTGCGGCAGGACCGGGCCAGCTCGGTGTTGTCGGCCGTCCCGCCGGAGGAGCCCAGCTGGTCGAACACCGAGCCCTGCACCCCCGCACCGGTACTGTCACCGCCTCCACCGCCCAGCACCTGGAACAGCACCACGATCAGCAGCCCGACGATCCCGAGCCCACCACCACCCACCGCGACGGCCCTGCCGCCGCCACCGCCGCGGCGGTCCTGGACACCGCCGGGGTCCAGGCTGGCGTCGTCCCGGTACCTCATGACCTGCCTCCTCGATCGAGCGTGCCGCCCAGCCTGCTGCCGACGCGGCCGTTGCGCCCTTCGGAGGGCGTCCGGCGTCCGGCGAGCCGGGCAGGCGGCACACTGGGCTGCCGCACGGTGCACCCACCGAGAGCCCGAGGACCCCGAGGAGGACCGCCATGCCCCGACGTCGACTGCCGCTGCCGTCGATGGGACGGCGCGGCATGGTCCCCTCCCGCAACCTCGCCCGGGACGGTGCCATCCCCTCCGAGCCGATCGCCCGCGGCACCAGCCTGGTCGACAGCGGGGTCTACGAGCGGGGCCGGCGCATCGCCTCCCCGACCGACCTGGCCGGGACGGTCGCGCGGCTGCGCGAGGACGGCGGCCGCATCGCCTGGATGGGGTTGTACCGCCCGGCCGAGCCGGAGCTGAACACCCTGGCCGCCGAGTTCGACCTGCACGAACTGGCCGTCGAGGACGCCGTGCTGGCCCACCAGCGGCCCAAGCTGGAACGCTACGGCGAGACCCTCTTCGTCGTCCTGCGCGCCGCCCGCTACGTCGACGACCGCGAGGAGGTGGAGTTCGGGGAACTGCACCTGTTCCTCGGGCACGACTTCGTCATCACGGTGCGGCACGCCGAGTCCCCGGACCTGTCCGCGGTCCGGCGGCGCATGGAGGCCGACCCCGAACTCCTGGCCCTGGGCACCGAGGCGATCCTCTACGCCATCCTGGACGCCGTCGTCGACGGCTACGGGCCGGTGCTGAGGGGCCTGGAGAACGACATCGACGAGATCGAGACCGAGGTCTTCAGCGGCGACCCGACGGTGTCCCGGCGCATCTACGAGCTGTCCCAGGAGGTCGCGGACTTCCAGCGCGCCGTGACCCCGCTGACCACGATCCTCACCGGGCTCACCGGGGGTTTCCAGAAGTACCGCGTCGACGAGGAGCTGCAGCGCTACCTGCGGGACGTCGCCGACCACGTGACCCTCGCCGTGGAGCGCATCGAGAACTACCGCAACCAGCTGCGCGACATCCTCACCGTCAACGCCACCCTCGTCGGCCAGCGGCAGAACGAGGAGATGCGGGCGCTGACCGAGGCCAGCTTCGCGCAGAGCGAGGAGGTCAAGAAGATCTCCTCCTGGGCGGCGATCCTCTTCGCCCCGAGCCTGGTGGGCGCCGTCTACGGCATGAACTTCGCGCACCTGCCGGGCACCGACGACGCCTGGGGCTTCTGGCTGGCGCTCCTGCTCATGCTGGCCAGCAGCGTCGTGCTGTTCGTCGTCTTCCGGCGCCGCGGGTGGCTGTGAGCCGATCCGGCGCCTAGCGTCGTCCCATGGGTACCCCACACGGCCTCGCCGCCTCGCTCGTCGACCGGGCCATCGCGCGCTACCAGCGCACGCTCTCACCCCGCAAGGGCTACTCCTGCGCGCACCGGCTGGCCCACGGCGGCGACTCCTGCTCGGCCGCCGTGCGCGAGCAGGTGCGCCGCCGGGGCGTGCTGCGCGCGGTCGCGCCCAGCGCGGTGCGGTTCCTGGCCTGCTACCGCGCCGTGGCGCTGCTGTCGCCCCTGGAGGTGCAGGGGTTCTGCTGCCTGGGCGGCATCCCCATCCCCTTCCGGTTCGGTGGCCGCGACCGCTGACTCAGCGGAAGACGACCGTGCGGTTGCCGTCCAGCAGCACCCGCTGCTCGGCGTGCCAGCGCACCGCACGGGCCAGCGTCCGGGCCTCCACGTCCTGGCCCAGGCGCACCAGTTCGGCGGGGGTGTGCCGGTGGTCGACGCGCTCGATCTCCTGCTCGATGATCGGCCCCTCGTCCAGGTCGGCCGTCACGTAGTGGGCCGTCGCGCCGATGATCTTCACGCCGCGCGCGTGCGCCTGGTGGTACGGCTTCGCCCCCTTGAAACTGGGCAGGAACGAGTGGTGGATGTTGATGGCGCGGCCCGACAGGTTGCGGCACAGCTCGTCCGACAGGATCTGCATGTACCGGGCCAGGACGACGAGTTCGACCTGGAGGTCGTCGACGAGTTCGAGCAGCCGCGCCTCGCCGGCCTTCTTCGAGTCGGCGTCGCCGGTGACGACGGGCACGTGCACGAAGGGGATGCCGTAGAACTCGGCGAGGGGCTGCAGGTCGGTGTGGTTGGACACCACGGCGGCGATGTCGACGGGCAGGCCCCCCGAACGGTGCCGGAACAGCAGGTCGTTCAGGCAGTGGCCCTGCTTGGAGCACATCACCAGCGTGCGCATCGGCTCGTCGGCCGCCGACAGCTTCCAGGTCAGGTCGAACCGGGTGGCCACGACCTCCAGGTTGGCGCGCAGCGCCTCGTCGCTCGCGGTGGCGTCGAAGGCGACGCGCATGCTGAACAACCCGGTGTCCGGGTCGCCGAACTGCTGGCTCTCGGTGATGTTCGCGTCGAGGGCGACGAGAGCTCCCGTCACGGCGTGCACGATGCCGGGACGGTCGGGGCAGGAAAGGGTCAGGACCCTCGGGCGCGTACTCACACGACGGAGCCTAGGCTGAAGAGGTGTCAGAACCCGAGGCGGTGGCCCTCGCCGTGCGAGCGGGCGCGACCGTCTTCTCCGGTGAGAAGTCCACCCTCGTCCAGACGGGCCCGCGACCGCTCGTGCCCGGGGGGTCGGGGCTGGAGCAGCTGCGCCGCACCACCGACGTCCTCGACGGGGTCGAGCGCGGGGTCATCGCCGCCGGCGCCGTCCCCTTCGACCTGTCCGGTCCGGGGGCACTGCGGCTGGGCCGGTCCGAGACCGTCCCGGGGCCGCTGCAGCTGCCGCCGACCGGCTCGCGCGGGCAGGTCACGGTGGAACGCAGCCGGCCCGTGCCCCCGCCGGAGGGCTACGCCGACAGCGTCCGCGCCGCGCTGACGCGCATCCGCGCCGGGCAGGCCCACAAGGTCGTCCTGGCCCGCACGCTGCAGCTGGAGGCCCTCGCCGACTGGTCGGTGCCCGAGCTGGTCGCCTCCCTGGTGGCCCGCAACCCCGGCGCCACGGCGCTGGCCGTCCCGCTGGACGACCCCGCCGACCCGCACGCGCGGTGGCTGGTCGGGGCGAGCCCGGAGCTGCTCCTGCGCCGCCGCGGCCCCAGCGTCCTGCTGCGGCCGCTGGCCGGGTCCATCCCGCGCTCGCCCGAGCCGGACGAGGACATGCGCCGGGCCGACGCGCTGATGGCCTCCGAGAAGGACCGCCGCGAGCACAAGTACGTGGTCGAGGCCGTGGTCGAGGCGCTGTCACCCTTCTGCCGCACCGTCAACGCCCCCGAGCCCGAGCTCGTCGCGACCCCGGCGGTGTGGCACCTGGCCACCCGCATCACGGCGCTGCTCAACGACACCGACACCACCTCGGTCGACCTGGTCGCCGCGCTGCACCCGACACCGGCCGTCGGCGGGTCCCCGCGCGAGGCCGCGCTGAAGGTCATCGCCGAGGTCGAGGGCCTGGACCGCGGCTGCTACGCCGGGGCCGTCGGCTGGCAGGACGTGCACGGCGACGGCGAGTGGGTCGTGGCCGTGCGCTGCGCCGAGGTCAGCGGGCGGTCGCTGCGGATCTTCGCCGGCGCCGGGATCGTCGAGGGATCCGACCCCGACCTGGAGGTGGCCGAGACCGCGGCCAAGATGCGCACCGTCCTGGACGCGGCCATCGCCCGCTGACGCGTGGATCGGCGGCCGCGTCCTGGGCTACCCTGGCCGCGCCGCGACTGGCGTGAAGGTGGGGTACCACCGGGGAGCGGCAACGGGTCCTCGACCGCGGGGGTCCGCCGTTCACGGGGTCGTCCGCCTGGGCTCCGCGTCGCCACCACCGCCGCCGTACGAGGAGCGAACGTGACCGACGTCCAGACCACCACCTCGGGCGTGACCGACCGGCCCCTGTCCGAGGTCGACCCCGAGATCGCCGCCGTGCTCGACGCCGAACTCGGCCGTCAGCGCGACACCCTGGAGATGATCGCCAGCGAGAACTTCGCGCCGCGGTCCGTGCTCGAGGCCCAGGGCTCGGTCCTGACCAACAAGTACGCCGAGGGGTACCCCGGCAAGCGCTACTACGGCGGCTGCGAGCACGTCGACGTCGCCGAGGAGCTGGCCCGCACGCGCGCCAAGGAGCTCTTCGGCGCCGAGCACGCCAACGTCCAGCCGCACTCCGGCGCCAGCGCCAACGCGGCCGCCATGCACGCCTTCATCCGCGGCGGCGACGGCATCCTGGGCCTGGAACTGGCCCACGGCGGTCACCTCACGCACGGCATGAAGATCAACTTCTCCGGCCGGATGTACGACGTGTCCGCCTACGGGGTGGACCCGCAGACGTTCCGCGTCGACATGGACGTCGTGCGCGCCGTCGCGCTCGAGGCCCGCCCCAAGCTGATCATCGCCGGCTGGTCGGCGTACCCGCGCCAGCTCGACTTCGCCGCGTTCCGCTCCATCGCCGACGAGGTCGGCGCGCACCTCATGGTCGACATGGCCCACTTCGCGGGTCTGGTCGCCGCCGGGCTGCACCCCTCGCCGGTCCCGCACGCGCACGTGGTCACCTCCACGGTGCACAAGACGCTGGCCGGTCCGCGTTCCGGGCTCATCCTCACCAGGGAGGAGTTCGCCAAGAAGGTCGACTCCGCGGTGTTCCCGGGTCAGCAGGGCGGCCCGCTCATGCACGTCGTGGCGGCCAAGGCCGTGGCGTTCAAGGTCGCCGGCTCCGAGGAGTTCGCCGAGCGTCAGCGCCGCACCCTCGAGGGCGCGCAGATCGTCGCCGAGCGCCTCACCGCCCCCGACGCCAAGGAGGCCGGCGTCTCGGTCCTGACCGGCGGCACCGACGTGCACCTGGTCCTGGTGGACCTGCGCGACTCCGCGCTGGACGGCAAGCAGGCCGAGGACCGGCTGCACGAGGTCGGCATCACGGTCAACCGCAACGCCGTGCCGTTCGACCCGCGCCCGCCGATGGTCACCTCGGGGCTGCGGATCGGCACCCCGGCGCTGGCCACCCGCGGTTTCGGCGCCGCCGAGTTCACCGAGGTCGCCGACGTCATCGCCCTGGCCCTGAAGCCCGAGTTCGACGCCGAGGCCCTGCGCGCCCGGGTGGCGAAGCTGACGGCGCAGTTCCCGCTGTACCCGAACGCGCAGACGTTCGCATGAGCGCCACCGTCCTCGACGGCAGGGCCGCCGCGGCGGCCGTGAAGGCCGACCTGGCCGAGCGCGTCGCGAGGCTGCGCGAGCACGGCGTCGTCCCGGGGCTGGGCACCGTCCTGGTCGGCGACGACCCGGGCTCGGCCAGCTACGTGCGCGGCAAGCACCGCGACTGCGCCGAGGTGGGCATCGCCTCGATCCAGGTGGAACTGCCGGCGACCGCGACGCAGGGCGAGATCGAGTCCGAGATCGCCCAGCTGAACGCCGACCCGGCCTGCACCGGGTTCATCGTCCAGCTGCCGCTGCCGAAGGGCGTCGACGCCAACCGGGTCCTGGAGATGGTGGACCCGGACAAGGACGCCGACGGGCTGCACCCGACGAACCTGGGCCGGCTGGTGCTGCGGGTGCGCGAGGAGATCACCTCCCCGCTGCCGTGCACCCCGCGCGGGGTCATCGACCTGCTGCTGCGCCACGACGTCCCGCTCGACGGGGCCGAGGTCGTCGTCGTGGGCCGCGGGGTGACGGTCGGGCGGCCCATCGGGCTGCTGCTGACCCGCCGCCACCCCAACGCGACGGTCACGTTGTGCCACACCGGAACCCGTGACCTGGCCTCGCACCTGAAGCGGGCCGACGTCATCGTCGCCGCGGCCGGGGTTCCCGGACTGGTGACGCGCGACCTGGTGAAGCCGGGCGCCGCCGTCCTCGACGTCGGGGTGTCCCGGGTGCTCAACCCCGAGACCGGCAAGAACCAGCTCACCGGTGACGTCGCACTCGACGTCGCCGAGGTGGCCGGGTTCGTGGCGCCGAACCCCGGCGGGGTCGGGCCGATGACCCGCGCGCTGCTGCTGACCAACGTGGTCGAGTCGGCCGAACGGGCCGCCGGCCTGCGCTGACACGCCACCCCGCTGGTGATCGTGCACGACCCGTGGTCGTGAACCGCGGCTGACCGCGGACACGGTCGTGCACGATCACCAGCGGGCGAGTGGTTCGCGGTGTCAGGAGCGTCGGGTAGCGTCCCGCGGGTGCCTGGCCAGGAGAAGCAGCTCGTCGTCGCGACCGTCAACGTCAACGGGGTCCGCGCCGCCGTCCGGCGCGGGATGCACCCGTGGCTGGAATCGCGCGACCCCGACGTCCTGCTGCTGCAGGAGGTCCGCGCACCCGACGAGGAACTGCGCAAGGCGCTGCCGGGTTACCGGCACGTCGCGCACACCGAGGCCGCCGCCAAGGGCCGCGCCGGGGTCGCCGTCGCGACGAAGGACGAGTTCACCGCCGTCCGCATCGGGTTCGCCCACGACCCCCACTTCGAGACCTCCGGGCGCTGGGTCGAGGTCGACGTCGACACCGCCGTGGGGCCGATGACGTTCGTCAGCGCCTACGTCCACTCCGGCGAGGTCGGCACGCCGCAGCAGGACGACAAGTACCGGTTCCTGAACGCCATGGACGTGCGGCTGGCCGAACTCGGCAAGACCGCCCAGGACACCGGCCGCGAAGCCCTCGTCGCGGGGGACCTGAACATCGGGCACACCGAACGCGACATCAAGAACTGGAAGGGGAACCGGGGCAAGGCGGGTTTCCTCGAGGACGAACGGGCGCACTTCGACCACTGGTTCGACGAGCTCGGCTGGGTCGACACCCAGCGCCAGGTCGCCGGGGACGTCGACGGGCCCTACGCCTGGTGGAGCTGGCGGGGGCAGGCCTTCGACCGTGACACCGGCTGGCGCATCGACTACCAGCTCGTCACGCCCGGGCTGGGGGAGCGGCTGACGTCGGTCGAGACCGACCGGGCCGCCAGCTACGCCGAGCGGTTCTCCGACCACGCCCCCGTCGTGGCGGTCTACGGGGCCTGAGCCCCGCGGTCGTCCCCGGCCTCAGCCCCGCAACTCCTCCAACGCCGGGAAGACCGCCTCCGACCACGTCGGGAACGCCCGCACGTGGTGCCACAGCAGGTCGACGTCGAGGCGGGCGCGGACGGCGAGCGCCAGTTCCGAGCCCCAGGAGTCGGCGTCCGGCCCGACGCAGGCGGCGCCGACGAGAACTCCGCCGGCGTCGGCGAACAACTCCACGCCGCCGGTGACCTCGCGGCGGCGCGAGAGCCGCACGAGGTCGGCGCGTTCGACGTCGCCGACCTCGAACCGGGCCGACCGGCCGCCCGGGACGCCGGCGGTGACGCCCACGCAGAACACGGTGGGGTCGGTGTAGACGGCGCGGGGGATCGCCGAGTAGTCGGCGTCGCGGCCACGGCCCAGGAGTTCCCCGACGACCGTGCGGGCCTGGTGGTTGGCGGTGTGGGTGTAGTCGGCGACGCCGGTGACGTCGCCGACGGCGAACAACCCCTCGACCGGTGCCCCACCGGCGTCGGTGACCCGGCACCGGGCGTCGGTGCGCAGGGCGCCGGAGCCGGTGAGCCACTCGTCGAGCCCGAGGCCGGCGGTCACCGGGGCACGGCCGGTCGCCAGCAGCAGCCGGTCGAACGGCAGCGTGGTGCCGGACTCCAGCCGCAGGCCCTGCGGCGTCACCTCCCGCGCCGGGTCGCCGGTGCGCACGTCCACGCCGTCGGCGGCCAGCGCCGCGGCGAGCACGCCCCCCACCCACGACGGCTCCCCGGACAGCAGGTGCTCGCCGCGCTGGACGAGCGCGACCTCGCTGCCGAGGCCGCGGTAGGCCTGGGCGAGCTCGCACGCCACCGGCCCGCCGCCGAGCACGACGAGCCGGTGGGGGAGCTCCTCGCTCGCCAGCGCCTCCTCCGACGTCCACGTCGCGGCGCCGGCCAGGCCCGGCAGGTCCGGGCGCACGGGTGCGCTGCCGGTCCCGACGACCACGGCCGGCGCCTCGACGACGTGCTCGTCCAGCTCCACCCGGCCGGGGGCGACGGTCCGCGCGGCCCCGCGCAGCACCAGCACGCCGTCGGCGGTGAGTTCGGCGGCCGCGGCGGAGTCGTCGCGCCCGGAGGCCGCGGCGTCGCGGACGGCTCGGGCGGCGACCCAGGACAGCCCGGCGCGCGCCGACAGCAGCAGGGACTTGGCGGGGACGCACGCCAGGAAGGGGCAGAACCCGCCGACGAACCCGCGTTCGACGAGGGCGACGCGGCGGCCGGCCCGCGCGAGCTGCTGGGCCACCATCTTCCCGCCCGATCCGGAACCGACGACGACCACGTCCGCGACGGTGTGACGAGAGGTGATCACCTCGTGATGGTTCCCGAAGGATTGACGTGCCGCGCGTCGAAGGGGGGACGCAGCGGGGTGCTGTGAGTGCTCTAGTAGGAGGGTGAGTGAACCTGCGGGACTGGAGTGTCTCGACGTCGGGAAGCGGTTCGGCACCGTGCAGGCCCTCGACGGCCTGACGATGACGCTGACCGCCCCCGCCACCGGCCTGCTCGGCGCCAACGGGGCGGGCAAGTCGACCCTGCTGCGCACGGCGCTCGGCCTGACCCGGCCCGACAGCGGCACGTTGCGCGTCCTGGGCCTCGACACGGTCCGCGACCGGTCCGAGGTCCGCCGCCGGGTGGGTTTCATGCCCGAGCACCCGTGCCTGCCGGCGGACATGTCCGCGCAGGACGTGTGCGTCTCGCTGGCCCGCATGCGCGGCCTGGGGCGGCGGGACGCCGTGCGCCGGACCAGCGAGGTGCTGTTCGCGGTGGGTCTGGAGGAGGAACGTCGCCGCCCGGTCGGCTCGTACTCCCTGGGCATGCAGCAGCGCACGAAACTGGCTCAGGCCCTCGTGCACGGACCGGACCTGGTCCTGCTGGACGAGCCGACCTCCGGTCTCGACCCGGCCGGCCGCGAGGAGATGCTGGCGATCGTGCGCCGGCTCTCGACCGAACTGGGCATCCGGGTCATCGCCAGTTCGCACGTCCTGGACGACATCGAGCGCACGTGCGACGAGGTCGTCGTTCTGCGGTCGGGAACGCTTGCGGCGCAACGCCCCGTGGCGGTGGGGCACGACCCGTCCGGCCCGGCCGAACTGCGGGTCTCCGGGGACGTGGCCGGTTTCGCCGCCGCGCTGGAACCCCGGCTGGCCGTGCTGGGCGTCTCGATCGCGCCGACCGCCGCCGGGGACATCAGCCTGAGTTCCAGCCCGGACGGCGCACTGGACGTCGTGCGCGACCTGGCCATCGAACGTTCCGTGGGGATCGAACGGCTGGCCCCCGCGGCCCGAGGACTGGAGGACGTCGTGGTCGACGCGATGGCGGGGGGTGCCCGGTGAGCGGGGTGAGCGGGGGCGCGCCGCGGGCCGTCCTGCACGACATCAGGTACTCACGGTTCACCGGGGCCCTGCGGCCCCGGCGCAGCGCGGTGGGCAGTTTCGTCGCCAGCGGGGTGCGCCGGCCGTTGGGGTTGCGGCGCAGCGCCGGCGCGAAGGTCTGGCCGTTCCTGCTGCTGGCGGTGGCGTACCTGCCGGCGCTGGCCGTCGTCGCGGTGCCGCTGCTGGTCCCGGCGGTGCAGGTGCAACCCACCGACCTCATCGACTACCCGCAGCTGCTGACGACGAACTCGGTGGTGCTGCTGGCGTTCGTGGCCACCTCCGTCCCCTCGATGCTCACCCGGGACCGGCGCGACCGGGTCCTGTCGCTGTACTTCGCGACGGCGCTGTCCTGGTTCGAGTACGTGCTCGGCGTGTTCCTCGCGGCGGCCGCGCTGCTGGCGATCATCGTCCTGGGGCCGATGCTCGTGCTGTTCGTCGGCTCCATCGCCACGGCCGACGCGCCCGGCGCGTGGTTCGCCGACAACGTCGGCGACCTGCCGCGGATCGTGGCGGCCGCGGCGCTGGTGGTGCTGTTCCACACCAGCCTGGGGCTGGCGATCGGCTCGCTGACCTCGCGGCGGGTGTTCGCCGTCGGCGGCTACCTGGCGGTCGTCCTGGTGGGGCCGGCGCTGACGGGGGTCGTGGCGGCGGTCACCGGTGACGAGTGGCCGTTCTCGCTGGACCCCTCCAGCGGACCGATCCGGCTGGCCACCACGTTCGTCGGCGGCGGGCTGGGGGATCCGGGGCTGCTGGCGTGGTTCGTCTGGGTCGTGGTCGTCGTCGGCGGGCTCGGTGTCCTGGCCGGCCGCTACGCACGGGGGAGCGACGCGTGACCCGGGCGGCTGAGGAGCGGAGGAGGCCGGCGTGAGCGCCATCGAGTTCGAGAACGTCAGCAAGTGGTTCGCCGACACCGTGGCGCTGTCCGACGTCTCGGTGCACATCGACGCCGGCGTCACCGGTCTGCTCGGCCACAACGGCGCCGGGAAGTCGACGGCGCTGACGATGCTGGCCGGGGGGACCCGTCCCAGCCAGGGGACGGTGCGCGTGCTGGGGACGGACCCGCACGCCGACCCGGCCGTGCACCGGGGCCTGGGGATCGTCGCCGACGGCGAGGCCACCTGGGCCCACGCCACGGCCCGCACCCAGGTGGAGTTCCTGGCCCGTCAGCGCGGGGTGAAGCAGTACCGCGCGGCCACCGGGGCGGTCCTGGACCGGGTGGGACTCACGCAGGCCGCCGACCGGCGCGTCGGAGGTTTCTCCAAGGGGATGCGGCAGCGCGTGAAACTGGCCCAGGCGCTCGTGCACGACCCGCAGGTGCTGCTGCTGGACGAGCCCCTCAACGGCCTGGACCCGGCCCAGCGCCGCGCGGACGTCGACCTGCTCGCCGCCCTGGGGCGCGAGGGGCGGACGGTGCTGGTGAGCTCGCACGTCCTGTCCGAGGTCGAGCGGATGGCCGACCGGGTGCTCGTCGTCGTCAACGGCCGGCTGGTCGCCGAGGGCGAGCCGGCCGGCATCCGGGAGTTGCTGGTCGACCGGCCGCGCACGGTGCGGCTGGAGGGGGAACGGGTGCTGGAACTGGCCGGGATGCTGCTGTCGGAGGGGTTGGTGGACTCGGTGCGCCGGGAGGGTGCGGGCCGCCCGGGCGTCCTCGTCGAGGCGCCGCGGGCGGTGGCGCTGGCCGAGGCGGTCCCCCGGCTGGCCAAGGAGGCGGGAGCGACGCTGCGCCGCGTCGAGGGCGTCGGGGAGGACCTGGAGAGCGTGTTCGCGCACCTGGTGCGCGCCGCGAGAGGAGCGGGCCGATGAGTGCGGTGGGCACGACGTTGTACGGGTTCTCGCTGCGCGGGATCCTCTTGCGCGGCCGGACGGCCGGTTTCGCGGTGCTGCCGCTGGTCGTGGCGGCCGTGACGTTCGCCGTCATCGCCATCACCAGCGTGCCCAGCCGGTACGGGGTGCAGAACACCTTCACCGGCAACCTGCTGACGGGGCTGGTCGTCCCGATCGTGGCGCTGGTGCTGGCGATCGGCGCCTTCGGGGACGAGCGGGACGCGCGGACGCTGCCGCTGCTTCGGGCCATCGCCCGGCCCCGCTGGCACACCCTCCTCGCGCGGTTCGCGGCGGCGTGGACGGCCACGGTCGTGGTGTGCCTGCCCGCCGTGATCGCCTGCGCCGTCCTGGGCCTGTCGGTGAACCAGCCGGCCGGCCGGGTGGTCGGCGGGGTGGTGCTGGCGACCGTGCTCACCTCGGCGGCCTACTGCGCGGTGTTCGTGCTGATGTCGCTGCTGACCCGCCGCGGGCTGCTGGCGGGGCTGGCGTACGTCGTGCTGTGGGAGACGTTCCTGGCCGGGCTCGCGCCGGCGCTGCGGGGGTTGTCGATCGGTTCCTACGGCCGGCGGGTCGCGTCGCTGGCGATCCCCGGCGACGTGCCGCTGGGGACGGTCGCCTCGACCGGGGTCGGCGCGTCGGCGCTCGTGCTGGTCGGGATCACGCTCGTCGCGGTCGTCCTGTCCGCCGTCCGGCTGCAGCGCATGGACGTCTGACCCCCTCCCGCACTCGCAGGGGGACCTACCATTCCCCGGTGCGACGAACCCTGCTCAACGGCAAGATCCACCGGGCCACCGTCACCCGGGCCGACCTGCACTACGTGGGTTCGGTGACGATCGACGCGGACCTGTGCGAGGCCGCGGACCTCGTCGAGGGCGAGCAGGTGCACATCGTCGACGTCACCAACGGCGCCCGGTTGCAGACGTACGTCATCGTCGGGCCGGCCGGGACGGGGCAGATCTGCATCAACGGGGCCGCCGCCCACCTGGTGTCGCCGGGGGACCTGGTGATCGTCATGTCCTACGTCGACCTCGACGAGGACGAGCGCGCCCGGCACGTGCCCAAGGTCGTGCACGTGGACGCCGCGAACCGCATCGTCGCCCTCGGCGACGACCTCGCCGAGCCCGTGCCCGGGGCGGCCGACCAGTTCGCCACCCGCTGACCCCCGTGCTTGATCACCGCTGTGCTTGATCACCGCGATCGAGCACAGCGGTGATCGAGCACTTTCGTGATCAAGCACAGCGGGAGGCGCCGGGGGTGGGTCAGAGGTCGCGGCCGGCGCCCTCGGCGGGCAGGGCGGTGAGGAACCGCGGCGCGGCCAGGGCCTGGGCGGCGAACGCCGCGGCGACGGCGTCGGCCACGGCCCCGACGCGGTCGGCGGGCACGAGCGCGATCGCCGAACCGCCGAAACCCCCGCCGGTCATCCGGGCTCCCAGCGCACCTTCGGCGCGGGCGACGTCGACGGTCAGGTCGAGTTCGCGGCAGGACACCTCGTAGTCGTCGCGCAGCGAGTCGTGGGAGGCGTCGAGCAGGTCGCCGATCCGCGACGCCTTCCCGGCCTGCAGCAGCTGCGCCGTGCGGCGCACCCGGTCGATCTCGGTGACGGCGTGCCGCACCCGCCGGCGCAGCACCTCCCCGTCGGGTTCGGCGCCGACCCGGTCCAGCGCCTCGTCCAGCCCCGCCGGGTCCACCCCGCGCAGGTTCGGTACGCCCAGCAGCTGCGCGGCGCGTTCGACGTCGGCGCGGCGCTTGCCGTACTCGCCGCCGGCGTGGGAGTGCTCGGCGCGGGTGTCGACGACGAGCAGCGCCAGCCCGGCGCCGGCCAGGTCGAGGGCCACCTGGGTGACGGAGTCGTCGTCGGTGTCGAGCAGGATCGCGCCGCCCTCGTGGCAGCGCAGCGACGCGGCCTGGTCCATGCCGCCCGTCGCCGCGCCCGCGACGACGTTCTCGGCGAGCTGGCAGGCCCCGGCCAGCGCGGCCCGGCCGGCGTCGTCCAGCGGCGCACCGGCCAGTTCCCCCAGCGCGATCGCCACGGCGCACTCCAGCGCCGCCGAGGAGGACAACCCCGAGCCGTACGGCACGTGGCCGTCGACGACGGCGTCGAAACCGCCGCTGAGCACCTCGCCGGCCAGGCCCCGCTGCTGCAGCGCCCACGGAACTCCGGCCACGTACGCGGCCCAGCCGGTGGGTGAGCCCGCGCCGACCGAGGACAGGTCCACGTCGACCTGGCCGCCGGCCTCCTGCAGCGACCGGACGTGCACCACGCCGTCGGTGCGCGGGCGCAACGCGACGAACGTGCGGTGCGGCAGCGCCAGCGGCAGGCACAGGCCGCCGGTGTAGTCGACGTGCTCGCCGATGAGGTTCACCCGGCCCGGCGCCGACCACACGCCCGCGGGCCCGACGCCGAAGACGTCGCGGAACTCCTTCGCGAGGGCTTCGGCGGTCGTCGAACGGTCGGGTGCGTCGAAGAACTCAGGTGCATTCACTGCGAGACCTCACGGAGTCGGGCCGCCACCTTCTCGGGCGTCGTGTCGTTGATCCAGGCCGCCGCGGCCGATTCGGACCCGGCGAGGAACTTCACCTTGCCCGGACCGCGCTGCACGCTGAACACCTGCAGGTGCAGGCGGAACTCCTCGCGCCCCTCGCGGGCGGGGGCCTGGAACCAGGCGGCGATGTAGGGCAGCGGGTGGTCGTCGGGGTAGTAGCGGTCCAGGCGGCCGAGCAGGTCCAGGTAGGCCGGGACCAGGTCGGCGCGCTCGGCCTCCGTCAGCGACGGCAGGTCCGGGACGTCGCGGTGCGGGGCCAGGTGCACCTCCACGGGCCAGCGCGCGGCCGCCGGGACGTAGGCCGTGAAGTGCTCGGTCTCGAACAGGACCCGCGCGCCGGAACGTCGTTCGGCGTCCAGGACGTCGCGGAACAGGTTGCGGCCCGTGGCCTGGCGGTGCTCGCGGGCCCGGCGCAGCATGGTGGCCGTCTTGGGCGTGACGAACGGGTAGCCGTAGATCTGCCCGTGCGGGTGGGGCAGCGTGACGCCGATCTCCTCGCCGCGGTTCTCGAACACGAACACCTGCTCGACGCCCTCGGTCGCGTTCAGCGCCTGCGTGCGGTCGATCCACGCCTCGAGCACGGTGCGGGCCCGGTGCGGGTCCAGCGTCGCGAACGAGCCGCTGGTGTCGGAGGTGAAGCAGACGACCTCGCAGCGACCGGCCGCCGGGCGCGTCGGCCACAGCTCCTCACCGTCGACGAGCCCCGCCGAACCCCCGATGCGGTTGGAGAACGACGGGAACCGGTTCTCGAACGCGACGACGTCGTAGCTGGAGTCGGCGATCTCGGTGGGGAACCCCCCGGGCACCGTGGGGGCCAGCGGGTCCTGGTCCGGCGGGGGCATGAGGGTGCGGTCGTTGCGGTGCGAGGCCATCGCGATCCAGTCGCCCGTCAGCGGGTCGAACCGGACCTGGGCACCGCCGCGCAACGTCTCGTCCGCGGGTTTCAGCGGCCGGTGGTCGACGGCGTCGCGGACGCGGTCGCCGGACAGCCACGGTTCGGTGTCGTCGAAGTAGACGAGTTCGCGCCCGTCGGCCATCCGGGTCGACGTCTTCCGGAACGGATGGGTCACTGTTCTTCCTCCTGCGGTCCTTCGGGGCTGGCGACGACGAGTTCGCCGACGTGGTGTTCGAGTTCGGCGCGGGCCGCTCCGGTGAGGGAGTCGTCGGTGACCAGGACGTCGACGGCGTCCAGCGGCGCGAACGAGGACAACCCCACGACGCCCCGCTTGGAGGCGTCGGCGACGACGACGACCCGCGCGGCGCAGTCCATGAGGGCCCGGTCGGTGTCGGCCTCCAGCAGGTTCGGCGTGCTCAGGCCCGCGGCGACGTCGAAGCCGTGGACGCCCAGGAACAGCACGTCGACGTGCAACCCGCGCAGCCCGGCCAGGGCGACGGGGCCCACGAGGGCGTCCGAGGGCGTGCGGATCCCGCCGGACAGGACCACCGTCCGGTCCGGTTCGTGCAGGACGTCGGCCACCCGCGGGGAGTTCGTCACGACCGTCAGGTCGGCGACGGTGCGCAGTTCCCGGGCGACGGCGACGGTCGTCGTCCCCGCCGACAGCGCCACGGAGGAACCCTGTTCGACGAACCGCGCGGCTTCCCGCGCGATCGCCTGCTTGGCCTCGGTCCGCAGCGTGGACTTGGCCGCGAAACCCGGTTCCTCGCTGGAGCGGCCGAGCGCGGCCGCGCCCCCGTGCACCCGCGCGACCAGCCCCTGCCGGGACAGTTCCCCGATGTCGCGCCGCACCGTCATCTCCGAGACGCCGAGCTGCTCGACGAGCTCGGCGACCCGGACCCCGCCCTGGGTGCGGACGGCCTCGAGGATGACCTCCTGCCGCTGGTGGGCGAGCACTCAGCCCTCCCGCACCACGGCGCTGGCCCCCGGCTCCAGGTCCAGGCCGTCGACGTCCTGCCCGGAGACGAGGTCGACACCGCGGGTCTGGACCGTCGCGGGTTCCTCGCCGTGGTTCAGCGCGAACAGCCAGCTGCGGCCGTCGGCGGCACGCCGGCGCACCAGGTCGACCGGGCCCTGCGCGGCGGCCACCGGCCTCGCACCCGCTGCGGCGCAGACCTCCCGCAGGACGCGTTCCAGCGCCTCGTCGTCGACGGAGGTGCCCAGGTACCAGGCCGAGGCGCCCGAGGGCAGGTCCCGGCGGGTCAGCGCGGGGCAGCCGGCCGTGGCGCCCTCGGCGTAGGAGGCCAGGACCTCGACGTCGTCGGCGGCCGTGGCGATCTCGGTCCAGAGGTCGCCGACGGTGCCGTCGTCGAGTTCGCAGGCGACGCCGTCGGCCAGCGGGTGGAACTCCTCCACCCGCACGCCGAGCAGGTCGCGGAACGCGCCGGGGTACCCGCCGAGGCGGACGCGCAGGTTCCCGTCGACGATCCCGGACAGGTAGGTGACCAGGACGTGGGTGCCGGCCTCGGCGGCCGCGCGCACCGCCGCGGCGGTGGCGTCGTCGCACAGGTACAGCGTGGGCACCACGAGCACCCGGTACCGCGACAGCACGGTGGCCAGGTCCCCGGGGTGCGCCCCGACGGGCACGACGTCGGCGCCGAGGTGCGCGGCCCGCAGCACCCCGTGGATCCGCAGGGCCAGGTCGGCGTGGCGGACCCGGTCCGAGGGGAGGGTTTCCCCACCCATCGCCCAGGCGTTCTGCCAGTCCACGAGGATCGCGACGTCGTGGGTCACGGTGGACCCGCGCAGTTCGCCGAGCCGGTCCAGCAGCGCGCCCAGTTCCACGACCTCGCGGAACCGCTCGGAGTCCTCGCCGGCGTGCGGAACCATGGCGGAGTGCCACTGCTCGGCGCCACCGGCGGACTGGCGCCACTGGAAGAAGCAGACCCCGTCGGCGCCGCGGGCGACGTGGGACAGGCTGTCCTGCAGCATCTGCCCGGCGGGTTTGGCGATGTTCACCGGCTGCCAGTTCACCGCCGACGTCGAGTGCTCCATCAGCAGCCAGGGCTGCCCGTCCGCGACCCCGCGGGTCAGGTCGGCGGAGTAGGCGAGTTCCCCGCGCGGGTCGTCGTAGGCGCCGTGGATCAGGTAGTGGTCGTTCGAGACCACGTCCTGCTCCAGCGCCCAGCGACCGTAGTCCAGCGGGTTCAGCTGCGACCCGATCATGAAGTTCGTGGTGACCGGCACGTCGGGGGTGATCCGGCGCAGGACCTCCTTCTCGGCCAGGTGCTGGCCCAGGAGCTCGTCGGAGGAGAAGCGTGCGAAGTCCAGCACCTGCGTGGGGTTCTTGAACGTCGACGTGGACCCGGGCGCCTGCACCTGCTCGAAGGAGGTGTAGTGCTGGCTCCAGAACGCCGTCGCCCACGCGGCGTTCAGCGCCTCCACGTCGCCGTACCTCCCGCTCAGCCAGCGGCGGAACGACTCCGCGCTGACGTCGCAGTAGCAGTGCGGGTTGTGGCAGCCGAGTTCGTTGCTGACGTGCCACAACCGCAGCGCGGGGTGCTCGGCGTAGCGGGTGGCCAGGGCCTCGACGAGCTTCAGCGAGCGCTCCCGGTAGACCGGGGAGCTGGGGCACCAGCTCTGCCGGCTGCCGAACACGACGCGGCGGCCGGCGGCGTCCACCCGCAGCGCCTCGGGCCAGCGCTGGGCCAGCCACGCCGGTTCGGAGGCCGTCGCGGTCGCCAGGCTGACGTCGACCCCGGCCGCGTGCAGGTCGTCCAGGACGTCGTCGAGCCAGCCGAAGTCGAAGCGGTCCGGCTCCGGTTCCAGCAGGCTCCAGGAGAAGATCCCGACCGAGACGAGGTTCACCCCGGCCTGCGCCATCAGCCGCACGTCCTCGCGGCGGACCTCGACGGGCCACTGCTCGGGGTTGTAGTCCGCCCCGAACGCCAGACCCTGTCGTCCCGCGTGCTGTCCCTCGCTCCATCGCCGCACCCGCCGAGCATGCCGGTCACGACCCGGCGCGTCAACCGGGATCAACCAGAACCGAACACAACCGCACACGCGGCCTGGGCTCGGAGCGCTCTGCCGCGGCTGGCAGGATGGAGACATGTCGGGACAGGCAGGACTCTCCACCACTGCGACGGGTCGCCCGCGGCTCCTGTCGGGGATGCAGCCGACCTCGGGGTCGTTGCACCTCGGCAACTACCTCGGCGCACTGAAGCAGTGGGTGGCGCTGCAGGAGACCCACGAGGCGCTCTACTGCGTCGTCGACCTGCACGCCCTGACCGTGGCCCCGGACCCGGCCGAGCTGCGCGAGCGCACCCGCCGCACGGCCGCGCAGTACATCGCCGCGGGCATCGACCCCGAACGCTCGGCGCTGTTCGTGCAGAGCCACGTCCCCGCGCACGCGCAGCTGGCGTGGGTGCTGTCCTGCATCACCGGCTTCGGCGAGGCCAGCCGGATGACGCAGTTCAAGGACAAGTCGGCCAAGCAGGGCGCGGACTCCACCACCGTCGGGCTGTTCACCTACCCCGTCCTCATGGCCGCCGACATCCTGCTCTACCAGGCCGCCGAGGTGCCCGTCGGTGAGGACCAGCGTCAGCACCTGGAGCTGACCCGCAACCTCGCCCAGCGCTTCAACTCCCGCTTCGGCGACACCTTCGTCGTGCCCGAGCCGTTCATCCCCAAGGAGACGGCCAAGATCTTCGACCTGCAGGAACCGACGGCGAAGATGAGCAAGTCGTCCTCCTCGCCGAACGGGATCGTCGACGTCATGGACGACCCGAAGGTCACCGCGAAGAAGATCCGCTCGGCCGTCACCGACACCGGCCGCGAGGTCTCCTTCGACCCCGTCGAGAAGGCCGGCGTGTCCAACCTGCTCTCGATCCACTCCGCGCTGTCCGGGCGCTCGATCGCCCAGCTCGAGCAGGACTTCGCCGGTCGCGGCTACGGGGACCTGAAGAAGGAGCTCGCCGAGGTCGTCACCGACGCCCTGAGCCCGGTGCGGGCCCGCACCACCGAGCTGATGGCCGACCCGGGAGCCCTCGACGAGCTCCTGGCCCGCGGCGCCGACCGCGCCAACGAGATCGCCGAGCGGACGCTCGCGACGGTGTACGACCGCGTGGGCCTGGTGGGACGTCCCCGGTGAGCTCAGAACACGTCGCGCAGGTCCGGACGATCGGGGTCTCCATCCCGGTGCCGGCCCCGCACGCCGCCGAGCTGACGGCCTGGCGCGAGGCGTTCGGCGACCCGCGGGCCCGGGCGATCCCGCCGCACATCACGCTGCTGCCGCCGTACGAGCTGGCCTGGGCCGACATCGACGCCGTCCGCGACCACCTCGAGGCCACCGCCGCGACCGCGGCGCCGTTCGACGTCCACCTGCGCGGGACGGCGACCTTCCGGCCGGTCTCGCCCGTCGTCTTCATCCAGCTCGCCCGCGGCATCTCCGAGTGCGAGCTGCTGCAGGCCGCCATCCGCACCGGCCCGCTCACCGCGGACATCGCCTTCCCCTTCCACCCGCACGTCACCGTCGCCCACGACGTCGACGAGCCCTCGCTGGACCGCGCCGAGCTCGTGTTGCGCGACTGGGAGGCGACCTTCACCGTGAAGGGGTTCAGCCTCTACGAGCACGGCGCCGACGGCGTCTGGCGGCCACGGGAGGACTTCACCTTCCAGCAGTGAGGGGGCGTGGCCCGGCGTGAGCGCGGTCGAGCAGGCCAAGAGCGCGGTGAGCACCGTGCAGCGGACGGTGCCGGCCCGGGCCTACAAGAAGTACGGCGACGCCCGCGGCAACGTGCTCGCCGGCGGCATCGCCTACTTCGCCTTCTTCTCCATCTTCCCGGCGCTCGCCGTCACGCTGACGCTGGTCGGCTTCGTCATGCAGAACACCCCCGAGCTGCGGGACTGGGTGGTGCGCAACCTCGTGGCCGGGGTCGACGTCTACGCCCCGGGCCTGGTCCACGAGGGAGCCACCCCGGCCGGCGGCGAGGACCGGGCCAGCGGCATCTACATCGACGACTACCTGAACAACACCACGCTCACCTGGGCGCTGCTGGTGTCCATCGGCACCGGCCTGTTCACCGGCATCGGCTGGATCGACGGCATGCGCCAGGGGGTGCGCGCCGTCTTCGGCGAGGACTCCGGCGGCGGGAACTTCGCCCTCGTCAAGCTGCGCGACGTCGGCGGCCTGGTCATCATCGGCTTCGGGGTCCTGCTGTCGGTGGCCTCGGTCGTGGCCACCAACGCAGCGGGGGAGTTCCTGCTCGACGTCATGGGCTTCGAGCCGTCGACGTGGTCGCGGTGGCTGCTCGCGATCCTCGGCTTCGCCGTGGCGTTCGTCTTCGACACCCTCACCTTCCTCGCGGTGTTCCGGTTCCTGCCCGGTGCGGACGTCCCGGTGCGCGACCTGCTGCAGGGCGCGGTCCTGGGTGGGGTCGGCATCGGGATCCTCAAGCAGTTCGGCACGACCATCGCCAGCCGCAGCGCCGACGGGGGCGGGGCGTTCGTCGGCTCGGCCGTCACCCTCATCGTCCTGCTGGTGCTCATGAACCTCATCGGCCGGCTGATCCTGCTCGCCGCGTCCCTGGCGGCCGTGCGCGCCGAGGACAGCGGCTCGCTGAACCCCGACCTCATGGCCGCCGCCCGCCTCGTCGTCCCGCTCGGCCCGGAGGTGCCCGAGGAGCTCAAGGCCCCGGCGCGCCGGCGCCGGGGGCCCTTCGTGTCCGGTGTCCTGCTCGGCCTCGTGGGAGCGGGTGCGGCCCTGGGGCTGGTGCGACGCCGCGACCACTGACGCGGGTGGCAGGATCGGACCGTGGTCCTGTCCAAACCCGCCAGCTGGTTCCTCGTCCTGTTCGGTGTCTGGAGCTGGTTCATCTGGCCCAACTTCCTGCGCAACATCTGGGGTGACGAACGCTCCTGGCAGGACGGGCCGCAGCCGTTCTTCCTCGTGCACCTGGTGCTGGTGGTCGTGAGCCTGGTGCTGGGGACGGCGATCGCCGTCCTGGGGATCCGCGGCCTGCGAGGATGGGCCCGCTCGAACCGCTGACCCTCCACCACTGACCCGGGAGCCGCCGTGCCCAGCCCCAGCGCGCCGACCCTGGAGTCCGTCGCGGCCCGCGCCGGCGTCTCCCGGGCGACCGCGGGACGGGTGCTCGCCGGGTACGCCCGGGTCAGCGAGGCGGCGCGCGAGGCCGTCCTGCGAGCCGCCTCGGAACTGTCCTACGTGCCCAACCAGGCGGCCCGCACGCTGGTGACCCGCCGCAGCGGCTCGGTGGCGCTGGTCGTCGTCGAGCCGGTGGAGCGGTTCTTCGCCGACTCCTACTTCCCGCTGGTGCTCAGCGGGGCCCAGTCCCAGCTCGCCGAGCGGGAGGTGCAGCTGGTCCTGGTGGTGCTCTCGACCGAACGCGAGCGCGAGCGCTTCGAGCGCTACGCCCGCGGAGGGCACGTGGACGGGGCGATCCTGGTCTCGGTGCACGGGCCGGACCCGCTGCCGCAGCACCTGCGCGGTGCGGGGATCCCGGTGGTGATGTCCGGGCGCCCGTACGAGGAGTCCTCCCCGGTCCCGTTCGTCTCGGCCGACAACGTCGGGGGTGCGCGCACGGCCACCCGGCACCTGGTGGAGCGCGGCTGCCGGCGTCTGGTCACCGTCACCGGGCCGATGGACATGCGGGTCGGGCAGGAGCGGCTGGAGGGTTTCCGCGCCGAGCTGCGCGCACAGCGTCGCCGCTTCGCCGCGGGCCTGGCCGAGTGCGGCGACTTCAGCGTCGACGGCGGTCGCGCGGCGACGGAGACGCTGCTGTCGCGCTGGCCCGACCTCGACGGGGTGTTCGCGGCCAACGACCTCATGGCCGCGGGTGCCCTGCAGGCGCTGGCGGCGGCGGGCCGGTCCGTGCCCGGGCAGGTGCGCGTGGTCGGTTTCGACGACGCGCCCCTCGCGGCGGCCGCGACGCCGCCGCTGACGACGGTGCGCCAGCCGGTCGTCGAGATGGGCCGCGAGCTGGCCCGCATGCTGCTGGCGCTGGTCGACGGCGCGGACGAGGTCGGCAACGTGACGGCTCCGACGGAACTGGTCGAACGCGCCACGTCCTGAGCCGTTGACAGCGGCCGGGTCCTGGGTTCAGGCTGTACCCACCCCTTGAGAGCGCTCTCACGGTATCTCGGCTCTTTCTTGAGAGCGCTCTCACGGACCCACGATCACTGACGATCCGCCGACCCGGCGGGGCCCGAGGAGTTCCCATGACCACCATCCGCAAGACCACCCTGGCCGCCGCGGCGGCTGCGGTCAGCGGCGCCCTGCTGCTGTCCTCCTGCAGCACCACCGACGCGGGTTCCTCCGACGCGACGGCCGCCGACGGCGGGACCCAGCTCAGCGTCAGCCTCTTCGGCACGTTCGGCCTCGACGAGGCCGGCCTGTTCGACGAGTACGAGAAGCTCAACCCGGACGTCACCATCCAGTACGAGTCCACCCAGGGCGAGAACAACTACTGGCCCGCGCTGCAGACCAAGCTGGCCTCCGGCAACGGCGCGGCCGACATCCAGGGCATCGAGGTCGGGCGCATCGCCGACGTCGTGGCCAACCAGGACGACAAGTGGGTCGACCTGTCCACCACCGTGGCGGGGGAGCAGACCGCCAACTACCCCGAGTGGAAGTCGGCCGCCGCCACCACCGAGGACGGCAAGGTCCTCGGCATGGGCACCGACATCGGCCCCATGGGCCTGTGCTACCGCAGCGACCTGCTCCAGCAGGCCGGGCTGCCCACCGACCCCGCGCAGCTGTCCGCCCGGATGACCTCCTGGGACGACTACGTGGCGCTGGGCCGGGAGTTCAAGGCCAAGGCGCCCGCGGGCACCGCCTGGATGGACTCCGCCGGCGGCTTCTACAACGCGATCGTCTCCACCGAGGAGGAGATCTACTACGACCAGGCCGGCGAGCTGGTCTGGGACAGCAACCCCGCCGTGAAGAGCGCCTTCGACACCGCGGCCGCCGCCGCGCAGGAGGGACTGACCGCCAAGCTGGAGCAGTTCGAGGACCCGGCCTGGGACAGCGGTTTCGGCAGCGGTTCCTTCGCGACCATCGCCTGCCCCGCCTGGATGGTCGGCTACATCAAGGGCAAGGCCGGCGACGCCGGCAGCGGCAAGTGGAACGTCACGTCCCTGCCCGGCGGCGCCGGGGGCAACTGGGGTGGCGCCTACCTGGGGATCCCCGCCTCCAGCAAGAACCAGGAGGAGGCCGCCAAGCTCGTCAAGTGGCTGACCGACCCCGAGCAGCAGGCCAAGGTCTTCGAGGTCGGCGGGAACTTCCCGTCCAACACGAAGGCGTTCCCGCTGGTCGCCGACGCCACCGACGAGTACTTCCAGGGCGCCCCGATCGGGCAGATCTTCTCGCAGGCGGCCGAGGCCGCCCCCACCCAGGTCCTGGGTGAGGAGGACGCGGTCGTGAAGTCCTCGCTGGTGCAGGCGCTGCTGTCCGTCGAGGTCAACGGGGTCGCTCCCGCCGCCGCCTGGGACAGCGCCGCCAGCGACCTCGCCAACCAGATCGGCTGATCCCCGCCGGACCGGGGGTGGCCGCCGCACCCGGCGGCCACCCCGTTCCCGCCGCCGCCCCGAACCCGACCCGCGAGGAGACGCCGTGAGCGCTCAGAGCACCACCGCACCACCGGTTCCGCCCGGTTCCGGCGCGAAGGCCACCGCTCCGGAACCGACGCTGCGCTCGCGGCTGTTCCGGTTCGAGGGACTGGCCGCGCCCTACGCCTACATCGCCCCGTTCTTCCTGCTGTTCTTCGCCTTCGGGCTCTTCCCGCTGGTCTACACGATGTGGATCAGCTTCCACTCCTACGAACTGGGCGCCGATCCGGAGTTCAACGGCTGGGACAACTACGTCTGGCTGTTCACCAACGGCAAGTTCTACAACGCGTTGTGGAACACGTTCTCCCTCGGCGTGCTGTCCACCGTTCCGCAGCTGCTGCTGGCCCTGGGGCTGGCGCACCTGCTGAACTACCGGATGCGGGCCCGGAACTTCTTCCGCGTGTCGATGATGATGCCGTACGCCACCTCGGTGGCCGCCTCGACGCTCGTGTTCGCGCAGATCTTCGGCCGCGACGCCGGCCTGGCGAACTGGCTGCTGTCGCTGGTGGGCCTGGACGCCCTGGACTGGCGCAACGGCGACCTCAGCGCGCAGATCGCCATCTCGGTCATCGTCATCTGGCGCTGGACCGGGTACAACGCCCTGATCTACCTCGCCGGCATGCAGTCCATCCCGCACGACCTGTACGAGGCCGCGGCCCTGGACGGCGCGAACCGCTGGCAGCAGTTCCTGCACGTCACCCTGCCGGGGCTGCGCCCGACGATCCTGTTCACCGTCGTGGTCTCCACGATCGGCGCCACCCAGCTGTTCGGTGAGCCGCTGCTGTTCGGCGGGGTCGACGGCGGGGCGCTGAACCAGTACCAGACGCTGGGCCTGTTCATGTACCAGCAGGGCTGGGCCTTCGGCGCCCTGGGCCGGGCCGCCACGATCGCCTGGGTGACGTTCCTGCTCATCATCGTCCTCGTCCTGCTCAACACCGCGCTGGCCCGGTGGCGGGACCGCGACACCGAAGGAGCCCGCCGATGAGCGCCACGACCGTCCGCGAGGCCGCGCTCGCGGCCCCCGTCCCGGCGCCCGGGGCGCGCAGGCGCTACCGCGCTCCCGACGCCGCCGGCTGGCTGACCTACGTGCTGCTCGGCATCACGGCGTTCGTCTTCCTCGTGCCCTTCTACTACATGGTCGTCGCGGCGAGCCGGCCGATGTCCGAGATGACGCAGTCCCCGCCGCCGTTCCTGCCCGGCCCGTACCTGTGGCAGAACATCGCCACGGCGCTGGAGCAGCAGGCCATCGGCCTGGCCATCGTGAACTCCCTCGTGGTCGCCGGCGCCACGACCCTCGGCACGCTGCTGTTCTGCACCCTGGCCGGGTTCGCGTTCGCCAAGCTGCGGTTCCGCGGCAAGGACGCCCTGTTCGCCGTGACCATCGGCACGCTGATGATCCCGCCGACCCTCGGCGTGGTGCCGCTGTACAAGATCATGTCCGACTGGAACCTGGCGGGCCGGCTGGAGTCGGTGATCCTGCCCTCGCTCGTCACGGCGTTCGGCGTGTTCTTCATGCGTCAGTACCTCGTGCAGACGCTGCCGGACGAACTGCTCGAGGCCGCCAAGGTCGACGGCGCCTCCTCGACCCGCACCGTGGTCAGCATCGTGCTGCCCATCGCCCGCCCGGGGATGGCCGTGCTGGGGATGCTCACCTTCATGACGGCCTGGAACGACTTCTTCTGGCCCGTCATCGCACTGAACTCCTCGATGCCGACCGTCCAGGTCGCGCTGAACAACCTCGGCAGCGGGTACGTGCCCGACACCTCGATCATCATGGCGGGCACCCTCGTCGGCACCCTGCCGGTCATCGTCGTCTTCGCCCTGCTGGGCAAGCAGATCGTCAGCGGCATCATGGCCGGCGCCGTCAAGGGCTGAGCCGCCCCGCGCCCACCGCACTCCGAACCCCGAACCCCGAACCCACCGTCCCGTCGCCAGGAAGGGTCCCCGTGACCACCACCGAGGAACGCCCCACCGCCCCCAGCGCCACCGCGCGCGCCTTCCCGCCCGGTTTCGTCTGGGGCACCGCCACGGCCGCCTACCAGGTCGAGGGGGCGGCCGCCGAGGGCGGGCGCACACCCTCGATCTGGGACACCTACAGCCACACCCCCGGCCGGGTCGTCGGCGGGGACACCGGTGACGTCGCCGACGACCACTACCACCGCTTCCGCGAGGACGTCGCGCTCATGCAGCGGCTGGGGATGGCCTCGTACCGGTTCTCCGTCGCCTGGCCGCGCATCACCCCGCAGGTCAGCGCCGACGCCCTCGGTCCCGTCAACGCCGAAGGCCTGGCGTTCTACTCGGCGCTGGTCGACGAACTGCTCGCCGCGGGCATCGAACCCGCGGTCACCCTGTACCACTGGGACCTGCCGCAGGCCCTGGAGGACGCCGGCGGCTGGACGTCGCGGCGCACCGCCGAGCGCTTCGCCGAGTACGCCGAGGTCGTCGCGGCCGCCCTGGGGGACCGGGTGCGCACCTTCATCACCCTCAACGAGCCGTGGTGCTCGGCCTACCTCGGCTACGCCTCCGGCGTGCACGCCCCCGGGCGCACCGAACCCGCCGCGGCCCTGGCCGCGGTCCACCACCTCAACCTCGCCCACGGCCTCGGGGCCGCCGCCGTCCGCCGCGCCGCCCCCGGGGCGCGGGTGGCCCTGACGCTGAACCTGGCCTGGGTCCGCACCGAGGGGACCACCGCCGCCGACGCCGACGCCGTGCGCCGCGTCGACGGCCTGCAGAACCGGGTGTTCCTCGACCCGGTGCTGCGCGGGCGCTACCCCGACGACGTCCTGGCCGACACCGCCGGCGTCACCGACTGGTCCTTCGTGCGCGACGGCGACCTAGACCTGATCCACCAGCCGCTGGACGCGCTCGGCGTGAACTACTACAGCCCCACGGTCGTGCGGGCCTGGGACGGGACGACACCCCGCGCCGAGAACGACGGGCACGGCGCCAGCGCGCACAGCCCGTGGGTGGCCGCGCAGGACGTGGAGTTCCCCGAGCTGCCCGGGGACAAGACCGCCATGGGCTGGAGCGTCGACGCCCGCGGCATGACCGAGCTGCTGCTGCGGCTGCACCGCGAGCACCCCGGCCTGGAACTGATCGTCACCGAGAACGGCGCCGCCTACGACGACGTCGTCGTCGCCGGGCGGGTCCACGACGTCGAGCGCACCCGGTACCTGCGCGACCACCTCGCGGCGGTGCTCGACGCCGTGGAGGCCGGTGCCCCCGTCACCGGGTACTACCTGTGGTCCTTCCTGGACAACTTCGAGTGGAGCTACGGGTTCTCCAAGCGCTTCGGCGTCGTGCACGTCGACTACACGACCCAGCAGCGCACGATCAAGGACAGCGGCTACTGGTACGCCTCGGTCGTGCGCGCCCACGCCGTGCCGGCGACGGACGGAGCGCTCGTCACAGGGTGATGGTGGACCCGACGGGCACGACCTCCAGGGGCACCCCACCGAGCTCGCCGATGAAGCGGGCAGTGCTGCTCTGGCCCGCGTCGGACAGCATCAGGTCGTGGATCGCGACGGCGCGCCGCGGTCGCACCGCGCGCACGAAGTCCACCCCCTCGGCGACCTTCGTCCACGGGCCGCTGGTCGGCAGCAGCAGCACCTCCACCGGCACCCCCGGCACCTCGTAGGCGTCGCCGGGGTGGAACACCTCGTCGTCGACGAGGAAGGCGACGTTCTGCACCAGCGGCACGTCGGGGTGGATGACGGCGTGCCGGCCGCCGAACACCCGCACGGCGAAACCCGCCACCTCGAAGGTGTCACCGGCGCTCACCGTGCGCACCGCGTCCCCGCCCACGGCGTCCGCGACGCTGGCCGGCCCGAACACCGGCAGTCGCGGGCGCTGGGCGAGCGCGGCCTGCAGCGCCTCGACGTCGACGTGGTCGGGGTGGTCGTGCGTGTACAGCACGGCGTCGGCGCTCGCCAGCAGGTCGGGGGTGTTCGGCGTGTAGGCCCCCGGGTCGACCAGCAGGGACGCCCCGTCCTTGGCCAGGACGACGGTCGCGTGGGTGTGCTTGGTGAGTTCCATGCGGGGGACGCTACGGCGCTCCCCACCGGGTGCGTCGCCGGGGGTGGCTACCTACGGTAGGAACCGCGTTGCCAGTGGTGACCGGCGTGATCAGGCCCTTGCGCGCCGCCCGCTCGCGGGGTTGGGTGAGCCTCAGCGCGCCGACACCGGAGTCGGTGCCGACGTGAGAGGGGACTCGTCCGTGACCACGACCGGAACTTCCGCAGGCAACCGCGCCGTCGCCTACCTCGGGCCCGGCCGCGTCGAGGTGCAGACCATCGACTACCCGACGTTCGAACTCAAGGACGGCCCCGGCGTCAATCCCGCCAACGTCGGCCGCAAGGTCGAGCACGGGGTCATCCTCAAACTCGTCGCCACCAACATCTGCGGTTCGGACCAGCACATGGTGCGTGGCCGGACGACGGCGCCGCCCAACCTCGTCCTCGGCCACGAGATCACCGGCGAGGTCGTCGAGGTGGGTCGCGACGTGGAGTTCCTCCAGGTCGGTGACCTGGTCTCGGTGCCCTTCAACATCGCCTGCGGCCGGTGCCGCAACTGCAAGGAACGCAAGACGGGGATCTGCGAGAACGTCAACCCCGACCGGCCCGGCTCGGCGTACGGGTACGTCGACATGGGCGGCTGGGTCGGCGGCCAGGCCGAGTACGTCCTGGTGCCGTACGCGGACTTCAACTGCCTGCGGTTCGCCGACAAGGACCAGGCGATGGAGAAGATCCTCGACCTGACCATGCTCTCCGACATCTTCCCGACGGGTTTCCACGGGTGCGTCAGCGCCGGGGTCGGCGTCGGGTCGACCGTCTACATCGCCGGGGCCGGGCCGGTGGGCCTGGCCGCCGCGGTCGGGGCGCAACTGCTGGGGGCGGCCGTCGTCATCGTCGGCGACCTCAACGCCGACCGGCTCGAACGGGCCCACAGCTTCGGCTGCGAGACCGTCGACGTGTCGAAGGGAGAACCGAAGGACCAGATCGAGCAGATCCTCGGGGTTCCCGAAGTCGACTGCGGCGTGGACGCCGTCGGTTTCGAGGCCCGCGGGCACGGCCAGGGGTCGGGGACCGAGGCGCCGGCCACGGTGCTGAACTCGTTGATGGGGGTCACCAAGGCCGGCGGTGCCCTGGGCATCCCGGGCCTGTACGTGACCGGCGACCCCGGCGGCGTCGACGAGGCCGCCAAGAAGGGTTCCCTGTCGCTGGACCTGGGCACCGGGTGGGCCAAGTCGCTGTCGTTCACGACGGGGCAGTGCCCGGTCATGAAGTACCACCGGGGCCTGATGATGGCGATCCTGCACGACAAGGTGCAGATCGCCAAGGCCGTCGGCGCGACGCCCATCTCCCTGGACGAGGCCCCCGCCGCGTACGCGGAGTTCGACGCGGGGGCACCGAAGAAGTTCGTCATCGACCCGCACGGGATGATCGGGCGCTGACGGGTCCTGCCCGGTCCGGTCCGGCAGGCGAGGGCCGGTCGCCGGCGCGCTGCGGTGTCGGTTCCGTGGCGCGCCGACGAGGGGAGCCTGCCGTGACCTCGCGGCGGGGGACGCCGGTTCCGGGGGTCAGCGCCGGCGCCGGCGGTGGCCGCGGGCCGTCCAGCCCAGGTACCCCGTCAGCGCGCCCAGCGCCGCGATCCCCACGGCGGCCACCTTCGTCTCGTGCGGTTTGAGCCGGTCGGGATCGGTCGAGGCGATGACCGCGAGCGCCTCCACCCCCGCCGAGACGATGAGGCCGACGACGAGCCGGTTGCCGATGCGCTCGACCCGGGTGATCAGGGGGTCCAGCTCCTCGGTCCGCAACGACACCGAGATGCCGTCGCGGTCCAGGACGTCCAGGACGCGACCGAGCTGACCGGGCAGTTCCACCCCGAGCGCGGCGACGTCGAGGCCGGCCTGACGCACCCGCTTGGCCAGGACCAGCGGATCGAAGTGCTTGCGCACCAGGCGGCGGGCGTAGGGACCGAGGATCCGCCCGAGCTGGAACTCCGGGTCGAGGCTGGCCCCGAGACCCTCGGTCATCACGATCATCTTCACGACGAGCGCGAGGTTGCGGGGCAGGGCCAGGTGGTGCCGGCGCAGGATCTCCAGCACGTCGCGCACGATGTCGCCGACGGAGATCTTGCCCAGGGGCAGACCCTCGTAGGTGCGCAGCAGGTGGGCGCAGTCGGTCGTCAGCCGCACCCGGTCGACGCGGTGCTCGGTGACGCCGACGGTGGCGAACGCGGCGGCGATGCGGGCCGGGTCGCGGCGGTCGAACGCGGCCAGCAGCATCGCCAGGTGCTCGCGGGAGCGCTCGTCGACCTCGCCGACCATCCCGTAGTCCAGCAGCCCGATGCGCCCGGACGGTTCGATGAGGAAGTTCCCCGGGTGCGGGTCGGCGTGGAAGAACCCGTGCTCGAACACCATGTCCGCCAGCAGGCGCGTCGCCCGCGCGGCCAGCGCCGAGCGGTCGATCCCGTACTCCGCCAGCGCGGCCTCGTCGCTGATCTTCACCCCGTGCAGCCGCTCGAGGGTGATGACCCGGGAGGTCGTGGTCTCCCAGTACACCGTCGGGATCCGGATGTCGGGGTCGCCCTCGAAGTTGCGGGCGAACCGCTCGGCGTTGTGGCCCTCGGCCAGGTAGTCGAGCTCGGCGCGCAGGGTGTCCGCGAAGTCCGTCGCGAGCCCGACGACGTCGTAGTCGGCCGCGACCGACCAGCGGCGGGAGGCCTGGACGGCCAGCGTCCGCAGGATCTCCAGGTCGCCCTCGACCTCCTCGACGACCCCCGGCCGGCGCACCTTCACCACGACCTGGGTGCCGTCGTCGAGGACGGCGGTGTGCGCCTGGCCGATGCTGGCGCTGGCCAGCGGGGTGCGGCTGAAGTTCACGAACAGGTCCTCGGGGTCCTGGCCGAGTTCCTCGTGGACGGCGTCGCGCACCGTCTCGTAGGGCACCGGGGTCGCGCTGTCCTGCAGCTTCTCGAGCTCACGCTGGAAGGTGGGCGGCAGCAGGTCGGGCCGGGTCGACAGGATCTGGCCGATCTTGACCGCCGTCGGCCCGAGCTCCTCCATGACCAGCCGGACGTGCTCGGCGCGGGAGTGGCGCTCGCGCTCGCGGGGGCGGCCGAGGAAGTCCCAGTCGGTGCGCACCCACCGTTCCAGCCCCAGGGCGTCGATGAAGTACCCCAGACCGTGCCGGGACAGGATCCGGCTGATCTGCAGGTAGCGGTCCTGGTGACGCATCAGTCTCCCCGAGGTGGCCCTGCCCGCACTCTACGCAGCGGTGGCGCGGACCACTTCCCGGCGGGGGCTCCGCGACCTACTCCTCGGGCACGTCCCGCAGGGTCCGCATGAGGCGGCTCTCGGCGTTCCTCATGTGCACGCGCATCGCGCGCTCGGCGGCCGTGGGACGGCCGGCGGCGATCGCGTCGAGCACCGCGCCGTGCTCGGCCAGGGTGTCGTGGACGTGCCCACCGTCGGCGCGGACCGCCCGGGACATCCACACGCCCAGCAGCGAGCGGACGCTGCCGAGCATGTCGGCGAGGACGACGTTGCCGGAGACCTCGGCGACGACCAGGTGGAACGCCACGTCGGCGTCGACGAAGGCGTCGATGTCCCCGGCGGATCCGGTGCGCTGCATCTGCGCGAGCGCCTCGCTCAGCCGGACCAGGCCCTCGGGCTCGATCCGGCGCGCCGCGATCGAGGCCAGCGCCACCTCCAGGTGGTGGCGGGCCTCGACCAGCTGGAAGGTCTCGGGGCGGCCGACGACGAGCCCCGCCTCGATGGCCTGGGGGAGCAGGGTGGAGGGCCGGCCGGCCAGGTAGGTGCCCGAGCCGTGCCGGACGTCGACCACGCCGAGCAGGTCCAGGGCGGCCAGCGCCTCGCGCACCACCGAGCGGCTCACACCGAGCTCGGCGGCCAGTTGCCGTTCGGCGGGCAGCTTGTCGCCCCTGGTCAGCCCGGCGTCGGCGACCAGGGCCAGGACGCGGCGGGTCGTGTCGGACACCGAGGTGCCGGCCGGTGAGGTGCGAGGTGCCTCGGCGACGCTGTCGGACATGGCCGAAACGTAGCAGGTGGTGGCGAAGTGGTTGACCACTTCGGGTCAAGTGGTTGAAGTCTCGGCTCGTCACCCCTACTGTCGGGGCAGCTCCACAGCTGGACCGCACAGCTCGACGAAGAACTCCGTCCAGCGGCTCGCACGCCGCAGAAGGGGTGACGATGACGTCACGACTGCTCTCCCGCTCCGCCCTCCTGGGGGCGGTCGCGGTGCTGACGGCCTGCAGCTTCCCGCAGGCCACCGCCCGGGTGCCCGACGACTGGACACCACGGGGATCGGTGCCGGCCGTGGTCGCCTTCGCCCCCGGTGGCGGCAGCGACCGCTCGGCCCGGGTGATCGCCCAGACGCTCAACGAACGCGAGCTCGGTTTCGACGTCAACGTCGAGAACAAGGAAGGCGGTTCCGGCGCGGTCGGTTGGTCGACCTTCCTCGCCGAGGAGGGGAACGGGAACACCCTGCTCGTGGCGGAGACCGCGCTGAACACCCTGCCCCTGGTCTACGACGTGCCGTTCACCTACCGCGACTTCACCCCGCTGGTGATGTTCGCCGAGGACTCACGGATGGTCGTCGCACCGGCCGACTCGCCGTTCCAGACCTGCGCCGACGTGGTGTCGGCCAGCACGTCCGAGCGCGTGGTGTCCGGTTCCTCCGGTCGTACGGGCGCCGACGCGCTGGCCATCGCCGGGCTGGAGGAGAACGGCGCGCAGCTCGACGTCGTCCCCTACGGATCCACCGGCGAGGTCATCACCGGACTGCTGGGCGGGCAGGTCGCGCTGGCCCCGGCCAGTGCCGCCGCGGCGAAACCCTACGTCGAGAGCGGCGACCTGAAGGCGTTGTGCACCATGTCGAAGGAACGCTTCGACGACCCGGTGCTGGGGGAGGTGGCGACCGCCCGGGAACAGGGCGTCGACGCCGAGGTCACGTTGTGGCGCGGTGTCTTCGGCGCCGGGGGCATCTCCGACGTCCAGCGCGACTACTGGATCCGCGAGATCGAGGCCGGCATGCAGTCGGACACCTACCGCGACTACCTCGCCGAGGACCTGCTCATCCCGGCGAACCTGACCGGCGACGACTTCGCGGCCTTCCTCGCCGACTACGACGTCCAGATGCAGGAGGTGTTCTCGTGACCGTGACCGCCAGCCGCGACGCCGGTGCGGTGCTCGCACGGCGGGGACCCGACGGGCAGACGGTCGCCACGATCGTCACCGGTCTCGTGGGCGCCCTGTTCTTCGTCCTGTCCTTCGCCTACGACTGGCGGCTGGAGGACGGTTCGGTCGGGCCCGCGGTCCTTCCGCGGACCGCCTCGGCCCTCCTCGTCCTGGTCTCGGTGGCCAGGCTCGTGCTCGCCGCTCGCCGGCCTGCCGCGGCAGCCGCGGAGCCCGCCGCGACGGCCGTGGAGGCGGACGACGCGCCGGTCGTCGAGGAGGTCCCGCACGCCCGCCGCAAACTGCTGCTGGTCTGCGCCACCGTCCTGGTCACCGCCCTGGCCATCCCCTACCTGGGCCTGCTCGTCACGCTCGGGGTGATGACCCTCTTCCTGGCCGCGTACGTGGAGCGTCAGCCGCTGCTGCGCTCGCTGGCCGTGGCCGTCGGCACGCTGGCGGTGTCCTACCTCGTCTTCGTCGTCCTCCTGCAGATCCCGCTCCCCTGGGGACTGCTCGACCCCGCCGTCTGGGAGCAGTGATGCTCGACAACCTCGCCACCGGCTTCTCGGCGGCCGTGACACCGGAGAACCTCCTCTGGTGCTTCCTCGGTGTCCTGCTCGGCACGGTCATCGGCATCCTGCCCGGGCTGGGGTCGGCCACCGGGGTGGCCATCCTCATCCCGGTCACGCTGACCCTGTCCCCGCTCACCGCGCTGATCATGCTCGCCGGCATCTACCACGGTGCCCAGTTCGGGGCCACCACGACCGCCATCCTCATCGCGACACCGGGGGAGGCCTCCAGCGTCGTCTCGACCCTCGACGGCTACCAGATGGCCCGCAAGGGCCGCGCCGGCCCGGCGCTGGCCATCTCCGCCGTCGGGGCGTTCGTGGCCGCCACGATCTCCCTCGTGGCCCTGATGGCGCTGGCGCCGTCGTTCGCGAAGCTGGCGCTGGGCTTCGGCCCCGCCGAGATGCTCGCGATCATGGTCCTGGGGTTGTGCACCATCGTGGTCTTCTCCGGGGGCGCCCTGCTGCCGGGCATCTCGATGGGCCTGGTCGGCATCCTCATCGCCTGCATCGGTGTGGACGTCGGCAGCGGAACTCCCCGCTACGCCTACGGGACCATCGACCTGTTCGGCGGGGTTCCGTTCGTCGAGGTGATGATCGGCCTGTTCGCGCTCGGGGAACTGCTGAACCAGTTGCACCAGGGCATGGCGACCCCGATCCGGGCCCGCTTCCGCGACCTGCTGCTGACCAAGGAGGACCTGCGCCGCGCGACCCCGTCGACGTTGCGCGGCACCGTCATCGGCTTCCTCCTGGGCTGCCTCCCCGGGGCGGGATCCACCCTGGCCTCGTTCATGGCCTACGGCGCGGAGAAGCAGTTCTCCAGGAACCGCAAGCAGTTGGGCAAGGGGGCCATCGAGGGCGTCGTGGCCCCCGACGCGGCCACCAACGCGGCCTCCAACGCCAACTTCATCCCCACCCTGGCCCTGGGGGTTCCCGGTGGGGCGACGACGGCCGTCCTGCTCGGGGCGTTCCTCGTCTACGGCATCCAGCCCGGCCCGCTGCTGTTCGAGAACCAGCCGGTGCTGGTCTGGGGTCTGCTGGTCTCGTTCTTCATCGGCAACCTCATGCTGCTGATGCTGAACCTGCCGCTCGCGCCGGTCTTCGCGCAGTTGCTGCGGATCCGCTACGCGTTCATGTACCCGCTGATCATCGCCACGAGCCTGCTGGGTGCCTACTCGGTCAAGAACAGCATGTTCAGCATCTGGGTCGTGCTGGTCTTCGGCCTCGTCGGCTACGCGATGAAACGGCTCGGACTGCCGATGGCCCCGCTCGTGCTCGGGCTGGTCATCGGTCCGCTGTTCGAGAAGGCGCTCGTCCAGACCTCCGCGCTCTCCGGCGACGCCGGCGTCGCCGGCCTGGTCTTCGGCAGCCCGACGGCCGTCGTCATCCTCGTCCTGGCCGCCGCGCTCGTCGGTGGGCCGGCGCTCTACCGCCGGCTGCGGCCGGCGGCCGTGCCCGCCGGGACCGACCGCGAAACCGTCACGGCCGGTGCCCCGCACCGCAACGACAACTCCTCGGAAGGAAACTCGTGACCGACCAGCCCACCGCCCGACCCCGCATCGCCCTGACCTTCGGTGACCCCGCCGGTGTCGGCCCGGAACTGGTGGCCAAGCTGCTGTCGCTGCCGGCGACCACGGCCGCCGCCGACGTCGTCCTGGTGACCGACGCCGAGGAGATCGCCGCGGCCGAGGCCGACGCCGGGGTGCCGATCCGGATCTCGCAGACCCCCGGGGACGGCCTGCCGACCGTGCACCCCACGCGGGGGGTGCGACCGGAGGGAGGGTTCGAACGCCGCAAGGCCACCGCCGAGGGCGGCCGGTGGTCGCTGGACGCCCTGGCCACCGCACTGGACCTGGTCCAGGCCGGCGAGGTCGACGCCATCGTCTTCGCCTCGCTGAACAAGACCTCCATGCACCTGGCCGGCATGGCCGAGAACGACGAGCTGCACTGGTTCGAGTCGGTCCTGGGGCCGGACCCCGCCGGCGACGGGTTCACGTGCGAGATCAACGTGCTGCCCGGGCTCATGACCTCGCGGGTCTCCTCGCACGTGTCGATCGGTGAGGTGGACGCGCTCATCACGACCGACCGCGTGCTCGGCGCCACCCGGTTGCTCGACCGCCTGCTGCGTGAACGGGGGATCGCCAGCCCGAAGCTCGCGATGTGCGCGCTGAACCCGCACGCCGGTGAGGGTGGCCGCTTCGGCCGGCACGAGATCGACGTCCTGCAGCCCGCCGTGGCGCAGCTGACCGGGGAGGGGATCGACGTCGCCGGTCCGTTCCCCTCGGACACGATCTTCCTGCGGGCGCGCACCGACGAGTTCGACGGCGTCGTGACGATGTACCACGACCAGGGACAGATCGCGATGAAGCTCATCGGCTTCGACCGCGGGGTGACCATCGCGGGTGGGCTCGAGGTCCCGATCTGCACCCCGGCGCACGGGACGGCCTTCGACATCGTCGGCCAGGGGGTCGCGGGGACCGGTGCCATCGAGCACGCCTTCGAGATCGCCGCGTCCGTGGGCGCGCGGCGCCGGGCCGCCTCCTTGGCCGCTGCCGGCGCCTGACCCCGCAAGCGCTCCGCGGACCGGAACGTTCCGACACCCCGCAGCGACTCCGAGGTGTCGGAACGTTCCGGTGCGGGCGATCCCGGTCCTGCGTCGCGCGGGAAGCCGTGAGCCGGCTCAGCCGCCCGCGCCCGACCCGCCGCCGCCCGGGAAGAACACGACGACGAGCGCGGCCACGGCCGCCACGCCCAGCAGGGCCAGCACGGTGTCGGACCGGGTCGGCGACCGGTGCACCACGGCGCGGCGGCCGACGTCGACCGCGCCGAGGCCGGCGAGCGCGGCCGCGACGAGCAGCAACCACCGGCCGAGCAGGAACGCTTCGACGGAGATCAGCTCGCCGGCGTCCGTCCGCGTCCAGACCAGTTCGCCCGTCCCGAGGAACAGGGCGGCGCACAGGGCGACCACGAGGGTGGCCACGCGCGCAGGGTGGGAACGGATCGTGTCCACACCCCGACGGTAGGGCCCTGGGGCCGGGGCGCGAGGTGGTCGACGGTGTCCGCCGGGTGAACCTCAGGGCCGGGTGGACCTCAGCGGCGGGTGAGGCGGTGCACCGTGACCGCCGGCGGTCCGCCGTGCTCGACGCGACCGACGGCCCAGTGATCCGCCGCGCGCTCGAGGAACTCCGGGGTGGGGAGGCGACCGGGGTCGGCGATCCACACCTCGCCGCCGGGGGCGAGGAGAGCGGGCAGCACGGCCAGGATCGGCTCGACGTTGCGGCGCTCGTACAGCACGTCGGCCGCCAGGACGAGGTCGAACGGCGGTGTCAGCGGGGCCGGGTCCGTCGTCCAGCTCCACTCGGCCACGGTGAGCGCGGCACCGTTCGCGGCGGCGTTCCCGCGCAGCACCGAGACGGCGTCGGGGGACCAGTCGGCCGCCGTCACCTCGTACCCGGCGAGGGCGGCGACGAGGGAGGGGACGCCCAGCCCGCAGCCGATCTCCAGCGTCCGGGGGCCGGGTCCGCGGTCGGCCAGCACGTCCGCCAGGGCCAGTGCGCTGGGCCACAGCTCGGCCCAGTAGGGCACGAACTCGTCGCGCTCGAAGGCCTCCTCGGTGAACAGCGCCTCGAGGTCGCGCGGCATCCGCAGCCTCAGCGCCCGTCCGGCCACCGACAGGTTCCGCTCGACCAGATCCAGCACTCCGGGAGCGTATCCACCCCGCGGCCACCTCGACGCGATGCCGGGTCTCGCCGACCGGGGTGCGCTCGGGGACGCGGGAGCCGACCGGGCCAGGAGGGTGGGGGTGGCAGCGGAACTGGACGAGGACGTGGTGAGCGTGCTCCACCGCCCACCGCCCGACCTGGCTGACCGGCGTTGCCGACCGCGCCGCCCACGACGAAGGGCCCGACCGCACCGGCGGTCGGGCCCTTCGACGTCACGACGTCAGAGCTTGCGCGAGATCAGCGCCTGCTTGACCTCGGCGATCGCCCTGGTCACCTGGATGCCGCGGGGGCACGCCTCGGAGCAGTTGAAGGTGGTGCGGCAGCGCCACACGCCTTCCTTGTCGTTGAGGATCTCCAGGCGCAGGTCCGAGGCCTGGTCGCGGCTGTCGAAGATGAACCGGTGCGCGTTGACGATCGCGGCCGGTCCGAAGTACTGGCCGTCGTTCCAGAACACCGGGCAGCTCGACGTGCACGCCGCGCACAGGATGCACTTGGTGGTGTCGTCGAAGCGTTCGCGGTCGGCCTGGGACTGGATCCGCTCACGCGTGGGCTCGGCGCCCTTGGTGATGAGGAACGGCATGACCTCGCGGTAGGCCGCGAAGAACGGCTCCATGTCGACGATCAGGTCCTTCTCCACCGGCAGGCCCTTGATGGGCTCGACGAGGATCGGCTTCTTGATGTCGAGGTCCTTGAGCAGCGTCTTGCAGGCCAGCCGGTTGCGGCCGTTGATGCGCATGGCGTCCGAACCGCAGACGCCGTGGGCGCAGGAACGCCGGAACGACAGCCGGCCGTCCTGCTCCCACTTCACCTTGTGCAGGGCGTCCAGCACACGGTCGGTGCCGTGCATGGTCAGCTCGTAGGACTCCCAGTGCGGCTCGGAGTCCAGTTCGGGGTCGTACCGGCGGACCTTGAGCGTGATGGTGAACGAGGGGATCTCGCCGGTGCCGCCCTGACCCTCACCGGGGGAGGGCTTGCCCTGGCCGCTGCGCGCGGTCTCGGCCGACTTCGCCGGGCCCGCCTCGGCGTTCGTCTCGCGCGGGCTCGTCTCGAACGTGGACATCAGTACTTGCGCTCCATCGGCTGGTAGCGGGTCTGGACGACGGGTTTGAAGTCCAGCCGCGTCGTGTAGGACCCGTCGGCGGCGTTCTCGCGGTAGACCATCGTGTGCCGCATGTAGTTCACGTCGTCGCGGTTGGGGTAGTCCTCGCGGAAGTGCCCACCGCGCGACTCCTTGCGCTCCAGCGCGCCGAGGCACATCGCCTCGGCGAGGTCGAGCAGGAACCCGAGCTCGAGGCCCTCGAGCAGGTCGAGGTTGAACCGCTTGCCCTTGTCCTGCACCGAGGCGCGCGCGTAGCGCTCCTTGAGCCGGTCGATGTCGGTGAGCGCCTGCTTGAGCGTCGCCTCGGTGCGGAACACCTGGGCGTTGGCGTCCATCGTCTCCTGCAGCTCACGGCGGATGTCGGAGATCCGCTCGCCCTGCGGACGGTCGCGCAGCTCGGCCATCCAGTTCACGACGTGCAGTTCCGAACCGTCCGGAACGGCGATCCACTCGGCCTTGTTCGCGTACTCCGCGGCCGCGATCCCGGCGCGGCGGCCGAAGACGTTGATGTCCAGCAGCGAGTTCGTGCCCAGCCGGTTCGAGCCGTGCACCGAGACGCAGGCGACCTCGCCGGCCGCGTACAGCCCGGGGACGACGCGGGTGTTGTCCTGCAGCACCTCGGCCTCGACGTTCGTCGGGACCCCGCCCATGGCGTAGTGCGCCGTGGGGTACACCGGAACGGGTTCGGTGTACGGCTCGACGCCCAGGTAGGTGCGGGCGAACTCGGTGATGTCGGGCAGCTTGGCGTCGATGTGCGCCGGTTCGAGGTGGGTCAGGTCGAGCAGGACGTAGTCCTTGTTCGGCCCGGCACCGCGGCCCTCGCGCACCTCGTTGGCCATCGAGCGGGCGACGATGTCGCGCGGTGCGAGGTCCTTGATGGTGGGGGCGTAGCGCTCCATGAACCGCTCGCCGTCGGCGTTGCGCAGGATCCCGCCCTCACCGCGCGCGGCCTCGGACAGCAGGATGCCCAGGCCCGCCAGGCCGGTCGGGTGGAACTGGAAGAACTCCATGTCCTCCAGCGGCAGGCCGCGGCGGTAGGCGATGGCCATGCCGTCACCGGTCAGCGTGTGCGCGTTCGAGGTCGTCTTGTAGACCTTGCCGGCGCCGCCGGTGGCCAGGACGACCGACTTGGCCTGGAAGACGTGGATCTCGCCGGTGGCCAGCTCGTAGGCCACGACCCCCGCGATGCGCTTGTCGCCGGGGACGCCGATGGTCGGCGGGGTCTGCAGGCCCGGCTGGTCGGCCGCGCCCTCGATCTCCGTGCCCGTCCTGGCCTGGGCCTGCGGCACGAGCAGCAGGTCGAGGACGTAGAACTCGTTGAAGAACTCCACCTCGTGCTTGACGCACTGCTGGTAGAGGGTCTGCAGGATCATGTGGCCGGTGCGGTCGGCGGCGAAGCAGCTGCGGCGCACGGGGGACTTGCCGTGGTCGCGGGTGTGCCCGCCGAACCGGCGCTGGTCGATCTTGCCCTCGGGCGTGCGGTTGAACGGCAGGCCCATCTTCTCGAGGTCGAGGACCGCGTCGATGGCCTCCTTGCACATCACCTCGGCGGCGTCCTGGTCGACGAGGTAGTCGCCGCCCTTGACGGTGTCGAAGGTGTGCCACTCCCAGTTGTCCTCCTCGACGTTGGCCAGGGCGGCGCACATGCCGCCCTGGGCCGCACCGGTGTGCGAGCGCGTCGGGTAGAGCTTGGTGAGCACGGCGGTACGCGCCCGCTGCCCCGATTCCAGGGCCGCGCGCATCCCCGCGCCGCCCGCGCCGACGATGACGACGTCGAACTGGTGCGTCTGCATGGTGGCTGCTCCCGCTCTCGGATCAGGTGTTCGGGCTGGTGACGGTGGGGACGTTGTCGATCGCCGGGCGGCAGACGTCCAGCGTCGAGTTCGGGTCCATGCACGGGTCGAAGGTGAAGATGACCAGCGTGCCGACGACGAGGACGATCACGGTGGCCAGGTAGAGGGCCATCTTCAGCCAGAACCGCGTGGCGTCGCGCTCGGCGTAGTCGTTGATGACGGTGCGGACGCCGTTGGTGCCGTGCAGCTGGGCCAGCCACAGCATCAGCAGGTCCCAGACCTGCCAGAACGGGCTGGACCACTTGCCGGCGACGAACCCCCAGTCGACCTGGTGGATCCCGTTGCCCGTCATGAGGTTGACGAACAGGTGGCCGAACACCAGGACGATGAGGACGACACCGGACACGCGCATGAACAGCCAGCCGTACAGCTCCCAGTTGGTCCGGGTCGCCTTGTTGCGCTTGTACGGCGAGCGCGGGGTCTCGAGGGCGGGGGCGTAACTGCCGCCGGGGGTCTGGTCGGTGCTCACGGCTGCGTCCCTCAGTGGGTGAAGACGTTGGTCAGGTGGCGGATCAGGAAGGGGACCATCAGAGCCACCCAGACGACGACGACGCCCCAGAAGAGCTTGCGCTGGTGCTTGGTGCCGCCGGACCAGAAGTCGACGAGGATGATCCGGATCCCGTTGAGCGCGTGGAAGACGACCGCACCCACCAGGCCGGCCTCGCCCAGGCCCATCACCGGGTTCTTGTACTGCCCGATGACGCCGTTGTACACCTCGGGCGAGACCCGCACGGTGGCGGTGTCCAGGACGTGCACGAAGAGGAAGAAGAAGATCAGGACACCGGAGATCCGGTGCATGACCCACGACCACATGCCTTCCTGGCCGCGGTAGAGGGTGCCTGCAGGTTTCAGCTTCCCGGCGGGTGCGCCCTGTCCGGGTGGGGTGAGGCTCGTGGCCACCGACGTCCTCCTCGAGTGCTCCTCGACGCCGGTACTCCCGGGCTGCGGCGCTCGGGCGTCGGCGTCCTCGAGTCCACTGTAGGCGTGCGGGTACAGCGAGGAAGCCCCACCGGCTCGCCGTGGGGCATTTGTGATGAAGGACTCACGGCGTCGTGAGGTCCAGGTCACGCAGGTCAGGCTCACCTACCCTGGACCACCCGGGCGGGCCGGCGCAACCTCCTACAGCGCGTCGGAGGCCCGTACGGGGGATTCTCCGCCGGATGCGGGACGAATCCGGCGGGGACGACGGGGTGGCGGGGGGTCACCGGTAGGTTCCCGCCCATGAGCGATGGGGGACCCGTGAGTGGCGGGGTGCAGACGGGCGCGGGCAGCAGCTGGTCGGCGTCCTGGTCGGAGGACGACCTGGAGGACGGTCAGATCGACCTGTCCGACTTCCACGCCGTCGTCCCCGCCGGAGGCGCCGGGACCCGGCTGTGGCCGTTGTCGCGCAGCGACCGGCCCAAGTTCCTGCTCGACCTGACCGGCCGGGGCCGCACCCTGCTGCAGTCGACCTGGGACCGCCTGCAACCGCTGGCCGACGCCGACCGCACCCTCGTCGTCACCGGCCGCCTGCACGCGGACGCGGTCGCCGCCCAGCTGCCCGAGCTGCCCGACGCCAACATCCTGCGCGAACCCTGCCAGCGCGACTCCGCGGCCGCCATCGGCCTGGCCGCCGCCGTCCTGGTGCGCCGCAACCCCGACGCCGTCCTGGGGTCCTTCGCGGCCGACCACAACATCTCCGGCCGCGACGACTTCGAGAGTTCGGTGGAGGAGGCCGTGGTCACCGCCCGCCGCGGTTTCGTCGTCACCATCGGCATCGCCCCCTCCCACCCGGCGACGGGCTTCGGCTACATCCGCCTGGGCAAGCGCCTGCGGCTGCAGGGGGCGCCGAACGCCCGCCGCGTCGTGCAGTTCAAGGAGAAGCCCGACGCGCGGACCGCCTCGGCGTACCTGTCCACCGGCGACTACCGCTGGAACGGCGGCATGTTCGTCGCCCGCGCCGACGTGCTGCTGGAACTGCTGGCCCTGCACGCCCCGGTCCTGCACGCGGGGCTGCAGCGCATCGCCGACGCCTGGGACACCCCGCAGCGCGACACCGTGCTCGAGGAGCAGTGGTCCGCGCTGCCGTCCATCGCCATCGACCACGCCGTGGCCGAGCCGGCCGCCGAGGAGGGGCGCGTCGCCGTCGTGCCGGCCACCTTCGGCTGGGACGACGTCGGGGACTTCTCCTCGCTGGCCGAGCTGCTGCCGGCCGACGTCGACATGCCCAAGATCCTGGGCGACCCCGACCTGGTCATCACCGAGGGCGTCGCCGGTGGCCTCGTCGTGCCGGGCAACGACCGCGTCGTCGCGCTGCTGGGGGTGGACGACCTCGTCGTCGTCGACACCCCCGACGCGCTCATGGTGACCACCCGCGCCCGGGCCCAGGAGGTCAAGAAGCTCGTCGAGCGCGCCAAGGAGGCCGGGCTCAAGGTCGTCTGACCCGCGGCCGCCGGCTCCTGCGCGCGGGGGCCGGCGGCCGGGCGAGGTCGGCGTCGGCGACGAGTGGCGGGTACCGTCGGACCACGTGAGGACCCGGTGAGCGCCCAGTGACCAGCGACACGAGCACCCCACGGGCGGCGACCGGGTCCGGTGGGCGTTCCGGCGACCTCGCAGCACGGATCGCCGCGCTGGTCGCCGAGCACGAGCCGACCGCCCGGGCCCTGCGCCGCGAGATCCACAGCCACCCCGAGCTCGCGCGCGAGGAGCACCGCACCACCGCCCGCGTCGCCGAGCTGCTCACCGGGGCCGGCGGGCGCGTCAGGTTGCTGCCGGGGACCGGCCTCCTCTGCGACCTGGGGCCGCAGGGACCCGACGGCCGGCGGGTGGGTGTGCGCGCCGACCTGGACGCCCTGCCCCTGACCGAGGCCACCGGGCTGCCCTACGCCTCGACCGTTCCCGGCGTCGCCCACGCCTGCGGGCACGACGTGCACACCGCCAGCGTGCTGGGCGCCGGGCTGGTGCTGGCCGACCTCGCCCGGACGGGTGACCTCCCGCACGGCGTCCGGCTGATCTTCCAGCCCGCCGAGGAGGTCATGCCCGGCGGTGCGCTGGACGTCATCGGCACCGGCGCGCTCGAGGGCGTCGCCGCCCTGTACGGCCTGCACTGCGACCCGAGCCTGTACGCCGGCACCGTGGGCCTGAAGGCCGGGCCCATCACCTCGGCCTCGGACCACGTGACCGTCCGGCTCTCCGGCACCGGCGGGCACACCTCGCGCCCGCACCTGGCCGGTGACCTCGTGTTCGCCCTCGGCCAGGTCGTCACCCAGCTGCCGGCCGTCCTGGCCCGCCGGGTCGACCCGCGCGCCGGGGTCAACCTCACCTGGGGCGCGGTCCACGCCGGCGACGCCCCCAACGCCGTGCCCGCCGAGGGGTACGCGGCCGGGACGTTGCGCTGCATGGAGACCGAGGCCTGGCAGCACGCCGGCGAACTCGTCGAGGCCGTCGTGGCCGACCTCGTGCGGCCCTACTCCGTGCAGGCCGAGGTGACGCTCGTGCGCGGCGTGCCGCCGGTCGACAACGAGGTGCACGCCACGGCCGCCCTCGACGAGGCGGCCCGCGAGTTCCTGGGCCCCGACGCGGTGCTGCCGACCCGGCAGTCCCTGGGCGGGGAGGACTTCGCCTGGTACCTGCACCACGTCCCCGGGGCGATGGTGCGGCTGGGCACGCGCTCGCCCGGCGGGCCGGCCTACGACCTGCACCGCGGCGACTTCACGCCGGACGAGGACGCGCTCGCCGTCGGCATCGGAGTGCTCGCGGTGACCGCGGCCTCACAGCGCGCGATGCCCGGAGGTGCCCCGCACTGACCTGTCCGGCTGACGTGCCCGGCCGGACGGTCTCGATCTGGACAACCTGTCCGCTCGAACGGACGGAGGGGGAGTTCCTGACCATTACGATTGGGGCGCGTTCGCCTGTTCCACTCCGGACGCGCCGCGTTCACGTGCGGGACACCCAGACCTGGAGGACTTCCCACCATGAAGACGTTCCACCGCCTCGCTCCGGTGGCCGCCCTGGGCGCGGCCGCCCTCCTGCTCGCCTCCTGCGGCGACCGTCCGGACGACACCGCCGGGTCGGGTGAGTCCGCCGCCGGCGGCGGCGACGCCTTCAGCGCCTGCATGGTCCTGGACACCGGTGGTGTCGACGACCGCTCGTTCAACGAGAGCTCCTACGCCGGCTTCGAGCAGGCCAAGGAGGAGAACCCGAACATCGAGATCTCCTACGTCCCGTCCAACAGCGACGCGGACTACATCCCGAACCTCAACGCCGAGGTCGCCAAGGGCTGCGGCACCATCGTCGCCGTCGGCGGTCTCATGAAGGACGCCGTCGCCGAGGTCGCGCAGGCCAACCCCGACCAGAACTTCGCCGAGATCGACTCCGACGCGGCCGCCGACAACGTCTACGCCTTCCAGTACAACACCGCCGAGGGTGGTTTCCTCGGTGGTTACCTCGCGGCCGGCATGACCAAGACGGGCACCGTCGGCACCTGGGGCGGTCTGCCCATCCCGCCGGTGACCATCTACATGGACGGTTTCTGGGAGGGCGTGCAGTACTACAACGCCCAGAAGGGGACGAACGTCAAGGTCATCGGCTGGGACGAGAACAACCCCGACGGCGGGACCTTCGCCAACTCCTTCGTCGACCAGGCCGCCGGGCGCTCGATCACCGAGACGCTGGCTGCGCAGGGCGCCGACATCGTCATGCCGGTCGCCGGTCAGGCCGGCCTGGGCGCGGGCGCGGCGGCCGAGGCCGCCGGTGGCTCCCTGAACCTCATCTGGGTCGACACCGACGGCTGCGTGAGCGCCGCGCAGTACTGCCAGTACTTCATCTCCTCGGTGACGAAGAACCTCACCAACGCCGTCAAGGACTACGTCCTGGCCGCGGCCGAGGGCGACGTCCCGACCGGTGGGTACGTCGGGACCCTGGAGAACGACGGCACCGGCCTGGCGCCGTTCAACCAGTTCGACTCGCAGGTGTCCGCCGAGCTGAAGAGCGAGCTCGACGCCGTCAAGCAGGGCATCATCGACGGCTCGATCGAGATCACCTCGCCGAACGCCATCCAGGCCAGCTGAGCAACGGGTTTCGAAGGCGACGAGGGGAACGACGCGCAGGTGCAACTGGAACTCAAGGGCATCACGAAGCGCTTCGGGCCCCTCGTCGCCAACGACTCCATCGACCTCGTCGTCCGCGAGGGCGAGATCCACGCCCTGCTGGGCGAGAACGGGGCCGGCAAGAGCACGCTGATGAACGTGCTCTACGGCCTGTACACCCCCGACGAGGGGCAGATCCTCGTCGACGGCGAACCCGTGGAGTTCACCTCACCGGGTGACGCCATGGCGGCGGGCATCGGCATGGTGCACCAGCACTTCATGCTGGTCCCGACGTTCACCGCCACCGAGAACATCGTCCTGGGCACCGAGCTGACGAAGGCCGGCGGCCTGCTCGACCGGCGCCGGGCCCGCAAGCGCGTCGAGGAGACCTCGCAGCGGTTCGGGCTGGCCATCCCCGCCGACACCCTCGTGGCCGACCTGGCCGTCGGCGTGCAGCAGCGCATCGAGATCGTCAAGGCGCTGCTGCGCGAGGCGAAGGTCCTCGTCCTGGACGAACCCACGGCCGTGCTGACCCCGGCCGAGACCGACGACCTCATGCGCGTCATGCGCGAACTGGCCGACGCCGGCACGTCGATCGTCTTCATCACCCACAAGCTGCGCGAGGTCAAGGCCGTCGCCGACCGCATCACGGTCATCCGTCGCGGCAGGGTCGTCGGCCAGGCGCAGCCGAGCGCCTCGCCGGAGGAACTGGCCGCGCTGATGGTCGGCCGGGACGTGCGGCTGCGGGTGGACAAGGAGGTCGCCGAACCCGGCGGGACGGTCCTGCAGATGGCCGGCGTCCGGGTGCTGGACCCGTCCGGCACCGTGCTCCTGGACGACATCGACCTCGACGTCCGCGCCGGGGAGGTCCTGGCGATCGCCGGCGTCGACGGCAACGGCCAGACGGAACTGACCCGCAGCATCGTCGGCCTGCAGGACGTCGAGGCGGGATCGGTGCGCATCGCGGGCACCGACGTGACCGGTGCCGACATCGACGACGTCCTGGCGCTGGGGGTCGGGTACGTCCCCGAGGACCGGCTGCACGACGGGCTGGTCGGCTCGTTCAGCATCGCCGAGAACCTGGTGCTCGACCTGGTGGACTCCCCGCAGTTCGCGCGCGGGCTGTCCGTCAACCGCGACGCGCTGCAGCGCAACGCCGCCGAGCGCATCGCGGAGTTCGACATCCGCACACCGTCGGCGCAGGCGGCGGCCTCGACCCTGTCCGGCGGCAACCAGCAGAAGGTCGTGCTGGCCCGCGAGATGACGCGGCCGCTGAAGCTGCTGGTCGTCGCCCAGCCCACCCGCGGCGTCGACGTCGGCAGTCAGGAGTTCGTGCACCAGCGGATCGTGGCCGAGCGCGACAAGGGCGCCGCCGTGGTCCTGGTGTCCACGGAACTGGACGAGGTGCGGGCGCTGGCCGACCGCATCGTCGTGATGTACCGCGGCCGGATCGCCGGTGAGGTCGGTCCGGACGCCACGCAGGAGGAACTGGGGCTGCTCATGGCGGGTGCCGGTACGACAGGGAAGGACGGCCTGTGAGCTCGACCTCGCTCGTGGAGGAACCGGCGCGGGAGGCGAAGCGCCGGCGCCTGTACTGGGGCGGCAGCTGGCTGCTGACGGTCTGCGCCATCTTCAGCGCCCTGCTGGTCGGTGCGGTGCTCATCGTCGTCGGCGACGAGCAGTCCCGGGCCAGCGCCCAGTACTTCTTCAGCTACCCGTGGGACTTCTTCGCCAACGCCTGGTACTCCGTCCGGGACGCCTACCTGGCGCTGCTGCAGGGAGCGGTCTACAACCCGAACTTCTCCGGGACCGCCGCGCTGCGGCCGGTCTCCGAGACGCTGGTCAACGCCACGCCGCTGATCCTGGCCGGCCTGGGCGTGGCCCTGTCGTTCCGGGTGGGCCTGTTCAACATCGGCGCCCAGGGTCAGATCATCACGGGCGCGGTCAGCGCGGCGTGGGTGGGGTTCACCCTGGACCTGCCCGTCGTGCTGCACGTGGTCGTGGCGGTCGTCGCCGGCATCGCCGGGGGCCTGGTCTGGGGTGGGATCGTCGGCCTGCTGAAGGCACGCACGGGCGCCCACGAGGTCATCACGACGATCATGCTGAACTACGTCGCGATCAACCTGCTGACCTACCTGCTGGGGGTGCGCTGGTTCCAGCGGCCGCCGTACAACCAGGCGATCTCCTCGCAGGTGGACGCCAGCGCCGAGCTCCCCCCGCTGCTCGGGTCGTCGCTGCGGGTCAACGCCGGCCTGGTGCTGGCGGTGCTTGCGGCGGTGTTCGTCTGGTGGCTGTTCGAGCGCTCCCGGCTGGGGTTCCGCCTGCGCGCGGTGGGCGCCAACCCGAACGCGGCCCGCACGGCCGGGATGGCGGTCGGGCGGCTGCAGGTCGTCTCGATGGCCTTCGCCGGTGGGCTCGCCGGGCTGGCCGGGGCCACCCAGGTGCTCGGTGTCACCGGCAGCGTGACCAGCAGCGTCGCGGGCAACATCGGTTTCGACGCCATCACCGTGGCGCTGCTCGGCCGCAACAACCCGTACGGGGTGATCGCGGCCGGCGTCCTGTTCGGCGGCCTGCGGGCCGGGGCCGTGCAGATGCAGTCCGCCACCGGCGTCCCCGTCGACCTCGTCGGCGTCCTGCAGGCCACGATCGTCCTGTTCATCGCGGCCCCGGCGCTGATCCGCTCGGTGTTCCGCCTGAGGTCCGGCGGTGGCGCCGGCGTCGGTTCCGAACTGGCCGGAGGGTGGACCCGATGAGCTCCGCAGTCAGCCCCGAGACTCCCGCGGCGGTCGTCGAGCACGCGTACGTCGAACCCCCGCTGACCCTGCGCAAGCGCGTCCTGACGGGCGGCCTGCTCGTCGTCGTGGGCCTGGTGACCGTGCTGGGCTGGGGAACCGGTTCCGGCCCCGACGACGCCACGTTCCGCTTCGGCGGTGGTTCGGCGCTCACCCTGCCCGACCTCACGGTCCCCTCGACGATCACGCCCGTGCTCCTGGGGCTGGTGATCGTGGTGCTGGGTCTGTTCCAGCTGGCCCGGGGCTTCCGGGCCCGGCGCAACCCCCTGGTCATCGCGGTCACCCTGGTCTGCTTCGTCCTGGCGTTCCTGTGCTGGGTCATGAGCGGCGGGCCGAACGCGTCGATCGACGTCGTGCGGCTGCTGCAGCAGACGGTCTTCCTCGCCACCCCGTTGATCCTGGGCGCCCTGGCCGGTGTGCTGGGGGAGCGCAGCGGGGTCGTCAACGTCGCCATCGAGGGTCAGCTGCTGACCGGTGCGTTCGCCGGCGCGCTGGTGGGCTCGATGGCCGGCAACCTCGGTGCGGGGGTCGTCGGCGCGGTCCTGTCCGGCGCCCTCGTCGGCTGGCTGCTGGCCGTCTTCGCGATCCGCTACCGGGTCAACCAGGTCATCCTCGGTGTCGTCATCAACGCCGCCGCGCTGGGGTTCACCGGGTGGGCCTACAAGGCGCTCATGCAGTCCGACACCCAGCGGTACAACGCCCCGGGCGTGCTCAACCCGATCCGCATCCCGCTGCTGGCCGACATCCCGGTCGTCGGCCCGCTGCTGTTCCAGGCCAACGTCCTCGTCTACGTCATGTACGCGATCATCATCGCGTTGCAGGTCGTGCTGTTCCGGACCAGGTGGGGTCTGCGCACCCGTGCGGTCGGCGAGCACCCCAAGGCCGCGGCCACCGTGGGCATCGACGTGCTGCGCGTGCGCTACGTCAACGTCGTCGTGGCCGGCGGCATCGCGGGCCTGGCCGGGGCCTACCTGTCGATCGGGACCATCGGGCCGTTCACCGAGAACATGTCCGCCGGCAAGGGGTTCATCGCCCTGGCCGCGGTGATCTTCGGCCGGTGGAGCCCTCGCGGTGCCGTCGCGGCCTCGCTGCTGTTCGGGTTCTTCGCCGCGCTGCAGACGCTCGTCGGGGTCCTGCCCGCGCCGGGAGAGGTCCCCTCCAGCTTCCTGTCCATGCTGCCGTACCTCGCGACGATCCTGGCCGTGGCCGGGTTCGTCGGGCGGGTGCGGCCGCCCGCCGCCAGCGGGGAGCCGTACCCGGCGTGAGCCGCATCCGATCGCTGCCCAGGGTGGGTGGGGCATGGAGTCCGCCCCGATCGCACACCCGCCCGGGCAGCACCGCACGAGGAGGACGCACGTGAGCGACCAGCTGCCCGAGCGGGCGCACGACCGGGACGGACACCCCACCCTCGCTGCTCCGCCCGACTTCGACGTCCTGCGCGCCGCCGCTCGTGAGGCGCTGCAGCACTCCTACTCGCCGTACTCGAAGTTCCCCGTCGGCGCGGCCGCGCTCGTCGACGACGGGCGCGTCGTCTCGGGCGCGAACATCGAGAACGCCTCGTACGGCGTGACGTTGTGCGCCGAGTGCACGATGGTCGGGCAGCTGCAGATGACCGGCGGCGGCAGGCTCGTCGCCTTCGCCTGCGTCGACGCCGCCGGCAACGTCCTCATGCCGTGCGGGCGGTGCCGCCAGCTGCTGTTCGAGTTCGGCGGCCCGGACCTGCTGGTCGACTCCCCGCGTGGGATCGTGCCGATGACGCAGGTGCTGCCCGACGCGTTCGGGCCGCACGACCTGGACGACCCCGCACGGAAGGTCCCCGAATGAGCCGGCAGTTCGCCGCCGTCGACGTCATCCGCACCAAGAGGGACCGCGGTGAGCTGTCCGACGCCCAGATCGACTGGGTGATCGACGCCTACACCCGCGGCGAGGTCGCCGAGGAGCAGATGTCCGCCCTGGCGATGGCGGTGCTGCTCAACGGCATGAACCGTCGCGAGGTGTCGCGCTGGACGAGCGCGATGATCTCCTCGGGCGCGCGGCTGGACTTCACCGACCTGCCCCGGCCCAGCGTGGACAAGCACTCCACCGGTGGGGTGGGGGACAAGGTGACGCTGCCGCTGGCCCCGCTCGTCGCGGCCTGCGGTGCGGCCGTGCCGCAGCTGTCCGGCCGCGGGCTCGGTCACACCGGCGGCACCCTGGACAAGCTCGAGGCGATCCCCGGCTGGCGCGCGTCGCTGACGCTGCCGGAGATCCGCGCGCAGCTGACCGACGTGGGCGCGGTGATCTGCGCCGCCACGGGTGACCTGGCACCGGCGGACAAGAAGCTCTACGCGCTGCGCGACGTCACCGGAACCGTCGAGGCCGTCCCGCTCATCGCCAGCTCCATCATGAGCAAGAAGATCGCCGAGGGCACCAGCGCGCTCGTCCTGGACGTCAAGACCGGCTCCGGGGCGTTCATGAAGTCCCTGGAGGACTCCCTCGAACTGGCCCGCACGATGGTCGACCTGGGCACCGACGCCGGGGTGCGCACCGTCGCCGTCGTCACCGACATGTCGACCCCGCTGGGCCGCACGGCCGGCAACGCGCTGGAGGTCCGCGAATCGGTGGAGGTGCTCGCCGGTGGCGGGCCCGCCGACCTCGTCGAGATCACCCTCGTGCTGGCGCGCGAGATGCTCGCCGCCGTCGGGCTGGACGCGGTGGACCCCGCCGACGCGCTCGCCGACGGGCGCGCGATGGACGCCTGGCGCCGGATGGTCGCCGCCCAGGGCGGCGACCCGGACGCGCCGTTGCCCGTGGCGCAGCACACGCAGGAGGTGCTCGCCCCGTCCGCCGGCTTCCTCGACGTCGACGCGATGGCCGTGGGCGTGGCCGCCTGGCGGCTGGGTGCGGGCCGGTCGCGGCGCGAGGAGGCCGTGCAGGCCGGGGCGGGCGTGGAACTGCACGCCGTGCGCGGGGACGCCGTGCGCGCCGGCCAGCGGATCATGACGCTGCACACCGACACCCCCGAGCGGTTCGACTGGGCCGCGCAGGCGCTGGAGGGCGGGTTCTCGGTGTCCGCGCAGGCACCCGTGCAGGTGCCGCTGGTGCACCAGCGCATCACCGCCTGACCGCTCACCCCGGGCGGACACCCGCCGGTGTCACCACGTGGAGGGAGGTGCGGGTGTCCCGGAACCGTCGCTGGGGCGACGTCCTCGGGACACCCACGGCTGCCCCCACGCCTCGTCGCGTCCGCGTCCGTGGACGGCACGGGGCTCACCGTGTGGACGTCTCGCAGCGCGGGGCGCTGACGGCGGTCCGGTCGTCGGCGGGGGAGTCCTGCTGCGTTCCGCCGCAGCCCGCTCAGTCCGCCTCCGTCGTCGCGCCGCGCACGCCGAACCTCTGGGATGCTCACGGCGTGACCCGACCTGCGACGCCTCCGGTCGACGACGTCGTGGCGCAGCCGCTCAGGGAACAGTTCGAGGTCTTCCTCGACCAGCACCGCCTGATGCTCACCGCGTGCCTGGACGGGTTGACCGAGGAGCAGGCCCGCCGGCGGCTCGTGCCGTCGGACACGACGCTGCTGGGGCTGGTCAAGCACGCGACGTTCGTCGAGCGGGTGTGGTTCGAGGAGGCCGTCACCTGCCGCAGCCGGGCCGACCTCGGGCTCGAGGCCGGTCCGGCGGAGTCGTTCGTGCTGCACCCGGACGACACCACCGCCTCGGTGCAGGCGGCTCACCTCGCGGCGTGCGCGGCCTCCCGCCGGGCGGTCGCGGGGACGGGCCTGGACGAGGTCCTGCGCGGCAACCGTCGCGGGCCGCTGCCGTTGCGCTGGGTGTACCTGCACGTGCTGCGGGAACTGGCGCAGCACTGCGGGCACGCGGACGTCCTGCGCGAGCAGGTGCTCGCCCAGGGTTGACGGCGGACCGCCACCCGGACGGCCCAACCGTGATCAAGATCCCGGTTCCACGCACCGATGGTTCGCAGGACAGGAGGAGGTTCCAGGTGTTCCAGCGACCGCGGGTCGGCGCCGCAGGGTGGATGGCGGCGACGTTCGTGCTGGCCGTGGCCTACCTCGCTCCGGTGCCCGACGCGGTCCGGTCCGGTGGCTACGGCGTCCTGGCCGTCGGTGTCCTGGGGGTCTCGGTCGTGGTCGTCCGGCGCCGCCGGCCGCGACCGGCGTGGACGTGGTCCCTCGTCCCGATCAGCGCGGCCCTGTTCCTCGTCGGGTCCGCGCTGCGGCCCTGGGCCGACGGCAGGCCCGGGGTGTGGGCCTTCGCCGGGGACCCGTTCTCCCTCTCCGGCTACGTCGTGCTGTCGGTGGGCCTGGCCCGGTTGGCGCGGGCGGCCGGCGGGCTGCGGCGCGAGGTGGTCATCGACGTGCTGGTCGCGGGGCTGGCCGGGGCGGTGGCCGCGGTGCAGTTCCTGGTGCTGCCCGTGCTGGACCTGCCCGGCCGCACCGTGACCGGTTCCGTGCTCGCCGGGGTCTACCCGCTGCTGGACGCCTTCGTCCTGCTGCTGGTGCTGGACCTGCTGCTGACGGCCCCGCAGGTGGTGGCCTACCGCTGGCTGGGTGGGTGCATCGGCTTCATGCTCCTGGGCGACCTCGGGTACGCCGTCCTCGGGCGGCAGGGGCAGTTCGTCGCGCCCACCGCGTTCGACACCCCGTTCGTCGTCTCGTACTTCCTGCTGGCGGTCGCCCTGCTGCACCTGCCCCGCCGCACGTCCCGCGACCGCCGCCGCACCGTCCGCTTCGACGCCTGGTCGCCGGCCCGGCTCGCCGTCCTGGGCACCTCGCTCGCGGGGGCGGCCTACCTCGCCAGCACCCGCGTCAACCAGAGTCGCCTGGAACAGATCGCGGCGTTCGTGCTGCTGTGCGTGATGATCGGCCTGGTGCTGGCCCGGGCCGTCGTCGCGGTCAACGGGCACGCCGCCGCGAAGGTCGTCCTGGAACACCGGGCGACGCACGACGCGCTCACCGACCTGCCCGGCCGTGACGAGTTCGAACGTCGCGTCGACGCGACGCTGGCCGGCCGCGCCGGGTCCGCGTGGTTGCTGTTCATCGACCTCGACGGCTTCAAGCTCGTCAACGACTCCTACGGCCACGGCGCCGGCGACGACCTGCTGTGCGCGGTCGCGGGGCGGTTGCGGCGACTGGCCCCGCCCGACGCGGTGATCGGCCGGCTGGCCGGCGACGAGTTCGTCGTCGCCGTCAGCGGCGACCTGCCCGCTGCCGTCGACCTGGCCGGTGAACTCATCGGCGGACTGCGCACGCCCGTCCGGCTGCCGGTGGCCGAGGTCGCCGTCTCCGCCTCCCTCGGGGTCGCCGAGCTCGCGACCTCCTTCGCCGTGGCGCTGCGCGAGGCCGACGCCGCGATGTACCGGGCGAAGGCGCACGGCCGGAACCAGTTCGCCATCTGGGACGAGTCGCTGCGGATGCAGATCGGCGACGAGGTCGAGTTCGAGCTCGACCTGCGCAGCGCCGTCGCCGAACACACCCTGGAGGTCCACTACCAGGCCGTCGTCTCGCTGGCCACGGGCTCCCCCCACGGTGTCGAGGCCCTGCTGCGGTGGAACCACCCGCTGCACGGCCCGATCTCGCCCGTGCGGTTCGTGCCCGTCCTGGAGGAGACCGGGCTGATCGTCGACGTCGGACGCCGGGTCCTGGACACCGCCCTGACGGACCTGCGGGGCTGGCGCGACCAGGGCCTGGTCACCGAGGACTTCGTGCTGTCGGTGAACGTCTCGCCGCGCCAGCTGCTCGACCCGTTCTTCGCCGACACCGTCGGTGAACTCCTGCAGGCCCACCGCCTCGAGGGGCCCGCGCTCATGCTCGAGATCACGGAGACCTCGATGCTGCAGCAGGACCAGCAGACGATGCGGCTGCTGGACCGGCTGCGGTCGTTGGGCGTCGGCCTGGCCGTCGACGACTTCGGGACGGGGTACTCCGCGCTGAGCTACCTGCGCAACTTCCCCGTGACCCGGGTCAAGGTCGACCGCAGCCTCGTCTCCGGTGTGGACCGGAACATCGGGGACGAGGAGGTGCTGCGTGCTGTCGTGGCCGTCAGCAACGCCCTCGAGCTCGCCATCACCGCCGAGGGCGTCGAGACCGAGGAACAGCGGGAGGTGCTGCAGCGCCTGGGGGTCGGGCAGGGCCAGGGGTGGTTGTGGCACCGGGCCCAGCCCGTCGCCGACACCGCGCAGTACCTCGCCTCCTTCCGCCTGGTGGCGGTGGACCCGCGGCCGGCGCTCAAGGCCGACTGAAGTCGTAACCGTAGAACGCCTGGGTGTCGAGGCGTTCGCCCTCGGTGCCGAACGTCCGTGTGATGCGGTTGATGAGCCGCGGCAGCGCGAGCTGCTCGTCGTTGTACGCGCACACGTCCACCGCGGCCACGCCGCCCTGCTCGTGGATGCCGCGGCAGATCGTCTCCACGATCCGCACGAACGCGCCGCTGCTGCGGTAGGACGGGTGCACCCCGATGCACCCGATGTAGCAGATCGTCCGGTCCGCGAACTGCCGCGGGTACCGGTCGGCGTAGAAGTCCAGGGAGAGCAGCGGCACCACGGACAGGTCGTTCGTGGCCGTGCCGAACGCCCCCACGGTCCCGTCGCGGTCCACGTCGCGGATGACGTACTTGCGCCAGCGCTCGTCGAGGCAGACCTCCTCGAACTCCTCCCGGGTCATGAGGTGCTGTTGCGCGGCCCGGACCGCGAGCCCCGAGAAGGCCAGTTCGTAGGCCTTCCAGGCGTCTTCCCGGTCGTTCCCGTCGAGTCGGTCCAGCACGTCCAGGGCGGTGTTGGCGCGCGGCATGAGATGTCCTCCGGTGCGTTTCGGCGTGACCCGATCTTGACACCGATCGATCACGATCGGTGACGGAACAAGATCGCAGCCATCCGTTCAGCCGACGCGGCGTCCCTCGAACGGGCCCTGCGGACACGGTGCGTCAGGGCCAGCAGGGTTCCGCGGACGGAACCCTGCTGGCCCTGACGCGAGGGGTGGACGGGACGGCTCGCGCGAGGTCCCCGGCGTGCGCCCGATCAGGCGGCGGAGGACATCGCGGTGGGCAGGTCCGTGGGCGCGCCCGACGGCGGGGTTCCGCCGCCGCCCGGGCCGCCGGCCGGGTGCCCGGAGGTGTCCGAGCCCATGCCGGCCATGGTTCCCGCGGTCGGTTCGGTGGTGGTGTCGACGCCGACGGTGAGCTCCACCGCGTAGCCGTTCGTCGTGTCGCCGGTGGCGGTCGGGGTCTGGGAGGCGCCGCTGTCGTCGCCGAACACGTTGTCGGTCGACAGGTCGACCCCGGCGAAGTTGCTCAGCGAGTTCTCGTACCCCGTGGTGGCGTACACGGCCTCGCAGGCGTCCTGGGGCATGGCGACCTGCGAGGTCGCGATGCAGTTCGCGACGTCGGTGATGCTGTCGAGGTCGGGGTAGACCTCGAAGTGGATGTGCGGCCAGCGGCCGTCGTAGCAGGCCGGGTAGATGCTGGTGAACGTGACGTCGCCGTTCTCGTCGGCCACCTGGACGCCGCGCAGGTAGTTCTCGCCGGTGATGCCCTCGCCGTAGAGGGAGTACTCCCCGTCCCGGTTGCAGTGCCACACGTAGACGGCGACGCCCTCGAAGGGGACGTTCCCGCCGGCCAGGTCGACGACGTTCAGCGTGAGGGTCATCGGAACCCCCTCGGCGGTCGTCGTGCTCGACCCGAAGCTGGAGCGGATGTCGCTGCGCACGACCCCGCTCTGCTCCAGGACGTCGGGCCCGTTCGAGCCGTCACCGGGGTAGGGGCCCGCGGTCTCGTCGGGGATCTCGGCCAGGCTGCCCGACGTCGTGCTCGAGGAGGACGAGGAGGCGGCCGTCGCGTCGTCGTCCCCGCAGGCGGCCAGGGTCAGGCCGGTGGCTCCCAGGCCGATCAGGCCCAGCGCACGACGACGGTCCAGCATCGTCGCGATGTCGAACGCCAGACCCTGGTCGTCGACGTCCTCGTCGGGGCGGGGGAGCGGGCGACCCTCGTAGCTGGGCTGGTTGTTCGTCATGGCACCACCGTCGGCGGGCCGGCCGAGGATCCGCGGTGCCTCATCGATGAACCGGCTGTGAGGCGCCCCCCGACACCCGGCGGGCGGCCAGCAGCGCCAGGACGGCGAAGACGACGCACAGCGGCAACGTCCCGGCGAACCCCGCCCAGGCCGACACCGCACCGAAGGCGGCGAAGGCCAGGCCGGTCAGGGCCATCGCCGTTCCGCCCCCGGCGGCGTCGCAGATCGTCAGCGCCGCCGAACCGGCGCCCTCCTGTCCCGGGGCGGACTGCTCCAGGACGAGCACCGTGGTGCGCGGGAAGCTCAGCCCCATCCCGGCACCGGCGCAGAACCAGCCCGCGGCGCTCACCACCACGGCGACCAGCGGGGCCGGGGTGGCCGCGGCCACGACGGCCTGGACCACCACGCCCACGAGGAGCAGCACCGTGCCGGTCCGCACGGCCCGCGAGTGCGGCAGTCGTGCGCCGAGCCGGCCCTGCACCGCCGAGGCCGCCGCCCACGCGATGGCCGCCGCGGTCAGGGTGGCGCCGGCGGCCCACAGTTCCAGGCCGAACCGTTCGTGCAGCATCAGCGGCAGGTACACCTCGGTGCTGAAGAACGTCGCCGCGAGCAGCCCGCGCAGCAGCACCGTCGCGGGCATCCCGCGGTGGGCGGTGAGGGTTCCGGCCGGCAGCAGCGGGCGCACCGAGACCACGAGCACGACGAGGGCGAGGACCGCCAGCGGCCACCGCCAGCCGCCCGTCGAGGTCGCCGAACTCAGCGCGACGACCGCCGTCGCCACCCCGGCCGCGGCCAGGAACCGGCTGCGGGGGAACCGGTCGGTGGTGGTGGCCGTCGGCCGGACGCGCAGCAGGGTGGGCAGGACGGCCGCGGCGGCGACCAGCACGAGGACCAGCACACCGGAGAACACCCAGTGCCAGCTGAAGGCCTGCGCGACCAGGGCGGCCAGCGAGGGGCCGACCAGCGAGGGCAGGACCCAGGCCGCGGCGAACGCGCCGAACACCGCCGGGCGCAGGTTCGGCGGGAAGGCCAGCGCGACGAGGACGTACAGGGTGACGCTGATTCCGCCCGAGCCCAGCCCCTGCAGGAACCGGGCGGCGACGAACACCTCCATCGACGGCGCCAGCGCCGCCGCGAGCAACCCGACGCAGAACACCGCCAGCGCGGTGAGCAGCGGCCGCCCCGGCCCCCGGCGGTCGGCCCAGCCCCCGGCCGCGACCATGCCCAGGACGCTGGCGGCCAGGGTCGCCGCGAACGCCGTCGCGTAGGCGTCGCGGCCGCCGAGGTCGGCGCTGACGACCGGCATCACGGTCGTCACGGCCAGGCTCTCGAAGGCCGTCAGGAACACCAGGGCCGTCGTGCCCAACGTCATCACGAGGTAGTGGGCGGAGAAGATCCCCGCGGTGGGCGCGGCGGCGCGCGCCGGGGTGGTGCTCTGGGTCACCCGGCTCACGCTAGGTGCTGCAGCGCGCTTGAGCTCAACCGAGTTCCGGTGCCGTGCCCGCCACCTCCCGCAGGGCGTCCAGGACGGCCCGCACGCTGCGCCGCGCCAGCGCCTCGGGGCGCAGCAGCGCGTCGACGCGCCGGTTCACCGACACGTCGGCCAGCGGCCGCAGCACCACGCCCGGTTCGGGACGGGTGGTGCGCGAGGGCAGCAGGGCGACGGCGTCCCCGGAGGCCACCACCGAGGCGGCGACGAAGAACTCGTTGATGCGGTGCACGACGTCCAGCGGGCGGCGGGCCGCGGCCGCCACGACGTCCAGGGCCCCGGCCAGCGGGAACCCCTCGTGCACCGAGATCCACCGCTCACCGGCGACGTCGGCGACGGTGAGGTGCTCGCGGCCCGCGAGGGGGTGGCCCGCGGCGATCGCCACGTGCAGGGGTTCGACGAGCAGCGGGACGACCCGCACCCGCCGCGCGGGCCACGACGGCCCGGCTTCGGGCCGGTGGGCGACGACGACGTCGTAGTCGGCCACCAGCGCCGGGAACTCGTGCTGGGCGACGTCCTCGTCGGCGCACCGCAGGGGTGGACTGCCGTCCAGGGCCGTCAGCAGCGGCCCGAACCACGCCAGCGCGGCGGAGTGGAAGGCGGACACGCCGACCTCGGTGTCGGGTGAGTCCAGGTGCCCGGCCACGGCGGTCCTGGCGCGGTCCATCGCGGCGGCGACGTCGACGGCTGCGACGGCCAGCGCCTCCCCGGCCGGGGTCAGCGCCAGCCGCCGTCCGCGCTTCTCGGTCAGCGGGACCGGGCAGGTCCGCTGCAGCGCGGCCAGTTGCTGCGAGACCGCGGACGGGGTGACGTGCAGCGCGCGGGCCACGGCGACCAGGCTGCCGCGCTCGGCGAGCTCGCGCAGGATCGTCAGCTGCCGCACGTCCATGAAGACAGGCTAAACACCGGGGTGAGGAACCGGCGCTGGACTGGACTGTTGCCTGCGGCCATCCTCGGGGGGTGGTACGAGATCGTCGGGTGGACGCCCTGCTGCTGGGCGTCGCCGTGGTGTGGGGCAGCAGCTACCTGGCCGCCAAGCTGCTGGTCGACGTCGCGGGCGTCCTGCCGGTGCTGGCGTTGCGCTACGCCGGCGCGGCGCTCGCGCTGGGCGTGGTCCTCGTGGTGGCCCGGGCGGGGGTGGGCCGCGCCGAACTGCGCTGGGGGCTGCTGCTGGGCCTGTCGCAGGCCGCGATCCTGCTGCTGGAGACGTTCGGCGTCGCCGGCACCAGCGCGACCAACGCGGGCCTGCTCATCTCCACCACGATCCTGCTGACCCCGGCCGTCGACGGCCTGGTGGCCCGGTCGTGGCTGCCGCCGGCGTTCTTCGCCGCGGCGCTCGTCGCCGTCGTCGGGGTGGCGCTGCTCGTCGGGGGCGGTGGCTGGCGGGTGCCGAACGCCGGGGACCTGCTGGTGCTGGCGGCGGCCGTGGTCCGGGCCTGCCACGTCACCGCCATCGGCCGGGTGACCCGGCGGGTGCGGCTGGACCTGCGCGCCCTGACGTTCGTGCAGACCGTCGTCGGTGCCCTCGTCTGCGCGGTGCTGGATCCCGTCGGCACGGCCGGTCTGGTGGCCTCCGCGACGCCGGCGCAGTGGCTGGGGATCGCCTACCTGGCCCTGGGCTGCAGCGTGTTCGCGTTCCTGGCCCAGTCCTGGGCGGTGCGCCGGACGTCGGCGGCGCGGGCCAGCCTGCTGCTGGGCACCGAGCCGTTGTGGGCCGTGGTCTTCGGGATCGCCTTCGCCGGCGACGTGCTCGGCGTGGCCGGGGCCGCCGGGGCCGTGCTGCTGCTCGGCGCGACGTTCTGCGGGCAGCGGATCGAGACCCGTTCTAGAGCAACGGCCCCGGTGCCGTCCGGGGACCCAGCGGGCGCTGCATCCGGTGCACGTCCCACCAGCGACCGAGTTTGAACCCGATCCGGGTGAACGTGCCGACGTCGGTGAAACCCATCGCCCGGTGCAGGCCCGTGCTCGCCTCGTTGGGCTGGGTGATGCCGGCGACCAGCATGCGGAAACCGCGGCGCTCCAGGGTCGCGAACAACTCCTGGTACAGCGCCCGGCCCGCGCCGCTGCGGCGCAGCCCCGGTTCGAGGTAGACGCTCGTCTCGCACGACCACGCGTACGCCGCCCGCGCCGCGTAGGGCGCCGCGTAGGCGTAACCGCGGACGACGTCGTCCTCGGTGAGCACGAGCCACGCGTGCTGCCGCCAGGACGCCTCGATGCGACGCGCCACCTCCTGCTCGGTCGGGGGGTCGAGTTCGAAGGTGACGGCGGTCTCGCGGACGTAGTGCGCGTAGATGCCTGCGCACGCGGCGGCGTCGGCGGTGGTGGCCGGGCGGACGGTTCGGTGCTGCACGTCAGGAGCGTAGGTGCGGGAAGCCGGTCGGCGTGACCGGCACCGCACCCGCGGCCGGGCCGACCGCCGCCTCGTCCGCGTGGTGCGGATCCGCCGGGGCGGCTGGCAGGATCGGGGGGTGAGCACTGAGAGCACGACCCTGGACCGGATGAAGGCACTGCCGAAGGTGTCGCTGCACGACCACCTCGACGGGGGGCTGCGGCCCGCGACGATCGTGGAGATCGCCGAGGCGAACGGGCACCGGCTGCCGACGACCGACCCCGAGGAACTGCGCGCCTGGTTCCGCGACGCGGCCGACTCCGGCACCCTGGTCCGCTACCTGGAGACGTTCGACCACACCATCGCCGTCATGCAGGACGCGGAATCGCTGGCCCGCGTCGCGACCGAGGCCGTCCTGGACCTGGCCGCCGACGGTGTCGTCTACGGCGAACTGCGCTACGCCCCCGAACAGCACCTGCAGCAGGGACTGAGCCTCGACGAGGTCGTCGTCGCGGTCGAGGAGGGCATGCGCCGCGGGGAACAGCTCGCGGCCGAGGCCGGAACCCCGATCAGGGTCGGAACCCTCGTCACCGCCATGCGCCACGCCGACCGCGGCCTGGAGATCGCCGAACTGGCGCTGCGGCACCGCGACTCCGGCGTCGTCGGGTTCGACATCGCCGGCGCCGAGATCGGTTTCCCGCCCTCGAACCACCTCGCGGCGTTCGACCGGCTGCACGCGGAGAACTTCCCGGTGACGATCCACGCGGGGGAGGCGTTCGGGCTGCCCAGCATCGCCGACGCGCTGCACACCTGCGGCGCCGAACGCATCGGCCACGGTGTGCGGATCATCGAGGACGTCGAACTCGGTGAGGGCCGCGACCGGCTCGGGCTGCCGAACGCCACGCTGGGCCGGCTGGCGACGTGGGTCCGCGACCGCGGGATCGTCCTGGAACTGTGCCCGTCGAGCAACGTGCAGACGGGGGCCGCGACCAGCGTCGCCGAGCACCCGATCACCGTCCTGAAGGACCTGGGCTTCTCGATCAGCGTGAACACCGACAACCGGCTGATGTCGGGGACGTCGCTGTCGCGGGAGTTCGCGCTGCTGGTCGACGAGGCCGGCTGGGAACTGGCCGACGTGGAGCGGGCCACCATCACGGCGCTGTCGGCCTCCTTCCTGCCCTTCCCGGACCGGCTGGCGCTGGCCACCGAGGTCGTGCGCCCGGCCTACACCCCGGCCTGACCCGCGTACCTGCCGAGCACGTCGCGGGCCGTCCGCACCAGGTCCGCGACGAGTTCGGCAGGTTCCAGCACCAGGACCGCCGTGCCCAGCCCGAGCAGGACGGCGCGCGCGGCCGGTAGCGCGCGGAACGTCGCGACCACCTCGACGAACCCACCGGGTTCCGCGTGTTCCACGGGTTCCACGGAGGGTTCGTCGAGGAGTTGCGCGTCGGCGATGCGCAGCAGCAGGCCGGCGTCGTCGGCGCCCACCCGCAACCGCACCCGGACCCCTTCGCCGGGCGGGCGTTCGACCTGCTCGCGCAGCCGCCCCCACACCGGGGCCAGGTCCGGCAGGTCCGCCGCCACCGGCTCGTCGAGGAGTTCGGCCTCGGCGACGCGGTCGACCCGGAACAGCCTCTCGCCGTCGGCGACGGCGGCGACCAGGTACCAGGTGCCGCCCTTGGCCACGAGGCCCAGGGGGTCCAGCGTCCTGGTGGAGGCCCGTGCCGCGCCGGCCGAGCGGTAGCGGATCCGGACGCGCCGCGCCGAGAACACCGCTTCCTGCAACGCCGCCAGGTGCGGGGTCCGCTCGCGCGAACGCCACCCGGCCGGTTCGACCAGGATCCGTTCGGCGGCGCGGCGGAACGGCTCGCGCCGGGCCGCCGGGGTCGCCGCCAGCAGTTTGCGCACGGCCGACTCCCAGGCCCGCCGCTGCGGGTCGCCCGTGCCGGACGCCCCGGAGAACAGGGCGCGCGCCTCGGCCGTGGTGAACCCCGAGACGTCGGTGCGCCAGTTCTCCAGCAGCGAGATCCCGCCGCCGCGACCCCGTTCGGTCCACACCGGCACCCCGGCGGTCGACAGGGCCTCCACGTCGCGCAGCACCGTGCGGGGGGAGACCTCCAGCCGGGCGGCCAGGTCCGGGGCCGAGAGCCGGCCGTGCGTCTGCAGCAGGAAGAGGAGGGAGAGCAGACGGTCGGCGCGCACCGGTCGAGGATCGCACGAGAACATGACAGGAGGTGTCGTGTTCTACGGGGAGAGTGCCTCCATGACCGATCCCCGGACCGACATGTTCCGCGCCGCCGACCTCGCCGGCCTCGTCCTGACCGCCGTTCCGCACGACGCCCACGACCGCCCCACGCCCTGCCGGGAGTGGACCGTCCGCGACCTGCTCGGCCACCTCGTCGCCGTCACGGCGCGGGTGGCGCACATCGCCCGCGGTGGCCACCCGTCCGACCTGCCGACCGTGCTGGCGGCCGAACCGGCCGAGGGTTTCGCCACGGCCTACCGCTCGGGCGTGGCCGGCGTCCGCGACGCGTGGGCGGAGGACTCCGTCCTGACCCGCACCGTGCACCACCCGGCGGGTGACATGCCGGGGGCGGCCGGTGCGGCGATCTACGCGCAGGAGTTCGCCACCCACGCCGTCGACCTGGCCGTCGCGATCGACCGCACCGACCTGCTCGACGAGGAGTTCCTCGCCGGTGTCCTCGAGGTCGCGCTGCGGGTCGTGCCCGCGCACCGGCCCGGCTTCCCGTTCGCCCCGCCGGTGGCGGTTCCGCAGGACGCGCCCGTGCACGTCCGGCTGGCGGCCTGGCTGGGCCGCGACCTGGTTCAGGTGTAGCGGTTCCGGTTCGCCTTGGCGATCTTCTTCCACTCGCGCCGTCGCTCGGCGGCCAGCCGGGCGTCGGTGCGGGTGGCGAACCACGCCTGCTCCCGTTCCAGCCGCCGGTAGCTGTCCAGCCGGCGTCGCTCGAACACCCCGGCGTCGATGGCGGCCAGCACGGCGCACCCGGGTTCGCTGGTGTGCGAGCAGTCGGAGAACCGGCAGTCGACGGCGACCTCCTCGACGTCGGCGAACGTCCGGTCCAGGCCGTCGCCGACCTCGGCCAGGCCCAGGGTCCGCAGGCCCGGGGTGTCGACGAGCACGAGGCCACCGGGCACGGGCACGAGTTCCCGGGTCACCGTGGTGTGCCGGCCCTTGCCGTCGACCGAGCGCACGGCACCGACGGCGAAGCGGTCCCGGCCCAGCAGGGCGTTCGCCAGCGTCGACTTCCCGGCGCCGGAGGAGCCGATGAGCACGACGGTGCCGCGCAGCACGTCGCGCAGTTCCTCGACGCCGACCGGTCCGTCGCCGCCGGTGCTGCTCACCGCGACCACCTCCACGCCGACGGCGTCGGCGCGGACCCGCTGCAGCACCTCCTGCAGCGCCTCCTGCCCGAGCAGGTCGGACTTGGTGACCGCCACCACCGGGGTGGCGCCGGAGTTCCAGGCCAGGGCCAGGAAACGTTCCACCCGCCCGAGGGTCGTGCGTGAATCGGCGCCGATGACCACCACGACGGTGTCGACGTTCGCCGCCAGCTGGTGCTCGTGCGACCGTCCCGTGACCGAGGCCCGGGCGAGCACCGTGCGGCGGGGGACGACGCCGACGATCCGGGCGCCCTCGGGTTCGTCCAGCGACAACCCCACCCAGTCGCCGGTGGTGGGTTCGGGAACGAGGTGGCCCGCGGGGGTCTCCACGCGCTGCGGGCCCAGCGGCGTCTCCACGTCGCAGGCGCCGCGGTGCACCTGGACCACCCGTGCGGGCAGCAGGTGCCGGTCGGCCCAGCCGGAGGCGTCGTGGAACCTCGCCCACCGCACGGCCCAGTCCTCGTCCCAGCCGAGCCGCACCAGCGGGTCGGCCGGGTTCGCTTCGGTCAGCACGCGACGAGGCTAGGTTTCCCCCGCCCCGGGCGGCGAGGGGTTTTCCCCGGCCACCCACCCACCCGGTGGGGAGGGAGGAGGGGTCACAGGGTGACCACGACGCGGCCGCGGAACCGGCCGGCCTCCCCGTCGGCGTGGACGGCGGCCAGGTCCGCGAGCGGGCGCCGGTCGGAGACGTCGAGCACGAGTTCACCGGCGTCGACCGCCTTGACGAGGTCGCTCAGCTGGGCGGTGTCGTTGCGGACGTAGAGGACCTTCCAGTGCACCTCGCGGGCCTCGTCGTCGGTCAGCGGCAGCGGGGGAGCGCTGACGGCGGTGCCGCCGTCGCGGACCAGGTCGGTCAGCCGGCTGAGGTCCGCGGGGTCGCCGGAGACGTTGTTGAACAGCAGGTCGACCGGTTCGGTCAGGGCGTCGGCGAGCGCCGTGGTCGTGTAGTCGATCACCTCGTCGGCGCCGCGGGCCTGCACGGCCGCCCGGCTGCGGGCGCTGGCGGTGGCGATCACGTGCGCGCCGGCGCGCTTGGCGAGCTGGACGGCGAAACCGCCGACGCCGCCACCGGCGCCGTTGACCAGCACCCGCTGCCCGGCGCGCAGACCACCGTGCTCGAACAGGCCCTGGTGGGCGGTCAGGCCGGCGACGGGCAGCACCGCGGCGTCGGCCAGCGGCACCGACCGCGGAGCGGGCACGAGCAGTTCGCGGGGGACGGCGGCGAACTCGGCGGCGCCGCCGCCGACCGGGACGCCGAGGAAGGCGATGACCCGTTCGCCGGTCCCCTCGACGGTGCCGGAGACCTCCAGGCCGGGGGTGTAGGGCAGCTCGACGGGGATCAGTCCGGTCATGACGCCCGAGCGGATGGCGGCGTCGACGTTGTTGAAGGTCGTGCCGGCCACCCGGACGAGGACCTCGCCGGCGGTGGGGACGGGGGGTTCGACCTCGGAGACCTGCAGGACGTCGGGGGTGCCGAAGCGGGTGATCTGAACGGTGCGCACGGTGTCTCCTCCTGGGAAAGTGCTCCGAATTCGAAGCATGTGGAGAGAGTAGAGCTGCTTCGAATTCGACGCAAGTACCCTGGGGGCATGAACCGGTCGGGATTGAGCGAGCAGCAGCTGCAGGCGTACTTCACGCTCACCGAGGTCGGGAACCTGCTCGAGCAGGCGGTCAGCAGCCAGCTGCGCGCCGACGGGGACCTCAGTCCCGTGCAGTTCGCCGTCCTGGCCACGCTGGGAACGTCGGACGCGACCTACCGCATGACGGACCTGGCCGATCGGATCGTCTACAGCCGCAGCGGTTTCAGCTACCAGGCGGGACAGCTGGAGAAGCGCGGGCTCATCGCGCGGGAACCCTCACCGCAGGACGAGCGCAGCACCCTCGTGACCATCACGGCGGCCGGCCGGGAGTTGCTGGCGCGGGTCATGCCCGGGCACGTCGACGTCGTGCGCGGGGTGCTGTTCGAGGCCATGCCGGACGGGGACGTCGCGGTGCTGCAGGGCGTGCTGGGGCCCGTGCGCGACCGGCTGCGCGCCGCCCCGCCGCGCTCGGCCCGGCCGCGCCGACGATCGTGAGGGGACCGTTGACGCAGCAGGCCGGTAGGTCCGGCCCGCTGCGTCAACGGTCCCCTCACGATCGCTTCAGACGGGACGGGTGGCGCCGGCGAACAGGGCGCCGACGAGTTCCAGGTCGCCGAGGTCGGCCAGCCCGGGGTGCGGCGCCAGCACGCGCGTCCCCGCCTCGGCGCACGCCAGCCGCAGGTCGGCGTCGAAGTCCTCGGCGGCCGCGCGGGCGTCGAGCAGGGCCACCGTCGTGGCCAGCTCGCGCACGGTGGCGGGGTCGCGGGCCACGATCGTCACGGCCGCGGCGGGGAACTCCGCCGCGATGACGTCGATGAGCGAGCCCACGGCCGCGGACTCGTGGGCCACGACGCAGCGGGCGCCCGCGGCCAGGGCCGAGCACACCGCCCGGGCGGCGCCGAGGAACTCCCCGGGAGGCAGGATCGCCACCGGGGGCGGCCGCCGGCCGCCCGCGGCGACGGGCAGCAGCAGGTCGAGCTTGTCGGCCCAGCCGGCCCAGCGCACGATCGTGTCGACGCAGCCGTCGACCTGCGCCACGGCCTCGGAGATCCGGCAGCCGTGCGCGCGCCGGACCTGCTCGACGAAGCGGTTGCGGTCGGCCTCGACCTCCGAGGCGGCCGCCAGCAGCGCCCGGCCGCGGCGGGCCGCGCCCTGGGCGCCGGCCGGCTCAGGCACGGCAGGCCCGCAGCAGGTCCAGGGCGTCCCGGCGCGGATCCGGCGGGGCGGGGACCTCCGCGCCCAGTTCGCCGCCCCACACCGTCACCGACCCGGCGCCGGCCAGCTGGTTGAGGGCGTCCTCGGTCGAGCGGACCGTGCGCACGCCGAGGACGGGACCGGGCGGTGGCCAGGCGCTGTGCCGGCCGATCGTCGCCATCCCCGGGGGAGCCCACCAGCCGCCCTCGGGCAACCCCGGCGGCAACCCCGCGGTGGCGTCCAGCACCTCCCGCGCGGCGCGGGCCAGGTGCGGCGTCGGGACCGGGCCGACGGCGGTGGCGCGGTCCAGCGGATGACCCGTGCGCAGCCGGGCCACGACCGGCGAGGCCCGGGCCACCAGCGCGTCGGCGACGGAGCGGACGACGAGCACGCGGGAGCCGCCGGGACGTTCGTGCGCCCCGCCGACGGCCGCCTCGACCAGCGCCGCCGCCACCGCCTCCAGGTCGGCCGAGGGCAGCACGACGTCCACGTGCGGGGCGTCGACCCGTTGCAGCAGCGGGGTTCCGCTGTGCGCCAGCGCCACCCCGACCCCCCGCAGGTCCTCGACCGAACCGTCCGCGCGGACCGCGACGAGTTCGGGGTGCGACCACAGTGCCGCGTCGGCCGCGGCGTCGGCGCCCGGAGCCGAGCGCACCAGGCCCGCGGGCACGCCCGCCTCCTCCACCAGCCGGACGATCTGGCGGGCGCTCGCGGCGGCGGCCGGCCGGGCGCGCAGGACGACCCCGCAGCCCGTCACCAGCGCGGCCACCACGGCGCTGAGGGCGTCCGCGGTGCTCGTGCGCCACGTCGTCAGGACCGCCACGACACCGCCGCCGGGTCGGTGGGCGGCGCCGACCGCGGGCAGCTTGTCGGCCCAGCCGGCGGCGGAGAACGCGGCGGCGTGGGCGGCCGGGGCGTCGACGGTGAAACCGGCGGCCAGGGGACGGCCGGTGGTCAGCGCGGCCGTGACGGCCAGGGCGCGGACGTGGTCGGCCAGGACGTCGGCGACGGCGAACAGGAACCTGGCCCGGTCCTCGGGGGACAGCCACGCCCAGTCGCTGCGGCTGGTCGCCGCGACGGCCGAGGCGATGTCGCCCACCAGCTCCGGGCCGGTGTCCTCGACCTGCAGCAGCCGCTCGCCCGTCGTGGGGGCCAGGACGTCGAGCAGCTCGCCCGGCACCGGTCCTCGTCCGTCGGCGTGGCCCGCGGGCCCGTCGGCCAGGACGACGGCCGGGACCTCGTCGGGCAGGGACGGGAAGGGGCCGGGGTCGGGCTGGGACACGGCGGCGAGGGAGTCGGCGGCGGCGGGCAGGTCGAGCGTGGTCACACGCAGCGGGGACTCCCGCGGGGCCGACAGCCCCGCGACAGTGTCCGGTAGCGAGGTACTCACGACGAGTGAGTCTACTGAGACATCCGTGGTCTGAGAGGGGCGTTCGCGCAGCCGCTGAACGGCCCTGGCAGGGTGGGCGTCGTGCACCCCCACCCGCACACCCATGCGCACTCCCAGGAACCGCACTCCCACGAGCCCACCCCGCTGCCGCCCGACCCGGTCAGCTCCGAGGGCGACGACCGGCAGTTCGCCTGGTACGCCGGGGACCACCACATCCACACGACGTTCTCCCGCGACGCCATGTACTCCGTCGACGACCAGGTCCGCCGGGCCTCCGAGTGCGGGCTGGACTGGATGGTCATCACCGACCACGGCGGCCCCGACCACGCCAAGCAGTCCGTCGCCCTGCAGACCCCGCTCATCGCGGCGGCCCGCGAGCAGCACGACGTCCTGGTCTTCCAGGGCATGGAGTGGAACATCCCCGGCGCCGAGCACGCGACGTTCATCGCGCCCGACCACGAGGACACCCCGGACCTGCTCGAACGCTTCGAACGGCGCTTCGACGGCGACGTCCTGGGCGCCCGGCAGAACCCGCACGGCCCGCGGGCCATCGCCGACTCCGTCGAGGGCGGCCCGGTCGCCGAGCAGCTGGGCCTGGACGCGCTGGCCTGGCTGGTGGAGGAACTGCGCACCGGCACGGTGGGGGAGGCCCTCGTCCTGTCCAACCACCCCATGCGCACCGGCCGGGTCTCGCCCTCGAAGGTGCGCGGCTGGCGCGACGCCGCGCCCGGGGTGTTCATCGGCTGGGAGGGCGCGCCCGGTCACCAGGCCGCGGCGCTGCCGGCCCCGCTGGGACGCGGGCGCGGGCGCGGGCAGTACGACGAGTCCCCGGGCAGGTGGTCCTTCCCGGGCTACGACCTCGACCAGTACCGCACCTGGGGTGGTTTCGACGCCGCGACCGCGCGGATGGGCGGGTTGTGGGACTCGCTGCTGGCCGAGGGGTTGCCGTGGTGGATCACCGCGAACTCCGACAACCACTTCGACATCGGCGACACCTGGGTGGCCGGGAACCTCTCCCTGGACCACTACCGCGAGCACGGTTCGCGCGGTGAACCCGTCGACACCGGCGTCGTGCAGCACGGGTACGTCGACTTCGCCCCGGGTTTCTACTCCCGCACCTGCGTGGGTTCACCCTCGCGCGACTACCGCTCGGTCATGGCCGCCCTGCGGGGCGGCCGGATCTTCGTCGTCCACGGTGGGCTGGTGAAGGCCGTCGAGGGGCGGGTGCGCACCGGTCCCGGGCCCGGGGTGACGTTCGGCGCCCGCACCACCGTCGAACGCGGCGGCGACGTGGAGGTCGAACTCACCGTCGATCCCGCCACCGAACCCAACGGCAGCGGGCAGGTTCCCCGCTCGGCGCGCTGGGACGTCATCGTCGGCACCGTCACCGGACGGGTCGCCGACGTCGACCGGGACCTGTTCGAGGCGCCCGGAACCCGGGTCGTGGAGAGCTTCGAGGTGCCCGCCCACGCCTCGGGCCGGCAGGTGTTCCGCACCGTCCTGCGCGGGGTGGCCGACCCGCTGTACGTCCGGTTCCGGGGCAGCGACGGCCGGCACGCCGACGCCGACGGGCACCCGCGCGTCGACCGGATCGGCGACGCCGACCCCTGGGACGACCTGTGGTGCTACACCAACCCGGTGTTCGTCGACGTGCGCTGACCTGCGAGCATCCCCAGGGGTCAGGCGCCGCGCACGCTGAACAGGTCCCCCGGCTGGCAGTGCAGGACGTCGCAGATCGCGGTCAGCGTGGAGAACCGCACGGCCCGGGCCCGGTCGTCCTCCAGGACCGACAGGTCCACCACCGTCACCCCCACGCGCGCCGCCAGTTCCACCAGCGTCATGCCGCGCTCGGCCAGCAACCGGTCCAGGTGGCAGACCACCCGGTGCGCAGCGTCGTCGCTCACACCAGCCCCTCGACGTCGTCCTGCAGCGTGCGCCCCTGGCGCAGGGCTCCGGCCAGGAGCAGCAGCAGGAGGGCGAACAGCAGCGACGTGTGGACGGGCAGACCCCGGGACGGGGACCAGTCGCCGGTCATGCCCAGCCGTCGCAGCGCCAGTTCCGTCGCCAGGACGGGCAGCCAGGGTGCGACGTGGCCGGCGACCAGGACGGCGGCGGCGATGCCGCGCAGCCGTCGCGGGTTGCCGCGGTCGAACGGCTCACCCGCCGCGAAGCTGCGCAGCAGCGGCGCCAGCCACAGCGCGGCCGCCCCGACGCACAACCAGACCAGCGGGGTCTGCCCGTGGGCGAGGCCGCGTTCGAGCCACGACCCCGGGTGCAGGACCAGCACCGGATCCGAGGTCGGCATCGTCCGGACCTCGACGCCCGCGGGCACCGGCGGGTCGACCACCAGCCCGTCGACGGCAGCCCCGGCGTCGCCGAGGGGACGGACGGGTTGCTCCGTCGCCGTCCCCGACGGGGCGACGAGGAGCCAGGTCCCCACGACGACGCACCACCAGCCGATGCGCCCGGCGAAGAAGCCGCACAACGCCATGACGTGCGGGCGCAGGTGGACGCCGAACCGCCGCGCGACCCGCGGAGCCGTCGACGGTCGATGTGCCATGCCGAGAGCGTGGCGCATCGACTGTCGCTGCGTCCCGGAAAGGCCTCAGTCCATCCCGGTGGCCGCCCGCACGTCCCGCGTGACGGCGGCCAGGCGCTCGCGGGCCACCCCCCGGACGTCCTCGAGCGGTCCGTCCACGTCCGCGACGACCTCGCAGTAGCACTTCAGCTTCGGCTCGGTCCCGCTGGGCCGGACGACGACGCGGGTGCCGTCGGCGGTGCGGAACCGCAGCCCGTCCGTCGGCGGGAGACCGTCCAGCCCGTCGGCGAGGTCCTCGACCGACGTCACGGCCGACCCGCCGAGGGAGGCGGGTGGGTCCTGGCGCAGCCGGGTCATCGCCGCCCCGATGAGCGAGAGGTCCTGCACCCGCAGCGTCACCGGCGCGGTCAGGTGCACCCCGTCGGCGCGGTCGAGGTCGGCCAGCACGTCGTGCAGGGTGCGCCCGGCGGCCAGCTCGCGGCGCACGATCCCGGCCACCAGCAGCGAGGCGGAGATCCCGTCCTTGTCGCGCACCACGTCGGGGGCGACGCAGTAGCCGATCGCCTCCTCGTAGCCGAACGTCAGCCCGGGAACGCGGGCGATCCACTTGAACCCGGTGAGCGCGGAGGCGAACCGGGCGCCGCGCCGGGCGGCGATCCGCTGCAGGGCCTGCGAGCTCACCACCGAGCACGCCAGCACGGCCCCCGGGCCGGCCAGCTCCTCGCCCAGCACCCGGCCCAGCTGGTCCCCGGACAGCTGCACGAAGCCGTCCGGGCCGGGCACCGCGACGCAGCACCGGTCCGCGTCCGGGTCCACCGCCAGCACCACGTCGGCCCCCACCCGGACGGCGAGCTCGACCGCACGGTCCAGGGCGCCGGGTTCCTCCGGGTTCGGGAACGGCACGGTCGGGAACCCCGGATCCGGCTCGGCTTGCTCGGCGACCTCGTGCACGTCGGTGAACCCGTTGCGCCGCAGCGCCTCGGTCAGGACCGGGCCACCGACGCCGTGCATCGCGGTGACGACGATCCGCGGGTTCGGCCCGGGGGCCGGGGACACCGCGTCGCCGATCGCGGCCAGGTACTCCTGGACCACCTCCTCGCCCAGGACCGTCCACCCGCCGGCCGCCCGCGGCAGGTCGGCGAGCGGGCCGACCGCGGCGATCCGCTCGGCGATCTCGGCGTCGACCGGTGGCACGATCTGCACCCCGCGCCCCTCGGGCCCGCTCGCGCGACCACCGAGGTAGACCTTGTAGCCGTTGTCGCGCGCCGGGTTGTGGCTCGCGGTGACCATCACCCCCGCGTCGGCGTCGAAGCGGCGGACCGCGAACGCCAGGACGGGCGTCGGCAGCGGCCGCGGCAGCAGCAGCACCTCGCACCCGGCGGCGAGCAGGACGGCCGCGGAGTCGTCGGCGAACTCGCGCGACCCGTGCCGGGCGTCCAGGCCGATCACGACCCGCGGCCGCTCGAACCGGGCGGTCAGCCACGCCCCGAGACCGGCCGCGGCGCGCTGCACGACGGCCCGGTTCATCCGGTGCTCACCGGCGCCGACGACGCCGCGCAGCCCGGCCGTGCCGAACTCCAGCGGACCCGAGAACCGCTCCGCGAGGTCGTCGAGCGCGGTCTGCGAGCCGCCCTCGGCGTCGCTCAGCAACTGCTGCAGGGTCTGCCGGTCGTGGGGTTCGGGATCGTCCGCGATCCAGGTGCGGACACGGTCGAACAGGGCATCGTTCACCTCACCAGCCTACGAGCCGTCCGTGCGACGATGACGGGCGTGAGCATCCCCGTGGTGGTCCTGGCCGGGTTCCTCGGCGCCGGGAAGACGACGGTCCTCAACCAGCTGCTGCGCTCGGCCTCCGACGTGCGGCTCGGGGTCATCGTCAACGACTTCGGCTCCGTCGGCATCGACTCGCTGCTGGTGGCCGGCTGGGCCGACAGCACCGTCTCGCTGGAGAACGGCTGCCTGTGCTGCTCCACCGACGACGGCAGCATCGACGAACTGCTGACGAGGCTGACCGCCCCCCGCCGCCGCGGACCCGGCCTGGACGCGGTGCTCATCGAGGCCAGCGGGGTGGCCGAGCCGGCCGCGATGGTCCGGCAGGTCCTGACCAGCACCGTGCCCGGGATCGCCTACGGCGGGCTCGTGGTGGCCGTCGACGCCGTCGAGTTCGAGACGACGAGGTTGCGGCACACCGAACTGGACGACCACGTCGCCATGGCCGACGTCGTCCTGCTCACCAAGACCGACCTGGTGGACGAGCAGGAGGCGGCACGGATCGCCGCGGTGTGCCGCCGGCTCAACGCCTGGGCCCCGGTCGTCCCCGCCGCCCGCGGGCAGCTGGACCCGCGGTTGCTGTTCGAGCCCAGGCCCGTCCAGCAACGGCAACTGGCCCTGGGTGAGACCGTCCCCGAGGATCACGGGACGCACCTGCACTCCATGTACGACGCCGTGGAGTTCCGCAGCGACACCCCGCTGGACCCCCGCCGCTTCGTGCGGTTCCTCGACGGCCGCCCCTCCGGGGTGTTCCGGATGAAGGGTTTCGTCCGGTTCGCCGTCGAGGGTTTCGACCAGCGGTACCTGCTGCACACCGTCGGTGCCGCGGTGCGGTTCGAACGGGGCAGCTGGCCGCGGGGTTCGGCCCGGGTCACCGAACTCGTCCTCATCGGCGCCGGGCTGGACGAGGAGCGGTTGCGCGAGGCGTTGCAGGAGTGCGTGCACGACGGGCCGCTGCTCGAGGACGAGATGGCGATGATGGGGGTGCTGCGCAGCACCGAGAACGCCTAGACCTTCGTGCTGATCCGGTGCCGCCCGGCGGCCTCCGGCCGCCGGGCCCACGGGTGCCACCAGTTCGCCCGGCCCAGCCCGGCGACGAGGGCGGGAGCCAGGACCCCGCGCACCAGGGTCGCGTCGAGGATGATGCCCAGGGCCAGCGCGGTCGCCATGATCTTCACGTCGGTCGCGGGCACGCGGGACAGCGAGATGAACGCCAGGAACAGGATGAGCGCGGCGGAACTGACCAGCCGCCCGGTGCGGGCGACCCCGTCGACCGTGGCCCGGTCGGTGTCGCCGGTGGCGTCGTACTCCTCCCGGATCCGGGAGAGCAGGAACACCTCGTAGTCCATCGACAACCCGAACAGGAACGAGAACACCGCGATCGGGACCCACGTCGTGAGGGAACCCGACGCGATCTGCCCGAACAGGACCTCGGTGGCGAAGCCCTCCTGCCAGATCAGGACGGTGACGCCGTAGGCGGCGGCCAGCGACAGGACGTTCAGCAGCAACGCCTTCAACGGCAGCACGACCGAGCGCAGGGCCACCGCGAGCAGCACGAACGTGACGACCACGATGAGCGAGACGACCCACCACGCGTTGCCGTAGACCGCCTCGAGGAAGTCGGCGTCCTGCACCGGAACTCCGCCGACCCCCGCGCCCAGGTCCTCGGCCGTCTCGCGCACCAGCGCCACGGTGCCGACCCCGGCCGCCGAACTCGACTCGGCCGCGCTCCACACCTGCACGATCGAGGAACCACCGGCCGTCCAGTCCGCGGGGGCCACCACCCCGGCGACCCCGTCCAGGCCCCGCACCGCGGCCACGACCGCGTCCGGATCGTCGGTGACGACCTCCACCGGCGAGGTCAGGCCGTTCCCGATGCCGCTGTCCTGCAACCGCAGCACGGCCTGCGCGGCGGGGCCACCGGTCGAGGCGAGGGAGGCGTCGCTGGGCGAACCCAGCCGCAGGCCCAGCACGGGGAAGGCCAGCGCCAGCAGCGCCGCCGTCGACAGCGCGGCGGCGATCCAGCGGTGCCGCACCACGAGACCGCCCAGGCGCCGCCAGCTGCGCGAGTCCGGCGACGTGGTCCGCCGGTGCGGCCAGTCCAGCCGGCGACCGGCCACGGCCAGCAGCGCCGGCAGCAGCGTCAGCGACGAGACGACGCTGACCAGCGGGATGAGCAGCCCGGTGAACCCGACGCTGCGCAGGAACGGCACCGGCAGCGCGATGAGCGCGGCCAGGCTGATCGCCACGGTCAGCCCGGAGAACATCACCGACCGGCCCGCGGTCGCCATGGCCCGTTCGACGGCCTCCCGGGCCTCGAAACCGTGGCCGAGTTCCTCGCGCCAGCGGGTCACCAGCAGCAGGGCGTAGTCGATCGCGACGCCCAGGCCGATGAGTGCGAGCAGGAACTGCACGATGAACGAGATGTCGGTGATCCCGGTCAGCCCTCACACGACGGCGAACGTCGTCAGGATCGAGGCGGCCGCCACCAGCAGCGGCATGACGGCCAGCGCCGAACCGAACACCAGCAGCAGCACGACCAGCGCACCGACGGCCCCGAACAGCGTTTCGGCCAGCACGTCCGCGCCGCCCGACTCGGCACCCTGCCCCGCGATCAGCGCATCCGCACCCGTCACCGCGACCGGCGTCCCGTTCGCGCTGAACTGCCCCGCGAGGCCCTCCAGCGCAGGGAGTGCGGCGACGTAGCCGTCCGGCCCCGGAACCGGCTGCGGGTACACGACGACCACCCCGAGCCGGCCGTCCTGGGCGAGCAGTTCCGGTTCGGTCGCGAACGAGGCCGTCCGCGATCCGGGCAGGGCCCGGGCGACGGCGTCGGTCACGGGCCGGGCGGCCGCGGGGTCGACCGCCGCCGACCCGTCGCCGACGACGAGCAGGACCGGGGCCCGGTCCCCACCGGACCCGAACTCCTCGCTGATCGTCAGGTTCGTCTCGTACCCGGGCTGGCCGGGGAGGCTGAAGTCGTACGTGAGCGCGTCCGTCGCCCGCGGGGCCGCGAACGCGCCGAAGGCGGTCAGGACGAGCCAGACGGCGATGACCCACCAGCGGTGGGCGACGACGGTGCGGGCCAGGGACGTGAGCACCCGCCCATCGTGCGTGGGCCGGGTGCCGGGCGGCATCGTCCGCACGTCGCGGGGTCGGCTGCTGCCGTACGCCTCGAGGCGACACGACCCGCGCCGGCTATCGACGCCCCGGCGCCACCAGCCCGCTCTCGTACGCCAGCACGACCAGCTGCGCGCGGTCGCGCAGCCCCAGCCGCCCGAGGATCCGGCTGACGTGGGTGCGGGCGGTGGCGTGCGTGATGTCGAGGGCCGCGGCGATCTCGGCGTTGGACGCCCCCGTCGCCACCAGCCGGACGATCTCCAGCTGCCGGCCGGTGAGCTCGGCCAGCGCGCCCGCCACCGGGCTCGGCGCCGGACCGGTCGCGAACGCCTCGATCAGCCGGCGCGTCACCGACGGCGACAGCAGCGCCTCGCCCGCGACGACCGTGCGCACCGCGCGCAGCAGGTCGGCCGGTTCGGTGTCCTTGACGAGGAACCCGCTGGCACCCCCGCGCAGCGCCGCGAAGACGTACTCGTCGAGTTCGAAGGTCGTGAGGATGACGACGCGGCAGCCGGCCAGGTCGGGATCGCCGGTGATGCGGCGGGTGGCCTCCAGGCCGTCGGTGCCCGGCATCCGCACGTCCATCAGCACCAGGTCGGGGCGCTCGCGACGGGTGAGCGCCACCGCCTCCTCCCCGTCGGCCGCCTCCAGGACCTCGACGTCGGGTTCGTCCTCGAGGATCAGCCGGAAACCGGCCCGGACCAGCGCCTGGTCGTCGGCCAGCAGCACCCGGATCACGGGCGGCCGCCGATCGGCAGGTCGGCCGTGACGGTCACACCGGACGGCGAGTCGCGGACCTGCACCCGGCCACCCACCGCGGCGGCGCGTTCGCCCATCCCGCGCACCCCGTTGCCGGCCGGCCGCCCGCCGGTTCCCCGCCCGTCGTCGCTCACCCGCAGGCGCAGCCGGTCACCGTCGGCGCGCACCTCGACGTCGACGGTGCGGGCGCCGGCGTGGCGGACGGTGTTCGTCAGGGCCTCCTGGACGATCCGGTAGGCCACGAGCTCGACGTCGGCGGCGGCGTGCGCGGGCTGAGGGGTGAACCGCACGCGCAGTCCCGTCGCCCGGACCCCCTCGAGGAGGCGTTCCAGGTCGGCCAGCCCGGGGCCGGGGTCGTCGGCGTCCCGCCAGCTGTCGACGTCGCGCATGACGCCGAGCACCTCCCGCAGCCGCGTGAGGGCCTCCCGGCTGGCGACGTTCACCGCCCGCAGCGCGTCCTGGGCGCGGTCGGGGTTCCCGGAGTGCAGCGCCGCCCCGGACTGCACGGCGATGAGGGAGATCTGGTGGGCCAGGACGTCGTGCAGTTCGCGCGCGATGCGCAGCCGTTCGGTGCCGGCGGCCGCGCGGGCGCGTTCCTCGGCGGCCTCCAGCCGCAGCCGCCGGGCCCGGCCGGCCTCGCCCAGCGCGGCCGTCACCAGCAGCATCCCGGTGAGTCCGACCAGGTCGGCCGGTGGTTCGGGGCGGTCGGCCAGCAGCGAGGCCACCAGCGCGAGGCTGGTCGCGAACGCCACGACGGCCACGATCCACAGCACGCGGCTGGTCTGCGCGACGGTGTAGAGGGTCAGGAAGAACGCCACACCCATCGGGTTGCCCGGGAAACCCGACGGGTAGTAGGTCAGCGCCGCCGCGAAGGTCAGCACGAGCGCCGGAACCGGGTACCGGCGGCGCACCGCCAGGCCCACGGCCGCGACGAGGACGAGCACCCATCCCCACGGCCACGGTTCCCGGGTGGGGTGCGGCTCCCGCACGACCACGCAGGCCACGAGCAGCACGACGCCGCCGAGGGCGTCCTGCAGCAGCGGGTTGCGCCACGAGGTCCTCCCACGCAGGGCGTGCACGCGGGTGACGGTACCGGGCGGGACGCCGGCGTGGTCGTGTCGGAGGGCCGTGCTGGAGTTCGCGCACGAGTTCGGACCGCCTCACCGTTCCCTCGCCGTCCGGGCGCTCGTGCTCGACGGGCACCGGGCGCCGCCGGTCCGGCGTTGCGGACCGGGGTTGCACGACGGGGCGGGCGGAGCCGATGAGTTCGCGCGGCGTGCGGGGTCGGTGGTCGCAGGAGTTCGGCGGGTCGGGAACGTGCCGGGAAAGGACGGGCGTGGTGTCGGTGGTACCTCCTAGGGTCGGGGACATGGCGGTGAGCGGAAGGTCTCGGGGTCCGGACGCGGCGGTGCAGGCGCGCGGACTGGTCAAGCGCTTCGGCGAGGTCACGGCCGTCGCGGGAGTGGACATCGAGGTGCCCGAGGGCACCGTCACGGCCCTGCTGGGCCCCAACGGCGCGGGCAAGACGACCGTCGTGCGGATGCTCACGACGCTGTTGCTCCCCGACGCGGGAACGGCCTCGGTCGCGGGTGTGGACGTCGTGGGCGACCCGCGGGAGGTCCGGCGCCGCATCGGGTTGTCCGGGCAGTACGCCGCGGTCGACGAGAACCTCACGGGTTTCGAGAACCTGGACATGGTCGGCCGGCTGTACCACCTGGGCCGCAAGCGGTCCCGTGAGCGTGCGTGGGAGTTGCTGGACCAGTTCCGGCTGACCGACGCGGCCGGCCGGGTCGCCAAGACCTACTCCGGCGGCATGCGTCGCCGGCTCGACCTGGCCGGGGCCCTGGTCGCCCACCCGCCGGTGCTCTTCCTCGACGAGCCGACGACGGGTCTGGACCCGCGTTCGCGCAACGACATGTGGGAACTGCTGACCGACATGGTCGCCGGTGGCACGACGCTGCTGCTGACGACGCAGTACCTGGAGGAGGCCGAACGGCTCGCCGACGACATCGTCGTCGTCGACCACGGCCGGGTCATCGCCCGCGGCACCGCGGACGAGCTGAAGACGCAGGTCGGTGGACAGCGGGTCGAGCTCGTGGTGGCCCGCGACGAGGAGGTGGCCGCGGCCGTCGGGGCGCTCGAACCCGTCGCCGTCGGCGACCTGCAGGTCGACCGCCGCGCGCGCCGCATCACCGTCCCGGTCAGCGGGGGCACCCCGGCGCTGGTGGACGCCCTGCGCCGGCTGGAGGCCGCCGGGATCGTCCCGCTCGACGCGGGGCTGCGCCGGCCGACGATGGACGACGTCTTCCTCACCCTGACCGGCAAACCCGCCGAGGAGCTCGCGGGTGAGGACGCCGACCAACCGCAGACGCAAGGATCGGGGCAGGCATGAGTTCGCTCGGGACGGCGCTGGCCGACGGATCGGTCGTCGCCAAGCGCAACATCATCAAGATCAAGCGGATCCCGGACCTGCTGGTCGGGACGCTGATCTCACCCATCATGTTCATCCTGCTGTTCGGCTACGTGTTCGGCGGGGCGATCGCGGTGCCGGGCATCAACTACCGCGAGTTCCTCGTGCCGGGGATCTTCGCCCAGACCGTCATCTTCGGGGCGACGATCACCGGCGCGGGGCTGGCCGACGACATGCAGAAGGGCATCATCGAACGGTTCCGCTCGCTGCCGATGGCGCAGTCGGCGGTGCTCATCGGCCGGACGGCCTCCGACGTGGTGACCAACGTCATCGTGGTGGTCATCATGTCCCTGACCGGTCTGGTGATCGGCTGGCGGATCCGCACCTCGGTGTGGGACGCGCTCATCGGCTACGCGCTGCTGCTGCTGTTCGCGTACGCGATCTCCTGGTGCATGGCGCTGCTGGGACTGCTGATCCGGACACCGGAGGCGTTCAACAACCTGGTGTTCATCACGATCTTCCCGGTCACGTTCATCACCAACGGGTTCGTGCCGATCGACAGCTACCCGCCGGTCCTGAAGGCGATCGCGGAGTGGAACCCCGTCTCCACGCTCGTGCAGGCCACCCGGGAGCGGTTCGGGAACGTCGGCCCGGGGGCCGAGCCCACGGCGTGGCCGCTGCAGCACGCCGAGCTGTACACGCTGGCGTGGATCGTGCTGATCCTCGTGGTGTTCGTGCCGCTGGCGACCCGCCAGTACAAGCGGGCCGCGGCGCGGTGAACCTCAGAGCAGCGGCGTGACGCCGGCCAGCAGGGCGGCGCAGCGGGGGGCGGCCTCGCGGCCGGCCTGCAGCACCTCCTCGTGCGACAGCGGCTGGTCCGAGACCCCGGCGGCGAGGTTGGTCACCAGGGAGAACCCGAGGACCTTCAGGCCCACGTGCCGGGCCGCGACGGCCTCCAGCCCCGTCGACATCCCGACGAGGGTGGCGCCGAGGACGCCGGCCATCCGCACCTCGGCGGGGGTCTCGTACTGCGGCCCGCGGAACTGGGCGTAGACCCCTTCGGGGAGGTCCGCGTCCACGCTCCGCGCCAGGGCGCGCAGCTGCGGGTCGTACAGGTCGGTCATGTCGACGAACGTCGGCCCCTCCAGCGGCGAGGCGCCGGTGAGGTTGAGGTGGTCGGCGATGAGGACGGGCGACCCGGCCGGGATCGAGCGGTCGAGCCCGCCGCAGCCGTTGGTCAGCACGATCGTGCGGCAGCCCGCCGCGGCCGCGACCCGCACGCCGTGCGCGACGGCCCGCACGCCGTGGTTCTCGTAGACGTGGGTGCGGGGCAGCACCAGGGCGCGCAGCGGGTCCGCGCCCTGCCGCGGCACGCTGATCGAGCGGACGGTGCCGGCGTGCCCCACGACCGCCGGGGCCCGGAACCCGGGCAGGTCGGTGGAGGGGACGGTCGCGACGACCTCGCCGAGCTGGTCGGCGGCCGCGGCCCAGCCCGACCCCAGGACGAGCGCGACGTCGTGCCGCGCGACACCGGTCAGCTCGGCCAGCCGGGCGGCGGACTCCTCGGCGAGGGTGAACGGGTCGGTGTCGTCGATCGAGGTCACGGGCTCACCCTAGGGCGTGCCCGGCGGCGGCTCAGGCGTCGTTGGAGCGGCAGGCCCGCCCGCGCAGGTCCAGGACGTAGTCGTGGGGGGCGCCGCCGGCCTCGGCCGCGTCGGCCAGGCCGCCGAGGTAGCGCGCGGTGGGCAGGCCGCCCTCGTAGTCGTCGAGGACGTACGTCCACGCCACGACGTCGCCGTCCAGGGTCTGCACCCGCACCTTGATCTTGCGGAACAGGCCGATGTCCATGCCCTCGCTGGCGTCGAGGCGGGCCTCGTCGGCCTCGGTGAGGTCGTACAGCGCCACGTAGACCTGCTCGCCCGGGGCTTCGACGACGGTGGCGATCGGACCCTGCCACGAGCGGTCCTCCCCGCCGAAGGTCAGCCGCCAGCCGAGCAGCCACCCCGTCGAACGCAGGGGCGAGTGCGGGGCTTTGCGCGCCATCGTCTCGGGGTCGAGGTTGGTCGCGTACGCGGCGTAGGCGGGCGAGGGAGGCACGGAGAAGAAGGGTAGGGGAGCATGGAGTCGTGAGTGCCACCAGTGCGTCCCCGAAAGCCCAGGCCGCCCGTGTCGCCATCCTCGGTGGCGGCCCCGGCGGGTACGAAGCCGCCCTCGTCGCGGCCCAGCTCGGCGCCGAGGTCACCGTCGTCGAACGCGACGGCCTCGGCGGGTCCACCGTCCTCACCGACGTCGTGCCCTCCAAGACCCTCATCGCCACCGCCGAGCTCATGACCACCGTCGGCGGTGCCACCGAACTCGGGGTGCGCTTCCCCGGCGGGCCCACGCCCGAGTCCGAGCCCGCCGGCGCGGTGAGCGTGGACCTGGGGCGCGTCCACGCCCGCGTCAAGGCGCTGGCCGCCGCGCAGTCGGCCGACGTGCGGGCCCGGCTGGAGAAGGAGGGCGTGCGGATCCTGTCCGGCAACGGCGCCCTGGAGGGCCCGCAGACGATCGTGGTGCGGGAGGGCGAGGACGCCGGCGCCCGGGTGGAGGCCGACGTCACGCTCGTCTCGGTCGGCGCCCGCCCGCGCACGCTGCCCGACGCCCAGCCCGACGGCGAGCGCATCCTCACGTGGAAGCAGGTCTACGACCTCACCGAACTGCCCGAGCACCTCATCGTCGTCGGCTCCGGCGTCACCGGCGCGGAGTTCGCCAACGCCTACGACGCCCTCGGCGCGCAGGTCACGCTCGTCTCCTCCCGCGACCGGGTGCTGCCGGGGGAGGACGCCGACGCCGCCGAGGTCCTCGAGGGCGTCTTCCGCCGCCGCGGCATGACCGTCCTGTCCCGCTCGCGCGCCGAGAAGGTCGAACGGCACGGCGACTCCGTCACCGTCACCCTCTCGGACGGGCGCACCGTCGAGGGGTCGCACTGCATCGTCGCCGTCGGCGCGATCCCGAACACCGCCGGCCTCGGTCTGGAGGAGGCCGGGGTGTGGACCTCGGAGTCGGGGCACATCGACGTCGACCGGGTCTCGCGCACGTCGGCGCGCGGGGTCTACGCGGCCGGCGACTGCACCGGCGTCTTCCCGCTGGCCTCGGTCGCGGCCATGCAGGGCCGCATCGCCATGTGGCACGCGCTCGGCGACAGCGTCGGCCCGCTGAAGCTGCGCTCGGTCGCCTCGACGGTGTTCACCTCCCCGGAGATCGCGACCGTCGGCTGGACCCAGGCGCAGATCGACTCCGACGAGGCGCAGGGCGAGATCGTCAAGCTGCCGCTGTCGACCAACGCCCGGGCCAAGATGCTCGGCATCCACGACGGGTTCGTGAAGTTGTTCTGCCGCAAGGGCTCGGGCACCGTCATCGGCGGGGTGGTGGTGGCCCCGCGGGCGAGCGAGCTGATCTTCCCGGTGACCCTGGCGGTCGAGAAGCGGCTCAACGTCGACGACGTCGCGCACGCGTTCACCGTCTACCCCTCGCTGTCGGGGTCGCTGGCCGAGGCGGCGCGCCAGCTGCACGTCATGGGGGAGTGACGGGGTAGCCCGGTGGTGGGGGAAACCCCACCACCGCCCGGGTGATCGCCCCCTGTTCCCGGGGGCCGGCCGATCCCTAGGGTCGACGCGTGTCCAACGTTCAGCAGCCGGCCGGTGGTCGCCCCTGGCTGGCCCCCTGGCGCTCGGGGTGGTGGGCCCTGTGCCACGGCACCACCAGCCTGTTGCTGCTCGGGCCCTACCTCCTCGTCGTGCTCCTCGTCGTGCTCGGCACCGCCCTGACCCCCGTGCTGCTCACCGGGGTTCCGCTGCTCGTGGCCGGACGGTTCCTGGCCCGCCTGGCCGGTGGCCTCGAACGTCGCCGCTACCGGACGCTGCTGGACGTCGAGATCCAGGCGCCGGGCGACCCGGTGCCCGGGCGCGGCTGGTGGCGCACGCTGCTGGGCGACGTCGTGATGTGGCGGACGGTGGCGCACCTGGCGCTCGTCTGCACCGTCGGCGCGCTCGTCGGGACGCTGGCGCTGGGCCTGGTCTCGGCCGGGACCGGGGCGATCTTCGCGCCGGTGCTGGTCGAGAGCGTCAGCGGTGTCGCCGGTGCCGGGGTGCACTGGCCGTTCGGCATCCCCGGCACCATCCCGCTGCCGGACGGCGCCGTCGCCGCGGCCGGGGCGCTGCTGGTCGTCGGCGTCGTGCGGTTCGCGCCGTACCTCCTGGAGTGCGAGGCCGGACCGGCCCGCTCCCTGCTGCGGCCGCCGCGCACCACCGAGGCCGCCCTGCGGCGACGGGTCGAGACGCTGACCACCACCCGGGAGCGGGCCGTGGACTCGGTGGAGGCCGAGCGCCGGCGCATCGAACGCGACCTGCACGACGGCCCCCAGCAGCGGCTCGTCGCGGTCGCGCTGCAGCTCGGGATGGCCCGGCGCGCGCTGGAGAAGGATCCGCAGGCCGACGTCTCCGGTTTCCTGGCGGCCGCGCAGGGCAACGCTCGGGAGGCCATCACCGACATGCGCTCGGTGGCCCGCGGGATCGTCCCGCCCGTGCTCACCGACCGCGGGCTGGACGCCGCGCTGTCCGGGTTGGCGGCCGCCGCGCCGCTGCCGGTCTCGGTGGAGGTGCGGCTGTCCACCCGGCCGGTGCCGGCGGCCGAGGCGATCGCCTACTTCTGCGTCTCCGAGGCGCTCACCAACGTCGCCAAGCACGCCCGCGCGAGTTCGGCCCGCGTCCAGGTGTGGCGCGACGGGACGCAGCTGCGGGCGCGGATCAGCGACGACGGGATCGGGGGCGCCGGCGCGGACGGGTCCGGGGGATCGGGTCTGACGGGCCTGGCCGACCGGCTCGGCGCCGTCGACGGCTGGTTGCGCGTCGACTCCCCGCCCGGTGGGCCCACGGACGTCAGCGTCGGGTTGCCGGGTTTCGACGGGAGGGAGGGGTGATGGGGCTGCGGGTGGTCATCGCGGAGGACTCGGTCCTGCTGCGCGAGGGGCTGACGAGCCTGCTGACGGCCGAGGGGATCGAGGTCGTCGAGGCCGTCGACACCGCGGAGCGGCTGCTGACCGCCGTCGACCGGCACGCCCCCGACCTCGCCCTCGTCGACGTCCGGATGCCGCCGACGTTCACCGACGAGGGGATCCGCGCGGCCGTCGTCGTGCGGGCGAACAACCCCGGCACGGCGGTGCTGGTGCTGTCGCAGTACGTCGAGGAGCAGTACGCCGGGGACCTGCTGTCCTCCAGCGCCCGCGGGGTCGGGTACCTGCTGAAGGACCGCGTCGGCGACGTCGGGGAGTTCGTCGGTGAACTGCGCCGGGTGGCCGCCGGGGGGACGGCCGTGGACCCGGAGGTCGTGGGGCAGCTGCTGGCCCGCGCCCGTCGCGACGACCCCCTGGCCCGGCTCACCCCGCGCGAGACGGAGGTGTTGCGGCACATGGCCGCCGGCCGGTCCAACACCGGCACCGCGTCCGAGCTCGGCGTCACCGAGAAGGCCGTGGAGAAGCACGTGTCGAACATCTTCGCCAAACTCGACCTGCCACCCGACTCCGACGACCACCGCCGGGTGCTGGCCGTGCTGCGCTACCTCGAGGAGGCGGCCCGGTGAGCGCGGGGAAGGTGGCCGCCGGGGTGCTCGCGGGCCTGGCGGTGGCGGCGGGCTCGCTCTCGGCGCTGGGGCAGATGACGTCCGTCGACGTGCGGGTCGCCGAGCGTGCGGCGGTCGGCGACCGTCTCGTCGTGGTCCTGGGCGTCGGGGACGTGAGCATCCGGGCCGGTCAGGTCGGCGAGGTGTCCGTCACCGGAACCGTCACCCACAGCTGGGGGCGGGCCGAGCACGGGTTCACCCGGCAGGGCGACACCCTGGTGTTCCGCAGCGACTGCGAGGTGGGCAGCCTGCCGGGCCCGTGCTCGGCCGACTGGACGCTCACCGTCCCGGCCGGTCTGGACGTCGAGGTGACCTCGGAGGCCGGGGACGTCGAACTCGTCGGGGAGTTCTCCGCGGCACGGGTCGAGACGTCGGCCGGTGACCTCGACGTGACCGTCCCGGGGGACGGGACGGGCTACGCGGTGCGCGGCGGCTCGCTGGTCGGCGACCGCACGGTCGAGGTGCCGGCCGACGACGACGGACCGGTCCTCGACCTGAACACCGGCGCCGGCGACGTCACCGTCACCACGTCCTGACCGCCCCGCGGAGAGCTTCCCCTCCGCGGGGTGCGCGTTCAGGCGTCGAGGATCTCGCAGAGGACGGCGCCGGTCGTCGTGGTGTCGCCGGGCTTGGCCGTCAGGCCGGTGATCGTCCCGGAGCGGTGGGCCAGCAGCGGCTGCTCCATCTTCATCGCCTCGAGCACCGCGACGAGGTCGCCCTCGGCCACGACGTCACCCTCGTTGACGTCGATCTTGACGATCGTGCCCTGCATGGGCGTCACGAGCGCGTTCGGGTTCTTCGCCGACCCACCCGCGGCCTTGCCCTTCTTGCCGGCACCGCGGTGGGTGGCCGAACGGTAGGCGCGGGCCACCGCCGCACCGGTGGCGACACCGGCGCGGGAGATCTCGTGGCCGGCGCGGGAGAGCTGGGCGTTGAACTGCTCGACCGGGAAGGAGACCTCCAGGCGCTTGCCGGCGACCTCGACGACGATCGTCTCCCGGTGCGGGGCGTCGCCGGCCTCCTCGTGGGAGCCGGAACCCTCCAGCCGGGAGGCGTCGAACTCCGGGGACTCGATCCAGCGGGTGTGCACCGTGAACTGCCCGGCCGAGGTCGCCGCGAACGCGGGGTCGGTGACGATCGCGCGGTGGAACGGCAGGACCGTCGGCACGCCCTCGACGACGAACTCGCCGAGCGCACGGGCCGCACGGGCCAGCGCCTGCTCGCGGGTCGCGCCGGTCACGATCAGCTTGGCCAGCAGCGAGTCGAAGTCCTGGGAGATCTCCACGCCACCGTCGACGGCCGCCGACCGCGGGTCGATGCCGGTGTCGACGCGGACGCCGGGACCGGAGGGCAGCGAGAACCGGGTCAGCTTGCCCGGCCGGGGCAGGAAGTTCGCGCTCGGGTCCTCGCCGTTGATGCGGAACTCGATCGAGTGGCCGCGGGTGGCGACCTCGGAGTAGCCCAGGTGCTCACCGCGGGCGATGCGGAACTGCTCCACGACCAGGTCGATGCCGCTGACCTCCTCGGTCACCGGGTGCTCGACCTGCAGGCGGGTGTTGACCTCCAGGAAGGCCAGCGTCCCGTCCGCGGCGACGAGGAACTCCACCGTCCCGGCGCCGACGTAGCCGGCCTCGCGCACGATCGCCAGCGAGGCGCGGCGCAGCTCGGCGTCCTGCTCGGGCGTCAGGAAGGGGGCCGGGGCCTCCTCGACGAGCTTCTGGTGCCGGCGCTGCAGCGTGCAGTCACGGGTGGAGACCACGACGGCGCCGCCGTGCGCGTCGGCCAGGACCTGCGTCTCGACGTGGCGCGGACGGCCGAGGTAGCGCTCCACGAAGCACTCGCCGCGGCCGAAGGCGGCCTCGGCCTCGCGCACCGCCGAGGCGAACAGCTCCTCGACGTCCTCGCGGTGGCGGGCGACCTTCAGCCCCCGCCCGCCACCACCGAAGGCGGCCTTGATCGCGATGGGCAGACCGTGCTCGTCGGCGAAGGCGAGGACCTCCTCGGGCCCGGCCACCGGGTCGGGGGTGCCGGCCACCAGCGGCGCGCCCGCGCGGGCGGCCAGGTGCCGGGCGGAGACCTTGTCGCCCAGGGCCTCGATCGCCGCGGGCGGCGGGCCGATCCACGTCAGCCCGGCGTCGATGACGGCCTGGGCGAAGGCGGCGTTCTCGGACAGGAAGCCGTACCCGGGGTGCACGGCGTCGGCGCCGGAGCGCAGCGCGACCTCGACGATCTTGCCGGCGTCGAGGTAGGACTCCTTGGCGGTCGTGCCGCCCAGGGCGTACGCCTCGTCGGCGCTGCGCACGTGCAGCGCGTCCCGGTCGCCCTCGGAGTAGACGGCGACGGAACGCAGGCCCGCGTCGCGTGCGGCCCGCACGACGCGGACCGCGATCTCCCCGCGGTTGGCGACGAGGACCTTCGTCACCGGACCCGTGACTCGTGTCGACGGCTCGGGGGAGGTCATGCGGCGTCTCCGGAAGTTCGAGGGAGGGTGCGGGACGAGGGCTGAGACTACCCGCGCTCGGCCCACAGGTCGGTCCAGGAGACCCCCGCCTCGCGGACGAGGTCGCGCAGCAGGGGCAGCGAGACCCCCACGACGGCGTGGTGATCTCCTTCCACGCCCCGCACGAAGGCCCCGCCGAGGCCGTCGACGGTGAACGCGCCCGCCACGTTCAGCGGCTCACCGGAGGCGACGTAGGCCTCGATCTCGGCGTCGGTGACGTCGGCGAAGTGCACCGTCACGCTCGCGACGCCGCCGATGGTGGCGCCCGAGCCGTCCTCGCGGTCGTCGATGAGCCAGTGCCCGGTGTGCAGGACCCCGCTGCGCCCGCGCATCGCCTGCCAGCGCGTCGTCGCCTCCGCCGCGTCGGCGGGCTTGCCCAGGACCTCCACGCCGTCGCCGAGGTCGATGGCCAGGACCGAGTCGCAGCCCAGGACCAGCGCGTCGTCGGGGGCGTCGTCGCGGTTCGCCAGCTGCCCGGCCACGTCCTCGGCCTTCGCCTTGGCCAGGACCAGGCACACGTCCTCGGCGTCGGTGACCCCGTACCGCTCGACCACCGCCGGCTCGGCGACCGAGGAGACGATCACCGCCGGGTCCAGACCGGCCGCGCGCAGGGTGGCCAGGCGGGCGGGGGAGGCGGAGGCGAGCAGCAGCGACGTCACGCCGTCAATCGTCACACGTCACTGCGGGTGGTCACGGTGGGTGGTCACGGTGGGAGACCGTTGACGCAACGGGCCGGTAGGTGCGGCCCGTTGCGTCAACGGTCCCCACCTGGCGACCACGCGCAGTGAGCGGGGTCAGGCGGGGAGGAGGGCCGAGCGCAGGACGTCCAGGCCCACGGAACCCACGTCCAGCGCGCGCCGGTGGAACTCCTTGAGGTCGAACGAGGCGCCGTCGCGGGCGGCGACGTCGTCGCGCAGCGCCGTCCACAACCGTTCGCCGACTTTGTAGCTGGGTGCCTGCCCGGCCCAGCCGAGGTAGCGGTCGAGTTCGAAGCGCAGCACGTCGGGGTGGTTGCCCGAGACCGACTGCAGGAACTGCCACGCCTTGGCGTAGGTCCACGCGCCGCCGCCGACCTCCGCGGGAGCCGGCAGGCCGCAGTGGATCCCGATGTCCAGCACGACGCGACCGGCGCGCAGCAGCTGCGCGTCGAGCATGCCCAGCACCTCGCCGGGGTCGCGCAGGAAACCCAGGTCCTGCATCAGCCGTTCGGCGTACAGCGCCCAGCCCTCGCCGTGCCCGGAGATCCAGCAGGCCTGGCGCCGCCAGCGGTTGAGCAGGGCGCTGTTCACGGCCGTCTGGCCGATCTGCAGGTGGTGCCCGGGGACTCCCTCGTGGTGCACCGTCGTCGCCTCGCGCCACGTGGAGAACGTCGTCTGCCCTGCGGGAACCGCCCACCACATCCGCCCGGGACGGGAGAAGTCCTCGCTGGGGCCGGTGTAGTAGATCCCGCCGCTGGTCGTCGGCGCGATCCGGCACTCCAGTCGGCGGATCTGCTCGGGGATGTCGAAGTGCCTGCCCTGCAACGCGTCCACCGTGGCGTCGGAGCGGTCCTGCATCCACGCCCGGAAGTTCTCCGCGCCCTCGACGACGAGGCCGGGGTCGGCGTCCAGCGCAGCGGCCGCGGCCGCGACGTCACCCGAACCCGTCAGCTGGCGGGCGACGTCGGCCATCTCCGCGCGCAGCCGGGCGACCTCCTCCAGACCCCACGCGTACGTCTCGTCGAGGTCGACCCGCGCGCCGACGAAGTACCGCGACCACAGGGCGTACCGGTCGCGGCCGACGGCGTCGGCCGTCGGCGCCTGCGGCAGCAGTTCCTCGCGCAGGAACCGCGCCAGGTCCCCGTAGGCCTGCGCCGCAGCGTTTCCGGCCGCCTCGACGGCCGGGCCCCGGCCGGCCGTGAAGGTGGTGAAGAACCCCTCCGGCGCGGCGTACGAGGCCGCCTCGGCCGTGCACGCCCGCACCTGGCGGACCGCGGCGACCCGGCCGGCCGCGGCCGCCGTGCGCAGGCTCTCGACGTACCCCTCCAGGGCCGCGGGCACGGCCGCCAGCCGCTCGCCGACGACCTGCCAGTCGTCGTCGGAGCCGGTCGGCAGCAGGTCGAAGACCATCCGCAGGTCCTGCACGGGGGAGGCGATGACGTTGAGGTCGCCGAGCAGTTCGCCCGCCTCGTGCAGCGCGACCTCCAGGCCGAGCCGGTCGCGCAGGGCCGCCACCGTCACCCGGTCGACCTCGTCGACCTCGGGGGTCGCCTCGAGCGCGGCCAGCGTCGCCCGGTCGGCGTCCGCGATCTGCTCCAGGCCCGCGGGGGAACGGTCACCCAGCCCCGGTGCGGGGTCGGGGACGCCGAGGGACAGGGCGAAGGACGGCTGCAACCGCAGCACCGTCTCCAGGTGACGTTCGGCCACTGCGTCGATCGCGGTCGCCTGCCGCTGCTCACTCACGCCCCGACCCTAGTTCCCGACCCCCCACCCCCGCGATCAAGGATTCGCCGATGTCGATCAAGGAATCGCGAATCCTTGATCGTCGGAGTTGAGTCCTTGATCGCGGGGGAGGGTGGGTGGGGCGGCGGGTCAGGCGGAGGCGTTCTGCGCCGCCGCGTCCAGCAAGGGCACGAGCCGGTCCAGCTGCCAGGGCAGGTTCAGCACGGTGGCCGAGGTGGCGCTGACCAGCGACTGGTCCTCCAGCCAGGCGACGGCGTCCGCGGCGACGGCCGGCATCGTCGCGTACACGGGGTCGGCGCGCAGCTCGTCGCGGGTCATGCCGTACCCGACGACGATGTCGGCGTCCAGGTCGCGGACGCGCTCCTTGGCCACGGTGGCGTAGAAGGTGTCCTCCTGCTCGGCCAGCGTGGTCACGCCGGGCGCGTCCACCAGGCCCAGCTCGTGCAGCATGTCCACGCGCGGGTCCCCGGGCAGGTAGACGTACAGCGTGGCCGGGTCGGCCGAGATGTAGGTGAACGTCTTGCCGGCCAGCGCGGGGCTGCCCGCGGCGCGCGAGGCGAGGTCGTCCTCGGTGTCGGCGACGAGCGCCTCCGCCTCGGCGCTCCTGCCGACGGCCTGCCCGATCATCGTGGTCTGGTCCTGCCAGCTCGTCAGCCACGGCTCGCCGGGGTAGGCCACGGTCGGGGCGATCTGGCTCAGGGTGCTCCAGTCGTCGGCTGTGATGCCCGAGTAGACCGCCAGGACCAGGTCCGGGGCCAGCGCCGTGATCTGCTCGAACGGGACCTCCCCGGAGGTCGGGTTGGGCAGGAACGTCGTCGTCGAGGCGTCGAAGTGCCCCTCCCACCACGGGTAGGTGCCGTCCTCCAGGCCGCCGTAGGTCACCTCCGGAACGCCCACCGGCTGCAGCCCCAGCGCCCACACGACGTCCTGCGAGCCCCAGCCCAGGCAGACGATCCGCTTCGGCTCGGCGTCGATCGTCGTGGACCCCAGCGCGTGCTCGATCGTCACCGGGAACGCGCCGCCGCCGCTCGTGGGGGCGCTGGCGGGTTCGGAGGCCGTCTCGTCCTCGGAGCCGCAGGCGCCGACGAGCGCGGCGAGGGGAACGGTGGCCAGCAGGGCGCGGCGGGAGGTGCGCACGGGGAACTCCATCGAGCTCGGAGGGTCAGGGCAGGCTCACCTCACCACACGGCGCGCCGAGAGGGAAATCCCGGAGGGGATGATCGAGGCGTGGACAACCCGTGGAGCGACCTCGAACGCCCTCCGCTGCGTGCCGCCGCCCTGCGCGCCGCGCTCGTCGGACCGGACGGCTGGAGCCGCCTCGACGTCGTCGCGAGCACCGGGTCCACCAACGCCGACCTCGTCGCCGAGGAGCACGCGCCGCACGGCGCCGTGCTCGTCGCCGACCACCAGGCCGCGGGCCGCGGTCGGCTGGGGCGCACCTGGTCGGCCCCGCCGCGCTCCTCCCTGGCCGTCTCGGTGCTCCTGCGACCGCAGCGGCCGGTCGAGGACTGGGCGCTGCTGCCGCTGGTCACCGGGGTCGCCGTCGTCGACGCCCTGGAGGGGCTCGGGGTCCGCGCGCGCCTGAAGTGGCCCAACGACGTCCTCGTCGAGGGCCCCGACCGGCCGGGCAAGCTGTGCGGCATCCTCGCCGAGGCCCGCCCGGACCGGGTCGTCCTCGGCGCCGGGCTCAACGTGTCCCTGCGCGCCGACGAGCTGCCCGTCGAGACGGCCACCTCGCTGCTGCTGGCCGGGGCCCGGTCGTACGACCGGGACACCGTGCTGCGCCGCTACCTGCGGGCCCTGCGCGTGCGGGTGGACCGGTGGGCGGCGGGGGAGTCACCGCTGGCGGCCTACCGCGCGGTCAGCGCGACGATCGGCGCCGACGTGCGGGCCCACCTGCCCGACGGGTCGGCGCTGGAGGGCCGGGCCGTCGACGTCGACGACGACGGGCGGCTGCTCGTGGAGGGCTCAGGCGGCGCCCGGACGCGCCTCGCTGCGGCGGACGTCGTCCACCTGCGGCCCCGCTGAGGCCTGCGGCTGCTCGTGCGAGGGGTGGGCCTCCCAGCCCTCCTCGCGCAGCTCCTCGACGAAGACGAACCTCCGGTAGGCCCACCAGCGGAACAGCGTGCCGAGCGCGACGCCGACCACCTTGGCCGAGATGTTCGAGGCCAGCGGCCCGCGCAGGTCGAGCACGTAGTAGGTGAACCCCAGGCAGGCCAGCGAGATGAGCAGCCCGAAGCCGTTCATCACGAAGAACAGCAGCAGCTCCCGGGGCGCCGAGGCGCGACGCCGGTGCCGGAACGTCCAGTACCGGTTGCCCAGCCAGGCCACCACGATGCTGGTGACCACCGAGATGACGTTGGCCGTCAGCGGCTTGTGGTGCAGCACGCCGACCCCGTCGGGGCCGGCGTAGCGCAGCAGGTTGAAGATCCCGAAGTCGGTGACGAACGCGACCGCGCCGACGATGCCGAACTTCGCGGCCTCGCGGGCCAGGACCTCGTAGGTGTCGCGCAACCGGCGCACGAGACCCGTCCCGCCCTGATCTCTCCCGCTCACTGGCTCCCGCTCTCTCCGTCGTCCCGGGGGTGGGTGTTCCCCCGCGGCCACGCAGTCTGACGGGTCAGGCTGGGAACGGGCTCGACGTCACCGCTTCGCAGAGGTGCGTGTCTTCCGCGGGTCGAGGTGGTCCTCCATCTTGACGGCTCCAACGATGCCGAGGACGACGAACGCCACACAGGCGATCACGGTGAACAACTTGCTCCCCCTCCGTGGGCACGCACCACGGTTCCGTGGCGCGACGGGTCAACTGTGACGCACCTCGGTGCGGCAGGCATCCCAGGGTCCATCGGCCGAACGGGTGATGACCTGAACGACGCGCCGCGGCCACTACGCTCGGCAGACGTGACCGCTGTGCCCACACCCGCCCGCACGCAACCCCACCGGACGGATCCCGCCCCGTACGCCCGGCCCGGCGGCTTCCCCGTCGTCGGAGTCGTCGGCGGCGGCCAGCTCGCCCGCATGATGCAGCCCGCCGCGCTCGCGCTCGGCCTGCGGCTGCGGGTCCTGGCCGAAGGCCCCGACGTCGCGGCCGCGCAGGTGATCACGCCCGCGCCGCTCGGCGCCGCCGACGACCTCGAGGCGCTGGTCGCCTTCGCCTCCGAGTGCGACGCGGTGACCTTCGACCACGAGCACGTCCCCGGTCCGGGGCTGCGGGCGATGGCCGAGGTCACGTCGGTGCAGCCGGGGGCCGACGCCCTCGTGCACGCCCAGGACAAGATCGTCATGCGCGAGAAGCTCAGCTCCCTCGGCGTGCCGTGCCCGGCGTGGGCGCGGGTCGCCGACCGCGGCGCCGTCGAGCGGTTCGCCGCGACCGCCGGCTGGCCGGTCGTGCTGAAGACCCCGCGCGGCGGCTACGACGGCAAGGGCGTCCTCGTCCTGGACGGCCCCGACGACGCGAAGTGGTCCACGGCGCAGCAGTGGCTGGCCGACTGGGCCGGGCGCGGTGGGCTGCTGGCCGAGGAGCACGTGCCCTTCACCCGCGAGCTCGCCGCGCTCGTCGCGCGCAGCCCCTCGGGCCAGGCCGCGGCGTGGCCGGTCGTGGAGACCGTGCAGCGCGACGGTGTGTGCCACGAGGTCACCGCCCCCGCGCCGGACCTGTCCGACGACCTCGCCGGCCGGCTCACCGACATCGCCCTGCGGATCGCCGGCGGCCTCGACGTCACGGGCGTGCTGGCCGTCGAGGTGTTCGAGGTCGACCGCGACGGGGTGCGCGACGTCGTCGTCAACGAGCTCGCCATGCGCCCGCACAACTCCGGTCACTGGAGCATCGACGGGTCGGTCACCAGCCAGTTCGAGAACCACCTGCGGGCCGTGCTGGACCTGCCGCTGGGGTCGACGCAGCCGCGCGCGCCGTGGACGGTCATGGTCAACGTGCTGGGGCCGAAGGCCATCGAGGCCCGGCACGAGGACCTCTACCGGTCCTACCTGCACGTCATGGCGCACGACCCGGGCGTCAAGGTGCACCTGTACGGCAAGGAGCAGCGGCCCGGCCGCAAGCTCGGGCACGTCACCGTCTACGGCGACGACCTGGAAACCGTCCGCGCGCGTGCCCGGCACGCGGCGGCCTTCATCGCGGGGGAGATCGACGAGTGAGCACCGTGACGCGTGTGGGTCTGGTCATGGGGTCGGACTCCGACTGGCCCGTGATGGAGGAGGCGGCCAAGGCGCTGGAGGAGTTCGAGGTCGGCTACGAGGCCGACGTCGTCTCGGCGCACCGCATGCCGCACGACATGGTCGCCTGGGGCGCCGCGGCCGCCGAACGCGGTCTGCAGGTCGTCATCGCCGGCGCCGGCGGGGCGGCGCACCTGCCGGGGATGCTGGCCAGCGTGACGCCGCTGCCCGTCATCGGCGTCCCCGTCCCGCTGCGCCACCTCGACGGCATGGACTCCCTGCTGTCGATCGTCCAGATGCCCGCCGGCGTCCCGGTCGCGACGGTCTCCATCGGCGGCGCGCGCAACGCCGGGCTGCTGGCCGTGCGGATCCTCGCCGCGGCCGACGCGGAGCTGCGGACGCGGATGGTGGAGTTCCAGGACTCGTTGCGGCAGGCGGCGTACGACAAGGGCGAGAAGCTGCGTGCCCGCACCCGGCGCTCCGGCGTCGGTTTCGGCGGCTGAGGTCGCCGGCCGCCGCGCGGCCACCGTGCCGGCGCGCGGTGACCTCGCGCGCGTTCACCGCGCACGCGGTGACGTCGCGCTCGAACGCGCGGCGTGGTGGTTGTGGCGCGCGGTGACCTCGCGCGCGTTCACCGCGCACGCGGTGACGTCGCGCTCGAACGCGCGGCGTGGTGGTCGTGGCGCGCGGTGACCTCGCGCGCGTTCACCGCGCACGCGGTGACCTCGCGCTCGAACGCGCGGCCGCTCCGGCTGGGCGACGACGAGCGCCGGTCATCGTGCCGTCGGGCCCGAGGTCGACCTGGGAGTCGGTGCGGTCGGTGCGGGCGACGAGGGTCTGCGACCGGGTCAGCACCTGCCGGTCTCGACCAGCAGCGCGGCGGCGTCCCCGGCCGGCTCCTCGCCCTCCTGGTGGCGGGCGTTCGCGGTGATGCGTGAGCGCAGCTGCTCCACCCGCCGCTGGGCGTCGGCGCGCTCGGTCAGCGCCCCGGCGATCTCCACGTCGCGACGGTGGGCGCGGCGGCCGCTCCCGTCGACCGGGTCGCGTCCACCGGTGGCTTACGGTCGGGGGGTGAGTCCGCTGAGCACCGAGTCCCACCGCGTCGACGGCCACGACGTGCACGAGCACGTCGTCACCGTCCCCCTCGACCACCGCGGCGGGACACCGGGAACCCTGGAGGTGTTCGCCCGCGAGTACGTCCGGGACGGCCGGCAGGACGCGCCGCGGCTGGTGTTCTTCCAGGGCGGGCCGGGCCATCCCGCGAACCGTCCCGACGTGGTCGGCGGCTGGCTGGACCGGGCGCTGGAGGAGTTCCGCGTCGTCCTGCTCGACCAGCGCGGGACCGGACGCTCGAACCGGCTGGACCGCCAGAGCCTGACCGGTGCACCGGCCGAGCAGGCGCGGTACCTGAGGCACTTCCGCGCCGACTCGATCGTGGCCGACGCCGAACTGCTGCGCGCCGAGCTGGGCGGGGACACCTGGGCGGCGCTGGGGCAGAGCTACGGCGGTTTCTGCCTGACGACGTACCTGTCCCAGGCGCCGCAGGGCCTGCGCGAGGTGTTCATCACCGCCGGGCTGCCGGGGATCGAGACGACGGCGGACGACGTCTACCGCGCGACCTACGCGCAGACCGCCGTGCGCAACGAGGAGTTCTTCGCCCGCTACCCCCGCGACCTCGTGGTCGCGCAGCAGGTCGCCGACCACCTCGAGGGGACCGAGGAGTTCCTGGTGACGGGGGAGCGGTTGTCGTCCCGGCGGTTCCGGACCATCGGGATCGCGCTGGGGCAGGTGTCGGGTTTCGACGCCCTGCACTTCGCCCTGGAGGACCCGTTCACCACGGTGCACGGCGTCCGCCGGCTGTCCGAGCGGTTCCTGCTGGAGATGTCCCGGCGGTTGTCCTTCGCCGACCACCCGTTGTACGCGCTGGTCCACGAGAGCATCTACGCGCAGGGGTCGGCGACGAACTGGTCGGCGCACCGGGTGCGCGACGAGGCCGGTTTCGCGCTCGACGCGCCGGAGTTCCGGTTCACCGGGGAACACGTGTACCCGTGGCAGTTCGAGGAGGATCCCGCCCTGGTGCCCCTGCGCGAGGCGGCCGGCCTGCTCGCCGCCGACGACTCGCTGCCGCCGCTGTACGACGCGGACGTGCTGGCGCACAACACCGTTCCCGTCGCGGCCGCGGTGTACGTCGACGACATGTTCGTGCCGTACGAGTTCAGCCGGCGCACCGCACAGGCGATCCGCGGGGCCCGCACGTTCGTGACGAACGAGTACCAGCACGACGGGTTGCGGATGGACGGGCGGCGGTTGCTGGACGTGCTGGTGGACCTGGCGCGGCGCTGACCCGGCCCTGGGCGGCGTCCCGCGCGGGGCGCGCACGATAACGCCGAACGCCCGTCCCGCATCCTCAAATCGACCACGGCAAACCCTTGTCTGTGAGCACTCTGTGCACCAAACTCTGCCTCCAGCAACCATCGAGGTAGGAGACCCCCCGTGCGCAAGATCATCCTGTCGGCCGCGATGAGCACGGCGCTCGTCGCGACGACCCTGGCGGTGACGCAGTCCGCGTCCTCGGCCGGGACCAGCACCACCGACAGCACCACCACGACCGCGGGCCAGACCAACTACGTCGTCCTCTACGACCCCGGCACCTCCGACGCCGTGGCGCGGGCTCAGATCGCCGCGGCCGGCGGCACCGTCCTGTCCAGCAACGCCGAGGTCGGCTACGCGGTCGTCACCAGCACGGCCGCGGACTTCTCCGAGAAGACCGGCGACGCAGCCGGGCTCGTCGGCGCCGCCGCCAACCGGACGATCGGCGCCGCCCCGAAGGACGCCGTCCGCGACACCGACGCGGTCGAGCGCCTCACCGCCGCCGAGCGCGCCCAGGTCGACGGGGACGTCTCGCTCAAGGCGCTCGCGGCGCGTCGGCCCGCCGAGGAACCGCTGGCCTCCCTGCAGTGGGACATGCAGGCCATCGGCGCCACCGCCGAGGGCAGCTACCGCACACAGCCGGGCAGCAAGAAGGTCAGCGTCGGGGTCATCGACACCGGCGTCGACGGGTCGCACCCCGACATCGCGCCGAACTTCGACGCCGGGCTCAGCCGCAACTTCGTCACCGACATGCCCGACATCGACGGTCCCTGCGAGGTCGAGAGCTGCGTCGACCCCGCCGACGTCGACGAGGGCGGTCACGGCACCCACGTCGCCAGCTCGATCGGCTCGCCCGTCAACGGCGTCGGCATCGCCGGGGTCGCCCCGAACGTGAACCTCGTCAACATCCGCGCCGGCCAGGACTCCGGGTTCTTCTTCCTGCAGCCCACCCTCGACGCCATCACCTACGCCGCCGACGCCGGCGTGGACGTCATCAACATGAGCTTCTACGTCGACCCGTGGCTGTACAACTGCCAGGCCAACCCGGCCGACTCCCCGGCCGAGCAGCAGCAGCAGCGCGTCATCGTCGCCGCCGTGCAGCGCGCCATCGACTACGCGCGCAGCAAGGGCGTCCTGCCCGTGTCGGCCTCCGGCAACGAGGCCACCGACCTCGGCGCCCCCGGCGTCGACGCCTCCAGCCCGGACTACCCGCTGGATCCGGAGGGCAACCCCGCCGACGCGCGCGAGCGCACCATCGACAACGCGACCTGCCTGAACGTGCCGGCCGAGAACGACGGCGTCGTCACCGTGAACTCGACCGGACCCTCGGGCCGCAAGGCGTACTACTCCAACTTCGGCACCGAGCAGTCCGACGTCTCCGCGCCCGGCGGTGACGCCTACGACACCCCGAACGGCCGCGTCAGCCCCGGCGCGCAGGTCCTGGGGGCCTACCCGGAGAACGTCGCGATCGCCGAGGGCGCCATCGACGAGAACGGTGAGCCCACCAGCCCGTTCGTGATCCGCGAAACCACCCCGGACGGGCAGGACGCCTACTACCAGTACGCCCAGGGCACCTCGATGGCCGCGCCGCACGCGGCCGGGGTCGCAGCCCTCATCGTCAGCGAGTACGGCCGGCCCGACCCGGCCCACCCGGGCACGCTGACGCTGGACCCCGCCGTCACCGAGGCGGTCCTGCTCGGCACCGCGACCGACACGCCCTGCCCGGTGCCGGCCGAGTACACCTACCGCCGGTACTCGGCCACGGCCGGGGAGGTCGTCTCCACCGCCACCTGCGCCGGTCCGGCCGAGGACAACGGCTTCTACGGCGAAGGCCTCGTCGACGCCCAGGCGGCCGTCTCGCTGTTCTGAGCGTCCCCCTCCAGCGCCCCGTCCACCCGCGCGGTGGGCGGGGCGCCGTCGTGTGCACGGGTACAGTGGTCCGGCCCGCGGTCGAGGTGGTGGTGGGTCCGGCACCGGTGGGGAGTGGTTCGCGCAGTGGACGTCGATCTCCGGCTCGAGGCGAAGGCCATCGACTACGCGTTCGTCGTCGTCTACTTCGCGGTCGTCCTCGGCGTGGGTTTCATCGCCCGCCGCACCGTGCACGACAGCCGCGACTTCTTCCTCTCCGGCCGTCGCCTGCCCGCGTGGATCACGGCGCTGGCGTTCCTGTCGGCCAACATCGGAGCCGTCGAGCTCATCGGGATGGCCGCCAACGGCGCCCAGTACGGGATGCCGACGACGCACTACTACTGGATCGGCGCGATCCCGGCCATGGTGTTCCTGGGCCTGGTGATGATGCCGTTCTACTACGGCTCCAAGGTCCGTTCGGTGCCGGAGTTCCTGCGGCTGCGGTTCAACCGCGCCACCCACCTGTACCAGTCGGTCGTGTTCGCGATCGCGACCGCGCTGGTCGCCGGGATCAACCTGTACGCCCTGGCGCTGCTGGTCAACGTGCTCATCGGCTGGCCGATCTGGTTGTCGATCGGCGTGGCGGCCGCCGTCGTGCTGGTCTACACGGGCCTGGGTGGGCTCACTGCCGCGATCTACAACGAGGTCCTGCAGTTCTTCGTCGTGGTCGCCGCGATGACGCCGCTGACGATCGCCGGGCTGCACCGCATCGGCGGCTGGGACGGCCTGGTCGCGAGCACGGCGGCCGATCCCGCGCTGGCGCCCACGGCCCTGCACGCCTGGGGCGGAACGGGTGTGGGGGAGGCCACGAACCCCTTCGGGAACTGGATCCTCATCGTCCTGGGCATCGGCTTCGTGAACTCGTTCGGCTACTGGACGACGAACTTCACCGAGGTGCAGCGCGCGCTGTCGGCCAAGGACATGTCGGCCGCGCAGCGCACCCCGATCCTCGCCGCGGCCGTCAAGATGCTGCTGCCGGCGATCGTCATCGTGCCGGGCATGGTCGCCGGTCAGCTGGTCGTCGGGCTCGGGGAACCGGGGCTGCCGTACAACGAGGCGCTGCCCGCCCTCATCGACGAGGTGCTGCCGAACGGCCTGCTGGGCCTGGCCCTGGCCGGGTTGATGGCGGCGTTCATGGCCGGCATGGCCGCGAACGTCTCCGCGTTCAACACCGTCGTCACCTACGACATCGTGCAGACGTACGTGCGCAAGGACCGGCCCGACGCCTACTACCTGCGCGTCGGCCGGCGCGTCAACGTGCACGGCGTGCTGGTGGGCGTGGCCACGGCGTTCATCGCCGCCCGCTTCGACAACCTGCAGGACTACATCCAGCAGTTGCAGTCCTACTTCAACGCCCCGCTGTTCACGACGTTCATCATCGCCCTGTTCTGGAAGCGGATGACGCCGTGGGCGGGGCTGGCCGGGCTGCTGGCGGGTACCGCCGGTGCGGTGGGGACGAGCGTGGTGGGTGGACTGGGCTGGGTGACGTTCAACTCCAGCCAGATGGCCTCCTTCGTCGGCATGGGGGTGGCGTTCGTGGCCGGTGCCCTCGCCTGCGTCGTCGTGTCGCTGGTGACGACGCCCAAACCCGTGGAGGAGCTCGACGGGCTGGTGTGGGGCCGCGGCCGGTTGCCGATCCGCGGTGCCGCAGCGGTTCCCGTGCTCGACGGCGCGGCGCCCGAGGTCGACGAGCCGTGGTGGCGGCGTCCGCTGCCGTTGGGGCTGGTCGTGCTCGCCGGCTGCCTGGCCCTGAACCTCGCCTTCGCCTGAGCGACCCTGAGGAGCACCCGTGAAGCGTTTCGTCACCGACCTGCGCGGCATCAGTGCCGTGACGATGTTCCTGTTCGGCCTGCTGCTGCTGGGGCAGGGGCTCTTCGGCACGACCGAGGAGGACCTGGCCAAGACCGGTGGGATCGCGCTGAACCTGTGGACGGGCGCCGCCCTGCTCGTCGTGGGCCTGGTGTTCGCGGTCGCCGCGGCGCGGTCGACGCGGGGCTCACGCCAGCAGTGAGCGCAGCGCCTCGGTGTCGTCGGCCTTGAGGTCCTCGAACATCTCCAGCGCCTGGTCGGTGTTCCACTTCACGGCCAGGCCGTGCGAGGTGCGGTAGTTCGGGTCCGACACCGGGACCGTCATGGAGATCCCCCCGGCGCCGGTCGCCGAGCGCATCCCGCGCAGGAAACCCACCAGGTCGGTGATCGAGGCGTCCTCGTCGAGGGTGACGGCGCCGCCGCCGGCCGAGGCCAGCGGGAAGGCGCGGAACGGGTTCAGCAACGTCGCCGGGCTGGCGGCCGCGGAGGTGATGGCGCCGAGCAGTTCCCGCTGGCGCTGCACGCGGCCGAAGTCGCCCAGGTTGTCGGAGTAGCGGTAGCGGGCGTACCCCAGCGCCGTCGCGCCGTCCATGGTCTGGCAGCCGGCCTGGATGTCCAGCCCGGCGCGGACGTCGCTCACGGCTGCCGCCGGGCACATGTCCACCCCGCCGAGCGCGTCGACGATCTGGGCGAAACCCCCGAAGCCGGTCTCGACGTAGTGGTCGATCCGCAGGCCCGAGACGTCCTCGAGGGTCTGCGCGAGCAGCGGCGCCCCACCGATGGCGTAGGCGGCGTTGATCTTGTTGCGGTCGTGACCGGGGATGGGGACCCAGGAGTCGCGGGGGACGCTGATGAGCGCCGCCGGGCCCCCGCCCTCGGGGACGTGCAGCAGCATGATCGTGTCGGTGCGCCGCCCGGCGATGTCGTCCCCACCGGCGGAGTACTCCGCGATCTCCTCCTGGCTCAGGCCGTCGCGCGAGTCGCTGCCGACGATGAGGTACGTGGTTCCGGGGGTGGCGGCCGGGCGTTCGCCCGTCGAGGCCGCCGCGACCTGGTCCACCGCCGACCACCCGCGCCAGGCCAGGGCGAGGGGGTAGACGACGGCGAGGACGACCAGCACGGCGACGACGGCCAGGACCCGCCGGCGGCGCCGCACGTTCGGCCGGCGCCGCGCACGGGGTTCGGCGGGACGACGGGGGGCCGGCGGGGGAGTGGGCGGTTCCTCGAGGTCCCGCGCGTACTGCGTCAGCCGCTGCCCGCGGCCGGGGGTCTGCGCGGCCGCACGGGTCCGCACCGGGCGGCGGGAGGGACGGCCGTAGGTCGTGGAGTGCCAGCGCTGCCCGGCCGCGTCGTGGCTCCCGGGGGAGTCGTGGTGCTCGGGCGGATCAGCGGGCATTGCCCCACCGTACGGCGGTCACCGGGCCCGACTCCGCGTCCACACGCGGAAAGCACACTTTCCGCCCGGACCCGTTGCCTCGGGGGGGGGGGGGGGGGGGGGGGGGGGGGGGGGGGGGGGGGGGGGGGGGGGGGGGGGGGGGGGGGGGGGGGGGGCGGCGTCGCGGGGCGGGGGGGGGGGGGGCGGGTGGGG